>VGTG01000003.1 GCA_016874795.1 Deltaproteobacteria bacterium | reverse complement strand
TCGGACCGGAGGGCGACGCAGGCGTACTTGAACAGTACGTCGAGGAGCCCGGAGGGAGAAGCTCGCGAAGATTCGGTGCTATCGGCCGCCGCAGTAGGGATCTGGTGAGAAATGCAGGCTAGGCTCGCCGCCCATGGCTGGACGAGTGCGCGTGGAGAAGGGCGACGGCCTCGGGTGGATCGTGTTCGACCATCTCGAGCGCCGGAACGCGATCACGAACGACATGTGGCGTGCGATCCCGGGGGCGGCGCGCGAGCTCGACGCCGATCCGGAGGTCCGCGTCGTCCTCCTGCGCGGCGCGGGCGAGACGGCGTTCGTCTCCGGCGCCGACATCTCCGAGTTCGAGCAGCTCCGCTCGGGTGAATCCTCGCGCAGCTACGACGACGACAACGCGCACGCGTTCCTCGCGCTGTCGAACATCCGCAAGCCGGTGATCGCGATGATCCACGGGTTCTGCGTCGGCGGCGGCTGCGCGCTGTCGCTGACCGCGGACCTCCGCTACTGCGCCGACGACGCGGTCTTCGCGATCCCGGCGGCGCGCCTCGGCCTCGGCTACGCGACGGGCGGCCTCGAGACGCTCGCGCGCGTCGTCGGCCTTCCTTCGGCGAAGGAGATCTTCTTCACCGCGCGCCGATTCGACGCGAAGAACGCGCTGCGGCTCGGTCTCGTCAACGAGCTCCTTCCGAAGGCGGAGCTCGAGCCCTACGTGCGGAAGGTCGCGGCGCAGATCGCTTCGAACGCGCCGCTGACGCTCCGGAGCGCGAAGCTCTCCTTCCGCGAGATCGCGCTTCCGCCTGCGGAGCGCGACCGCGCTGCGCTCGAGCAGGCGATCGCAGCCTGCTACGCGAGCGACGACTATGCGGAGGGCGTGCGCGCCTTCCTCGAGAAGCGATCGCCGCAGTTCCGCGGCTCCTGAGGAGCGCGTGACGATGGCGCCGCCGCTCGCGGGCATTCGCGTCCTCGACCTCACGCGCTATCTCGCGGGGCCCTTCGCCTCGATGCTGCTCGCCGACTACGGCGCCGACGTCGTCAAGGTCGAGTCGCCGCACGGCCGCGAGCTCCGCGGTCCCGGCGACGCGCCGGACAACTACTTCTTCCTCTCCGCGAATCGCGGCAAGCGCTCGATCACGGTCGACGTGAAGAAGCCGGAGGGGATTGAGCTCCTCCTGCGGCTCCTGCCGTCGTTCGACGTGCTGATCGAGAACTTCCGCCCCGGCGTGATGGAGGAGCTCGGGCTCGGTGCGGAGTCGCTCCTCGAGCGCTTCCCGCGACTCGTCTACTGCGGGATCTCCGGCTTCGGCGCGGACGGCCCGTACCGCGACCGTCCCGGGTTCGATCAGATCGCGCAGGGGATGAGCGGCTTCATGAGCTTGACCGGAACGCCCGAGAGCGGCCCGACGCGCGCGGGAATCGCGATCGCGGACCTGATGGCGGGCGTCTTCGCTTCGCAGGGGATCCAGCTCGCTCTCCTCGCGCGCGAGCGCACCGGCAAGGGCCAGATCGTCCACACGTCACTCCTCGAGGCGATGATCGGGATCCTCTCGTGGGGCGCCGGGATGTACTTCGAGTCGGGACGCGCTCCGGGCCCGGCCGGACAGCATCATCCGCTCTCGTCGCCGTACGGGCGCTTCCGCACCCGCGACGGCTGGGTGAACGTCGCCGCCGGGAACGACGCGATGTGGGCGAAGCTCGCGCGTGAGCTCGGACGTCCCGACTGGCTCGAGGACGCTCGTTTCGCGAACGTGCTGCTCCGCGTGCAGAACCGCGCCGCGCTGACGGCGGAGATCGAAACCGTGCTCGCCGTAGCCGGCGTCGACGAGTGGGTCCGCCGGATCAACGCCGCCGGCGTGCCCTGCGGACCCGTGCTCGATCTCGAGCAGGTCTTCTCGGACCCGCAGGTGCTCGCGCGCGAGATGCTCGTCGAGCTGCCGCATCCAGTGCGCGGCACGATCCGCACGACGGGGCTTCCAGTGAAGCTCTCCGCGACGCCGGGCGGCTTCGCGCGCCGTCCGCCGCTGCACGGCGAGCACACGGACGAGGTCCTGCGCGAGGCGGGGCTCGCGCCGGGCGAAGTCGAAGGGCTCCGCGCGCGCGGCGTGATCGGCGGCTAGCGCTAGCGCGGGCTCGCTTCGGGCTCCGGAGCGTCGATGTAGCCGAGCGCTTCGAGCTGCCCCTGGATCTTCGGGTCGAACGCCTTCGCCGCGTTCTGGATCCGGTAGTCGACGGGTGTCGTGCCGAGGAACCGCTGCGCCGCGCCGCCGAGCCGTCGCACGGTCTCCGGGTTCTCGGCGACGAGGTTCACGCGCTCGTCGGGGTCCTTCTCGAGGTCATAGAGCGCGGCCATGTTCTGGTACGGCGGCACGGCGGACCGGTTCAAGATGAACTTCTGCTTGCCGTCGATCACCGCGACGACGTCGCCGGCCTCGGTGAAGAGGAGGCGTCGCTTCGGCGCCGTCGTCGGGGAGCGCAGGCTCGCGACGAGGCTCTCGCCGTCGACGCCGGGAAGCTCGAGACCGAAGAGCTCCGCGACGGTGGGTGCCAAGTCGATCAGGGCGACGGGCTCGGAGATGCGTCCGGTTCCGAGCGTCGCGCCGGCCGGCGGCGCGAAGACGAGCGGCACCTGGATCATCTCGTCGTACGCCGTCGAGTGGTGCATGTACTGGCCGTGCTCGTTGAAGGCTTCGCCGTGGTCCGCGGTGACGACGATCATCGTGCGGTTCGACAGGCCGAGCTCCGCAAGCGTGTCCTCGATGCGTCCGACGAGCTCGTCGGCGTAGCGATAGTTCGCGTCGTAGTGGGCGACGATGTACGCGAGCTCCTCCGGCGTCGCATGCTCGAGCCCGCGGTTCAGGCGTCGCAGCACCTTCTCGTCGGGCTGCAGACGGCCTGCGTACTTCGGTGGGCGGAACTCCTCCAGGATCCGCTCCGGCGGCCAGTAGGGCGCGTGCGGACGCAGGAGATGGAGGTAGAGGAAGAACGGCCGGTCTCCGACCGTGCCGAGCCACTTCTGCGCTTCGCTGATCAGGCGCTCCGTCCGCCGGACCGCTTCCTTCGGCGGCGGATCGTCCTGGAAGTGGGACTGGAACTCCTCGAAGCCGATGTCGAGCCCAATTCCTCCCGCGACGAGCGGGTTCTCGGAGAACGCGGCCGTCTTGAATCCGGCGTCCGCGAACGCCTCGGCGAGGTAGCGCGGCCGGCCGGGATTGTCGGGATCGACGAGGCCGCGAACGATTCGCTTCACCGTCGGCTTGTCGGCGGTGCTTCCGTCGGACACGCGCCGCGCGATCGTCTGCGGATAGAGTCCGGAGAGGAACGAGGGGACGCTCGGGAACGTCGTCGCGGCCTGGCTGTACGTCCTCTCGAAGAGGACGCCGCGCTTCGCGAGCGCGTCGATCCGCGGCGTCGTATTCACGGGATAGCCGTAGGCGCCGACGTGGCCCGCGTTGCCCGCGTCGAGGACGATCAGGACGAGGCTCGCGTCCTCGACTCCCAGTGGGTTGGGAGGGCGCCGCTCGCAGGCTCCGAGGCAGAGAGCGGCGATCGCGACGACGGCGGTGCGAAGAAGCAACGTCCGAGGGATTACCCGGCGACCCGGAGTGAGGCAAATCGCGTCCGAATCGCGCTCGAGGCTCACGGGAAGATCCACGGGTAGCCGAACGCGTACGGCCAGCCGTACGAGAAGCCGAGGTACGGGCCACCGTACGGGTAGCCCCACCCACCATGGTAGGGCCACGCCCCGTATCCCCAGGGTCCGTACGGATAGCCGTAGGGCGGTCCGTAGACGTATTGCAGCGGTGGCCAGAGGTGGACCGCCTCCGCCGCGACGACGGGAATCCGCAGGTCGTACTCCTGGAACTGCTCGGTCGTCTCGCTGTCGATCGTGCCGACGACGGTGACCAGTCGCCCCTTCGCGTAGATGTCGGGATCGTAGAAGCCGAACGCGCACGCGCGGAAGCGTCCGAGGCTCTCGTCCGTGAAGAGCGGCCGGGTCCGGTCGTCGAGCGGCTTCGCAATCACGTCGAGGCAGCTGTCGTCCTCTCCGTGCCTCACGTCCGCGATCTCGCCGCCCCAGCGCACCCGCGCACCGAGCTGGGAGTCCGTCGTGATCGTCGAAGGGGAGAGCGGCAAGAAATCGTCGCCGCGGAGCTCCACCGGGATCGTCGCGCAGCCGAGAGCGAGGAGCGGCGCGAGCGCGAGCACCGCCGCCGAGCGACGTGCGAACGTTCGAGATCTCCGCCTGCGCACCTTCAACTTGTCACCTCCGCCATGGTCAGTCCCCGGGTGTCCGCTATGCGCACGGTTGAACACCGGATTTCGTAAAGCGGTGCGCAAAGCTCGCCGATATGCAGGCCAGATCGAGTCCTCGTCGATGGTTTCGCGGTGCGGCCGGGGATCGTGTGCCCGCCGACGGAAGACGGGCGATGGACTCGAACGTGCGGGTACCGGAGAGCCGAGTGGGTTTGGGTGGCGCAGAAGCGTTGGGACGAGAGCCGCCGGAGGCGGGTCCGAAGTCACAGGCGGGAAGCAGCCGCATCGGCGACCTCCTCCTCAAGCTCGGCGTCATCAGCGCCGCCGACCTGCGCATCGCACAATCGAAGCTTCGCGAGTCCGGAGGCGCGCTGACGACCTGGGTGGTCAAGCATTGCGGGATCTCCGAGGCGGAGATCCTCACCGTGCTGCAGGAGGAGTATCACCTGCCGGTCGTCGATCCGACGGCGCTCGACATCCCGCCCGAGGTCATCGACGTCCTGCCGGCGCTGCTCGCGAACAAGTACCACATCGTCCCGGTGAATCTGAGCCGCACGAGCCTGACGCTCGCGATGGCGGATCCATCCAATCTCGTCGCCATCAACGAGGTCAAGTTCCTCACCGGGTTCGACGTCCGCGCGGCGATCGCGGGACCGACGTCGATCGAGCGCGCGATCGAGCGCTACTACGAGCACTCCGTCAACTATGGAGACGTCCTCTCCCAGATCGGGAACGAGGACATGGAAGTCGTCCGCGCCGAGGAGGAGCTCGACCTCAAGCAGCTCGAGAAGGCGACGGAGGAAGCTCCCGTCGTCCGCCTCGTCAACGCGCTCCTGATGGACGCGATCAAGAAGCGCGCCTCCGACATCCACATCGAGCCGTACGAGCGCGTGCTGCGCGTCCGCTTCCGCATCGACGGCGTGCTGTACGAGATCATGCAGCCGCCGATCAAGCTGAAGAACGCGATCATCTCGCGCATCAAGGTCATGGCCTCGCTCGACATCGCCGAGCGCCGGCTGCCGCAGGACGGCCGCATCAAGGTCAAGATCGCGCACGGCCGCGAGATGGACCTTCGCGTCTCCACGCTGCCGACGCTCTTCGGCGAGAAGGTCGTCATGCGTCTCCTCGACAAGGGAGGCGTGCAGCTCGACCTGAAGAAGCTCGGTTTCTCGCCCGAGGCGCTCGAGGCGTTCGAGGACGCGATCAACCGTCCGTACGGGATGATCCTGGTCACGGGTCCGACGGGTTCCGGAAAGACGACGACGCTCTACTCGGCTCTCGCGGAGCTGAACAAGATCACGACGAACATCTCCACTGCGGAGGATCCGGTCGAGTACAATCTCGTCGGCATCAACCAGCTCCAGGTGCACGAGGACATCGGCCTGAACTTCGCGGCGGCCCTCCGCGCCTTCCTGCGTCAGGACCCGGACGTCATCATGGTCGGCGAGGTCCGCGACTTCGAGACGGCCGAGATCGCGGTCAAGGCCGCTCTCACCGGCCACCTCGTGCTGTCGACCGTGCACACGAACGACGCGCCGTCGACCGTGAACCGGCTCCTCAACATGGGCATCGAGCCGTTCCTGATCACGTCGTCGGTGAACCTGATCATGGCGCAGCGTCTCGCGCGCGTCGTCTGCCCGAAGTGCCGCGAGCCGCACGAGCTCCCGGCGAGCGTCATGATCGACCTCGGCGTGCCCGAGGAAAAGGCCCGCGACATCACCGGGTTCCGCGGCACCGGCTGCCAGAACTGCGGCGGCACCGGCTTCCGCGGCCGGAGCGCTCTCTACGAGGTGATGCGGATGACCGACGGGATCCGCGAGCTCGTGCTGAGCGGCGCCTCGTCCGCCGAGGTGAAGCGCCACGCGATCGAAGAGGGGATGAGGACCCTCCGCCAGAGCGGTGTCGAGAAGATCATCGAGGGTCTGACGACGGTCGAGGAGGTCATGCGCGTCACCATGGCCGACTGAAAGGCGACACTTCGTGCTTTCGGCGACGGGTCGAACATCAAGGCAAACGGCGAAACCTCCGAACCATGAGGGAGGAAGCCCCGGCTCCCACGGCATCGCGTTTGCGGCATCAGCCGCGATGTGGCCGCGCGCCGGGAAGCGAGGGCGGAGGTAGACAGCATGCAGATGCACGAGCTTTTCCACGAGATGCACGGGAAGGAAGCGTCCGACCTCCACATCACCGCCGGCGCGCCTCCGATGATCCGCGTGCATGGCGACATGACGCCGCTCCCGTACGAGGCGCTGAACGCGAACGACACGAAGCAGCTTTGCTACAGCGTCCTCACCGAGCAGCAGAAGAAGAAGTTCGAGGAGGAGAGCGAGCTCGACTTCTCATTCGGCGTGCAGGGCCTCTCCCGGTTTCGAGGCAACTTGTTCCTGCAGAAGGGCGCCGTCGGCGGCGTCTTTCGCGCCATCCCGCACAAGTCTCCGCCGCTCAGCGCCCTGGGTCTCCCGCCGGCGGTCGAGCGGCTGATCAAGCTGCCGCGTGGTCTGGTGCTCGTCACCGGGCCGACCGGCAGCGGCAAGTCGACGACGATGGCCGCGATGATCGATCAGATCAACGAGACGCGGCCCGAGCACATCATCACGATCGAGGATCCGATCGAGTTCCTGCACGATCACAAGCGCTGCATCGTCAATCAACGCGAGGTCTTCGCGGACACGCAGGCCTTCAGCAAGGCGCTCAAGCACATCCTCCGCCAGGATCCGGACGTCGTGCTGATCGGCGAGTTGCGCGATCTCGAGACGATCGAGGCGGCCCTGACCATCGCCGAAACCGGTCACCTCGTCTTCGCGACCCTGCACACGAACTCGGCCGTACAGACGGTCAACCGCGTCATCGACGTCTTCCCGGCGCACCAGCAGGCGCAGGTGCGCGCGCAGCTCTCGCTCGTGGTCGAGGCGGTGATCTCGCAGACCCTGCTGCCGCGCATCGGCGGACGCGGCCGCATCATGGCGTGCGAGGTGATGATCCCGAATCCCGCCATCCGGAACCTGATCCGCGAGGAGAAGGTGCACCAGCTCTACTCGCAGATGCAGGTCGGCCAGGAGAAGTTCGGGATGGTGACGCTTTCGCAGTCGCTGCTCGACCTCGTCTCGCGGAACCTCATCACGGCGGAGGCCGCACTCGACGCGGCGACCGAGCCGGAGGAGCTCAAACGGATGCTCGGAAGCCGCGCGGGGATGTCCGCGCCGGCTGGCCGAATGATGCTGGCCAAGTGAGCTGAGCGATGCCGGAATTTGCATACCAGGGACGGACGGCGAGCGGGAAGATCCTTCGCGGCACCATGGAGGCGCCGACGCGCGAGGCGGTGATCAACCGTCTGCGCGCGCAGCGCATCCAGCCGATCCCGAACCGCATCAGGGAGAAGGGCAAGGGTTTCGACCGCGAGATCAAGCTGCCGAGCATCAGAAGCGCGGTGAAGGCGCGTGACGTCGTCATCTTCACGCGGCAGCTCACCACGATGATCGACGCCGGCATGCCGCTCGTGCAGAGCCTCGACATCCTCGGGACGCAGACCGACAACCGCGCGTTCGGCGCGCAGGTCATCGGCGTGAAGGAGGCAGTCGAGTCGGGCTCGACGCTCGCGGACGCGCTGCGCCTCTACCCGAAGACCTTCGACGAGCTCTACACGAACATGGTTCAGGCGGGTGAGGTCGGCGGTATCCTCGACACGATCCTCAGCCGGCTCTCGATCTACATGGAGAAGATGATTTCGCTGCGCCGGAAGATCAAGGGCGCGATGATCTACCCGGTGACAATCATCGCCGTCGCGATCATCGTCACGCTGATCCTGCTGGTCTTCGTCATCCCGGTCTTCGCCGAGCTGTTCTCGAGCTTCGGCCAGGCGCTTCCGCTGCCGACGCAGATCGTGATCGGGCTCTCCAACGCGACCGTGGCCTACCTGCACGTCATCATCGGAACGGTCGTCGCCTTCGCGATCGCCGTCCGGCAGACGTACCGAACCGAGCGTGGACGCTTCCTGCTCGACAAGTTCATGCTCAAGGCTCCGATTCTCGGTCCTCTCTTCCTGAAGGCGTCGATCGCGCGCTTCTCGCGCACGCTCGGCACGCTCGTCTCGTCGGGCGTTCCGATCCTCGATTCGCTGACGATCACCTCGCGCACTGCGGGGAACAAGGTCGTCGAGCGCGCCGGCTTCATGGTGCGCGAGAGCATCAGCCAGGGCCGGACGATGGCCGAGCCGCTCACGCAGAGTGGCGTCTTTCCGCCGATGGTCTGCCAGATGATCGGCGCCGGCGAGATGACCGGCGCGATCGATCAGATGCTGCAGAAGATCGCGGATTTCTACGAGGAAGAAGTGGACAACGCGGTCGCGAACCTGACCGCTTTGATGGAGCCGCTCGTGATCGTGATCCTCGGTACGATCATCGGCGGACTGGTGATCGCCATGTATCTGCCGATCTTCCAGCTCGGCTCGCTGCTGTCGTCATGAGCCAGGACGGGACGTCGGTCGACTTCCGGGAGCGGGCGCTGCGCGAGCGGCTGCGCGTCCTGCTGCTCGCGCGGGTCCTCATCGTCAGCGTGTTCCTCGCGGGCGCGGGGGCTCTCGTGCTCACCCGGCCGGCGCTGCAGAACGCCGTCGGAGGACGGTTCACGTTCTTCGCGATCGCTCTCGCGTACGCGGGGACGCTCGCCTCGGCTCTCGTCGTACGGAAGGTGCGGCGGCCGGTCTGGCTCGCGTACCTGCAGATCTTCTTCGACGTCGTGCTGTTGACCGGAGCGCTGGCGGCGGTCCGCGGGATGAGCGGACCTCTCGCACTCCTCTACGTCCTGCCCATCGCGAACGCAGCGGGACTTCTGATGCTCCCCGGTGCGATCGTGGCGGCCGTCGCGGCGAGCCTGGCGCACGGCACGCTCGTGTGGGCGCTGTCGTCCGCCGGAGCGACCGATCCGGTCGAGGGCCTGCTCCTCCGTACGCTCGTCGGCGCGGGTTGCTTCCTTCTCGCCGCCCTCGGCGTCGGCAGCATCTCGCGCCGTCTCGAGACCGCGGAGGAGGAGCTCGACACGCGGCGCGACGAGGTCGGGCGGCTCGAGGGTCTGCATCGTGCGCTCGCGAACGGCCTCGAGTGCGGCGTGCTCGTCACGGACTGCAACGGGCGCGTGCGTTCGGCGAATCCGGCGGCGCAGCAGATCCTTTCGCTTCCGGCGGGCTCGATCCTCGGACGGGAGATCTCGTGGCTCGTGCCGCTTCTCTCGTCCGCCAGCGAGGACATGCCCGGCGGTCTCTACGTCGAGTGCGAGCTGCGCGTCAGCGGCGGCGAGACGCGGCATCTGCGCGTCGGCCGCACGCAGCTCTCGGACACCTACGGGAATACGATCGGCGAGCTCGTCGTGCTGCAAGACGTCACGCGGATCGAGGAGCTCGAGTCCCGACTTGCGGAAGCGGACGCTTCCGTGTCCCCGCTGGCCGTCGACGAGAGCGGCGAACCGAGCGATCTCCTCGACGTCGACTCGTCCGACGGCGGACCCGGAGCCGAGGACGGCTTGATCGGCGGCTCCGGTCCGATGCGCGCGGTGTCGCGCTTGATCGACAAGGTCGCCGGAACGGACGCTACCGTCCTCATCACCGGCGAGAGCGGGACCGGAAAGGAGCTCGTCGCGCGCGCGATCCATCGGCGGAGCCCACGCGCTTCAGGGCCGTTCGTCGTCGTGAACTGCGGCGCGATCCCGGAGACCCTGATCGAGAGCGAGCTCTTCGGACACGTGCGCGGTGCGTTCACGGGGGCCGTCGCGGATCGCCCGGGCCTCTTCCGCCGCGCCCATCGCGGCACGATCTTCCTCGACGAGATCGGCGAGCTGTCTCCGAGCTTGCAGGTTCGGCTCCTCCGCGTCCTGCAGGACCACAAGGTGATGCCGGTCGGCGGGACGACGCCGATCGACGTCGATGTCCGCGTCGTGACGGCGACGAATCGCGTGCTCGGCGAGCTCGTGAAGGACGGCCGCTATCGCGAGGATCTCTACTACCGCCTCGCGGTGATCTCGATCGATCTTCCGCCGCTGCGCGAGCGCGGCAGCGACCTGAGCCAGCTGATCGCGCACTTCGTCCACGCGGCGGCCGAGCGGCACGGGAAGCCGATCCGCGGTCTCAGCCCGCGCGTGACCGCGCTGCTTCTGCGACACTCCTACGCAGGCAACGTGCGCGAGCTCGAGAACGTGATCGAGCACGCGATCACGCTCGCCGAGGGCGACATCGTCCGCGAGCGCGATCTCCCCGAGTCGATCCGCGGCGTCAGCCCCATCCGGGCGGCGTCGCCCGCCGCCACGGCCGAGAGCAGCTTGTACGCGCTCGACGACTCGGGGCTCCCGGCAGCCCAGGACATGGCGGACGCCGCCGGTCCGGAGACGTGGGATTCCGCCGATCCGGAGCGCCGCGCCGACGGAGCCGGGGTGCGGCTCCCGATCGACGAAGGCGAGGGCGCGAGCCTGGATGACCAGCTCGCCCGGCGCGAGAAGGAGATGCTTCTCGCCGCGCTCGACCGCGCCTCCGGCGTGAAGAAGAAGGCGGCGGCGCTCCTCGGCATCAACTATCGCTCGTTCCGGCACCGTCTTCAGAAGTACGGGCTCGACGGAAACGGCAACGCGGGGCTCGAGCGCCTCTCCCTGTGACGGCGGACGGCGCGCTGCCCTCCGCCCGTCACGCTCCGGCTTCGTCCGGGGTGTCCGCGATCTCGTACAGCCGTACGCGTACTTGTACGCGGACGCATTACGGCGACGCGATTCGTTTCGGTGACGGAAGAGCGCGTGCGCCTTCGAAGGGCGCTCCATTGCAGGGCCATCCGCGATCGCGCGCTTTCCGCCTCGCGAGGTCCCTTCGACGCCGAATCGCCACGAAGCGTCTCCCGCGCAACCCTTCGTCAAGAAGTTGCCGCCGCCGTCGCGGGGAACGTGAGGCCGTTGCGAATGACCTTGCTCCATCAGCGCGCATGCGGAGCGCGTGCGTTCGCAAGATCCTCCGGGAACAGGACGTTTCTCGCTTCCGCCCAGTGACGAAGAGCGGCACCGCGAAGCTGGCACCTCCGTTGCAACGAGCGGCGGGCAAGAAGGCATCGACGAGCGGCTCCGCGCGGGGCGGGCGCTTCAACCGAGGTAGGATCAGGAGGTCCACTGAGATGTTGGCAAAGGCAAAGGAAGAAGGCGGCTTCACTCTGATCGAACTGCTGGTGGTCGTCGCGATCATCGGCATCCTCGCGGCCATCGCGATTCCGCAGTTCTCGGAGTATCGCGCACAGGGTTTCAACGCCCGCGCGTCGTCCGATCTGCGCAACATGGCGACGGCGGAAGAGGCGTACTTCGCGGCGAACGCGGCGTACACCTCGACCCTGAGCGATCTGACTGGATTCAAGCAGTCGCCGGGCGTCTCGATCGTCGTCACGCCGTCCGGGAACACGTTCACCGCCGAAGCGTTCCACGCGAACGGCGATCGTACCTTCAACTGGGACTCGGCGAACGGCGGTCTCCAGAACGCTCCGTGATGACGGGGTGGCGAACGGCCTGAACCCAGGCCGTAGCTCACGGAAAGATGGCGCCGCCTCTCGGGGCGGCGCCATCTTCGCTTGGGAGGAGTCACTTGGCATCTGAAGGGGAGAGCGCGATACCGACTTCGGCCTTGGCGAGGGCGCTGGCCGTCCTGCTCGTCGCCGGCGCCGCGCTGCGCTTCCTCGGCAACAACGTCGCCGATCCGGATCTCTGGGGGCACCTTCGCTACGGCAGCATGATGTGGAGCGAGGGCTTCCCCCGCTTCGACGTGTTCTCGTACACGGCGGCGGGAGAGCCGTTCTACGACCACGAGTGGCTGGCGGACTTCGTCTTTGCCGGCGTGCAGGCTGCTTTCGGATCGGCCGGACTGGTGGTCGGAAAGCTGCTTCTGCTCGCGGGCATGCTGCTCGCGATGGTCGATTGCGCGAGGTCGCTCGTGCGGGTCCTGCCGGCGGCCGAGCCGCCGCGGCCGATGACGTCGGCTCTGGTCCTCGTCCTCGGGCTCGCGGTGATCGAGCCTGGCGCGACGTTCCGGCCGCAGCTCTTCACGATGCTGCTGCTGGCGCTCGAGGGAGCGATCCTCGGACGCGCCGAAGCGCGTCGCGCGAGCGGTGGACCTACGTACGGATGGGAGCTCGCCGGAGTTCCGTTCCTCGTCCTCGTCTGGGCGAACCTGCACGGCGGATTCCTCGTCGGGCTCGGGATGTTCGGCTTGTATCTCGTCGCGACCGCGGCGAGTGTCGTCGTGAGCCGTCGCGCCGAGGAGGCGCCCTGGGCAAGGGACGTCGCGGTGCTCGCGCTCGCGGGGCTCGCGGGGGTGGCCGCGCCTCTCGTCAATCCCTACGGCGTCGAGCTCTACACCTATCTCGCGCGCACGCTCGACATGCACGGCGAGATCTCCGAGTCGTACCCGGTCGATCTGCTCTCGGATCACTTCCTTCGCTTCAAGGTCCTCGTCCTTCTCTACGCCGTGGCGGCGGTGCTCTTGCGGCCGCGCCGCGGCGAAGCGCCGCTCGCGTTCGGCGCGTTCGCGTGGCGGACGGGGTTCCTCGCCTTCGCGGCGGTGTACGCGCTCCGGCATCAGAGGCACACGGTCCTCTTCGCGATCGCCGCGACGCCGTTCGTGATCCCGGCCGCCGAGCGCGCGCTGCGGCTCGTGCTCGTACGCTGGCCGAACCTCCATCTGCGCCCTCCGGTACGCGCGACGGTCGCGGCGGGGTTCGCGGCCGTCGCGCTCTATCAGGTCGGCGGCTGGACGAAGCAGATCGCGGAGCACGGTTTCACGATCCGCTTCGGTCGGATGGACTACCCGACGGACGCGGTCGAGTTCCTCCGGAAGCACGAGCTTGCCGGCAACGTCGCCATGCCCTTCGAGTGGGGCGCGTACGCGATCTGGAAGCTCGCGCCCGAGTCGCGCGTCTTCATCGACGGACGCTTCGAGGCCGTCTACCCCGAGCAGGTCATCGAGGACTACTTCGCGTTCATGAACGGCACGGAGGGATGGGAGCGCCTCCTCGACGCGTATCCCACCGACGTCGTCGTCGTGCAGCGCTCGCGTGACATCCATCCGCGGCTCTTCGTCCGGAAGGACCTGACGTACGTCTACTCGGATCCGGCCTCGCTCGTCTTCGTGCGCCGCTCGCCGACCACGGAGGAAGCGCTCGACCGGCTCGTGCGCCTCGAGAACCGGCAGGACTTCCCGAGGCTCGCCACCTACTTCCCATGAGCTTCGAGGAGCGGCCGAGCCCGAAGATCCGGATCGGCGGCGCGCTCGCCGCGGCCGTCGCCGTCGTTCTGCAGAGCCTCTGGCTCGCGGCTTGGTATCCTGCGGCATACCTCGACGCGGATTTGCTCTCGTACCTCTCGTACTTCCGCGATCTGCGCTCCGGCGCGACGGCCGCGTTCGGCTACACGGTGCCGAAGGTGCTGCCGGTGATGCTCCTCGGGCCGTTCGGGAGCCCGGAGGCGGCGTTCGTCGTGAGCGTCCTCGTCGCGGGGATCGGCGGCGCGCTCGTGTTCGCGATCGCAGCGGAGACCTTCGGCGTCGTGGCCGCCGTGCTCGCTTCCGTCGCGTACGTCTTCGATCCGCTGCGCTCCGTTCTGACGGTGCGCTCGAGCGCCGACCTCTACGTCGGGGTGGCGCTTCTCGCGGCGATGTGGGCTCTGCTCCGTCGCGCGCCGCTCGCGGTCGGCGCGGCGGTGCTCGTCGCGGCGCTCGCGAAGCCGCTCGCCGCGGTGTGCGGCTTCGTCGTGCTCGCGATGCCGGGCGTACCGCTCTCGCGACGTCTCGTCGCGGTGCTCGTCCCCTTCCTCGCGATTCCCGCCGCGGTCGCGCTCGACGCGGGTCTCGACGGACGCTCCGTGCTCGCGGCGATCTTCTCGATGAAGCTTCCCGACGAGCACGCGCAGTTCGTCCGCGTCGCGGAGGGCAAGCCGCTCGACTGGCGCGACACGCTACAGCTCGTCTTCTCGGACTGGTTCGGGAAGCTCCTCTTCGCGCGCACGTGGCTCCTCGTCCTGATCGGCGCCGCGGTCTACGCGGTTCGCACGCGCGCGCGGGAGGCGGGCGAGAGCGCAGACGCTTGGCTCGCCGTGCTCGCGATCCCGCTTCTCCTGACGGCGGCGTACGTCGGCCTCGCGACGCTCGAGCCCTTCGTCTTCTTCATGCGCTTTCTCTGGATTCTGTCGGTCGCGGCGACGATCCTCGCCGCGTACGGCGCCGCCGCGATCGCTTCGCGCGCGCCCGTGCCGAGCGTTGCGCGAGCCGGACTTCTCGCGGTCTTCGCGGCGGCGCTTCTCGCGGATCGCTGGGACGACTTCCGCTGGCGCGAGCCGCTGATGCTTGCGCCGTTCGAGAAGCACGCGCGCATCGCAGAGCGCGGCGTCGCGATGATCGCCGACGAGCACGCCTGCGACGGCGCCGCCGTCGTGCCGCTCGCCTACCTGCCGCTCGCCGCGTGGCGCGTGCCGGGAAAGCTCCATCGCGGCGAGCTCTGCGCGACCGAGGACTGGGCGGCGGGACGCGGCTGCGCGGAAGCGACGTGCATGCTCGTCATCCCGGAAGCGCCGACGACGGCGCCGGCGCGTGAGGCCGCTGCACGCGCTCTCGAGGAGGGCTGGATGGTGCAGATCGAGGAGCCGGCGGGGGCCGCCCTGGTTCGAGCGAAGCGGGACGGTGAAGCCGCGGCGGCTTCGAGGGTTCCGCCGTACCGCGTGGGGTGAGGGGGAGGGTGCAGCGATGAATCGAGACGCTCGACTTGCGATGCAGGAGCCGACCGCCGCGAACGGCGCCGACTCCGTCGGCTTCGAGGGATCCGGATCGAGTGGACCGCTCTTCGCCGGTTCGCAGGAATGGCTGTCCGACGTCGCGTCCCGATCCTCGGTGTGGGCGGTACGTTGTCTCGCGCTCGTCGCCGCGTACGTGGCGATCGGGTACGCGGTCGCGGGTCATCTCGGCCTCCCGCTGCACTGGCCGCTGGATCACCTCTTCGGTCAAGCGTACGTCGTCTTCCTCGTCGCGTACGGGCCGCTTCTCCTCGCCTACGTCGTGGAGCGGATCCGCGGGCCCCAGGCGCGGCTCGCGCATCTCCGCGAGCGGCTCCTCTCGGGACGCACCTTCTTCGAGTTCATCGTGGCGATGCTCGCCGTGCACGTGACGCTCACCGTCTTCGTCAACCTGAAGCAGTACGTGCCCGCGATCCAGCCGGCCCTCTACGACTCGCCGCTCTGGAAGCTCGACGCGTGGCTCCACTTCGGGTTCGATCCCGCGGTCGTCGCGACCGAAGCCGCGGCGGCGTGGGGCGTGCTCGGGCTCCTCGACCGGGCGTACTTGATCTTCTTTCCGGTGCAGGTCGTCGTGCCGCTGCTCTTCCTCTTCGCGGCACGGCTTCGCCCGATGCGCGGACCGTTCTTCTTCTCGTTCTGCCTCCTCTGGATGCTCGGCAGCGCGGTCTACGTGTTCTGGCCGTCGCTCGGCCCGGTCTACTACTGGCCGAGCCGCTTCGTCTGGCTCGACGAGGCGCCGTACGCCCAGCATCTGCAGTGGCTCCTGATCCGAGACTACGCGCTTTTCCGCGACAGCCCGGCATACTACGCGGTGAAGCTCTACTACGGCGTCGCGGCGCTCCCGAGCTTGCACGTCGGCATGTTCACGCTCTTCGCGATCGCGACCTGGCGCTGGCGCCCCATCTCCGCCGTGCTGTGGGCGCTGACCCTCGTCACCTTCGCCGGGTCGCTCGCGCTCGGCTGGCACTACGCGGTCGACGGCTACGCGGGCGCTCTTCTCGCGTACGCTTCGTGGTGGATCGGCTGCCGGGTGGCTGGCTCGGCCGACGCTCGCGTGCGATCCTGATGCCCGACGTGACGTTCTATCCGGAGTGGATCCTCGCGCTGATCCTCGGCGCGGCGGTGGGGAGCTTCCTCAACGTCGTGATCCACCGGCTGCCGCTCGGTGAATCGGTCGTCCATCCGCGGTCGCGCTGTCCTTCGTGTCACACGATGATCGCGTGGTACGACAACCTGCCGATCTTGAGCTGGCTCCTGCTGCGCGGCCGCTGCCGCGCTTGCGGCGTGTCGATCTCGCCGCGCTATCTCCTCGTCGAGGTCTTCACGGCGATGATCGCGCTCGCGCTTTGCGTGCGGTTCGGGCTGACGCTCGCGTTCGCGCTCTACTTCGCGTTCGCGTGCGCTCTCCTCGCGGTCGCCTACATCGACCTCGATCACCAGATCATTCCCGACCGCATCTCGCTGCCGGGAATCGTCGTCGGGCTCGCGTTCTCGGTGACGGGCGGCTGGCCGGCGATGACCGACGCTCTCGCCGGTGCGCTGCTCGGTGGCGGCATCCTCCTCGCGGTCGCGTGGACGTACGAGCGCTTGACCGGCGTCGAAGGGATGGGCGGCGGCGACGTCAAGCTCCTCGCGCTGATCGGCGCGTTCCTCGGATGGCGCGGGGTTCTCCTGACGCTCCTCCTCGGGTCGCTCCTCGGCTCCGCGATCGGCGTGACGCTGATGCTCGCACGCGGCGCCGACCGGAAGCTCGCGATCCCGTTCGGGCCGTTCCTCTCGCTCGGCGCGCTCGCGACGCTGTTCTGGGGCGACTCGATTGTGCGCTGGTACATTTCCTATGCGGGCTGGGCGGGATACTGAACCACGCTCCCTTGTCCGCGCCGCGGGGCGCGGTTAGAGCGGAGTCACCCCCGGTTCGAACGACCCTCCGGATGCGAGGCGTGCCTCGGGCGCGCCAACGGAAGGAGGGCAGGTGTGGAGGCTCGTTCTCTCGAGCGCGGCGTGACGCTTCTCGACGTGCTCGTCACGCTCGGCATCGCCGCGGTGATCGCGGCCTCGGCGGCGCCGCGCGTCTTCGATCTCCTCGGCGGGCTCGAGCTTCGCGCGGGTGCGATGCGCGTTTCGTCCGCCTTCGTGCGGGCGCGGCTCGCGGCACTTTCGGAGGCGCGGACGTGGGTCGTACGTACCGCGGGCGACCACACGATCGAGATCGGTCCGCTCGACGAAGAGGCGACGCGCGAGGATCTTCCGGGTCTGGTCCGCTTCGCGCGTGCGACGTCGGGGGGCGAGGTGCGCTTCGCCCCGAGCGGTTGGGCCGAGAACGCGACGTTCACGGTCGCGCGCGGCGATCGCGAGCGCGCCGTCACCGTGAACCAGCGCGGGCGCGTGACGCTCCGCGAGGAGGTCGGGCCGTGATGGCCTCTTCGACGCGGGTCGCGTGCGCTCGGCGGCGCCGTCTCCGGCGCGCCGGCTTCACGTTGATCGAGGTTCTCGCGGCGCTCGGCCTCGTCGCCTCCGTCGGCGTGGTCTCGACCGCGGCGGGTCATGCGCTCGCCGTGCTCGGACGTGCGGCACGCGCGGAGGCGGCCGGGCTCGCCGCGGCGGAGGCGAAGGTCGAGGAGATCCTCTCCCTGCGCGCCGACCGGCGAGCGGGCGGAAGCGACGCGATCACCGAGGCGGGAATCGACGTCGCTCGCGTCTGGCGCGTGCGCGGCGACGACCCGGCGCCCGGCTTGACGCGGGTCGAGGTGACCGCGCGCTGGTCGGCTCCCGAGCTGACGCTCCTGACGCTCGTCGCGGTGGCGCCGTGAGGCTCGTGGTGCCCGTGCGCGACGCGTCCGGAGGGGAGCGCGGCAGCTCGCCGGTCGAGCTTCTGATCGCTTCGACCGTCGGGATGCTCGCCGTCGCCGCCGCGGTGTCGTTGCTGCGCACGCACGCGGCACTCGCTCTCGACGTGCAGACGGCGCTCGGCGCGACCGGCGGTGCCTCGTGGGCGCTCCGCGTGGTGCTCCCCGACGTGCGTCTCGCGGGAGGCGATCCGCAGCGTCGCAATCTTCCCGCCGTGGCCGCGGGAGGTCGCGAGAGCGTCGTCCTCCTCCGCGATCGCGACGGCGACGGCCGTGCCGATCCCGATTCCGAGGAGACGGTGCGTCTCGCGTGGAGCGCTTCCTCGAACGGCCGCCTCGTGCGCCAGGTCGGCGCGCAGCCGATGGCCGTCGCGGGCACGGTGCCGCGCGGCGGGCTTCGGCTTCGCTACTTCGACGAGCTCGGGGACGAGATCGACGCTGCAGCGCCGCTCGACGCCGCCACGCGCGAGCGGATCCGCAGGATCGCCGTCGAGCTCGACGTCGTCGAGCGGCTCGGCGCGGTCTCGAGCGCGGTGCGTTTGACGAGCGCAGCTTCGCTGCGCCTGCGCGAGGGGCCGCGATGACGTTGCAACCGCAGCGCGGTCTGGTCCTGCTGAGCGTCGTCCTGATCCTGGCGCTTCTCGCGCTCGCCACCGGGGCGAGCCTCTGGCTCACGCGCGCGGAGCTCTGGGCGGCGGGTCATGCGCGCGCCGAGGTGCAGGCGGCGTACTCGGCGGAGGCGGGCGTTCGACACGCGCTCGCGGTGCTCGCGCCGGACGTCGACTGGAGCGCGCTCGTCGGCGGCTCACCTGCCGCGCTCGCCGATCCCGCGCAGCCGGGACCGTGGCCGATCGGCGCGGAGGGTCGCGTGACGTTTCCCGGGCCGCCGTTCGCGTACGCCGTCGAGAGGATCGAGGACGCCGAAGCGGCGGCGCCGGAGACGGTGTTGCTCCGCTCCTCGGCGACCGCCGTGCGCGGCGCCAGGCGGGAGATCATCGCCGTCGTCGGTCGCGCATCACAGGCGTACGCGCCCGCGGCGCTCGTCGTCGATCGCGGAGCGCTCGAGATCGAAGCGGCCGCTCTCGGCAGCGTCGTGCTCGACGCGCGGGCCGCGGGCGCCGCCGCGCTCTCGCTCGCGACGGCGTCGCCGGAGAGCCTCGCGGCAGCGCTCGAGGAAGCGAGCCGCGGCACCGTCACGCTGCACGGCGGGACGTCGTCTGCCGCGCGCTCGTTCGACGTCGCGCGCTTCGCGGAGAGGACCGGCCTCGCGGCCGACGATCCCGCGTCGCTCGCGGCGGCGCTCGGCGCGAGCGAAGCGCCGGCGGCGCTTCTCGTGCGAAGCGGCACGGCGCCGCGTCTCGAGGGAGCGGGTGTCCTCCTGTCAGCGGGCGATCTCGAGATCTCCGGGCCCGTCGCGTTCGACGGCGCCGTCGTCGTCGCCGGGACGCTCCGACTCGGCGATGCCTCGTGTCGCGTCCGCGGCCTCGTGCGGGCGCGCGCCGTCCGGTTCCGGGGACCGTGCCGGATCGATCTCGACCTCACGGCCGTCGGCGCCGCCGACGCCGTGTTGCGGCTGCCGCGTCTCCCCGTCCTTCTCGCGCTGAAGTAGGCGTGCGACGCGCGGCTCGAGGAGGTCGGCGATCACGCGGTGGCCGACCGTCGTCAGGTGCTTCCAGCGTGGGTAGAACGTCGAGTCTCGGCCGGGCCGTTCGCGTGAAACGCGCGCGAGCGGCTGCAGCGCGTCGACGACGACGAGTCCCGCCGCTTCGAGCTCCCGCCGGAGCCTCTTCTGCGGCCGGCGCCAATCGATCCCGAGCGCCCGCAGCTCGGCGCGCCATTCGGGGTCCGCCGCAGCCTCGACCTGCCAGTGCTCGGGCAGGATCAGGACGACCGGGACGGCGCCCATCTCCCTCGCGCGAGCTCCCGCCTCGACGAGGAGGCGCACCATCAGGCGAACCGCGAGGCGGTCGCCCTCCGTCGGTACGGTGTAGATGCTCCGCATCGGCCGCTTGCGCACGTGCCAGCCGCGTCGGCCGCCCGGCTTCAGAGGACGAAGATCGACCGCCGACTCGGCGAACGCGTTCAGGAGCGCCGAGTAGCGCATCGCGGCGCGATAGACGGACACGCCGAACGCGAGCAGCTCGGAGTGCTCGACCGGCACGCCTTCGAGGTGGAGGGAGCCGTCGTCGTCGAGCCGGTAGCGCGGCTTCCGGAACTGCCAGGTGCCGAGCGTGACGTCGTCCTGCAGGTCGTTGCCGAGATACGCCGCGATCACCACGACGTCCGGGCGGTAGGGTGCGACCTCGCTCTCGAGCGTCAGGAGCTGCTGGTCGTTCCCGTAGCCGATCACCGAGAAGTTCAACACCTCGCGATCGTCGCGCTGGAGCAGGGCAGCGAACACTTCATCGTCGGCGACGCCGTCGCCCCACGCCTGCGAGTCGCCGAGGATCGCGATGCGATCGTGCCCGGGCGTCCTCTCGATCGGATGCAGGCGGCCGCGCTGGCCGGCTTCGTTGAGCGTCACCCAGGTGAGAAACTCGTCGCCGCCGTACGGCCCCGAGACCCCGGAGCGGTTGCGCCATCCCCGCACCGGATCCGGCTCGGCGAAGTAGACGCGGTTCCGCATGTGCGGGCGGTACTCGAAGCCGACGAGGCGCGCCGCGACCTCGCCCAGGGCAATGCCGAGGAGGATGCCCGAGACGACGAGGAGGATCCGTGCGCGGATGGAGGGGCGTGAGCTCACCGTGGGATCCGACTTCTCACTCTCGATCGCCGTGGCAGATGCGCGTCATCGCGGTGACGATCGAGAGAGATCGGCGAGATTTCGCCGCCGTGGGCGCTCGCGACTCAAGGCGCACCGTAGCCGAATCCCGAATGCCGGCAAGCCTGTGGCCCATCAACGTCTACCGAGCCCGCAGGGTACGTCCCTTGCATCTTCCCGGAGCGGAGGGCGTGCGTGGAGAGCAGCGGGAAGAGCCGAATGACGGACGAAGCGCACCTGGACGCCCTGGCGAAGCGAAAGCGGAAGCGGCCCGTCGGTCTTCGCGGCGAAGGTGGCTGGACCCTGATGGAGCTCATGGTGGTCACGACCATCACGGCGGTCCTCGCCGGCATCGCGGTGCCGCAGTTCACCGGGATGGCCACGCAGATGCGTACCCAGGCGGGCGCCGCCCAGGTGCTCAGCGACATCAACTGGGCGCGCATGATGAGCCTCCGGACCGGCGTGCCCCACTACGTGAACGTCACCGGCGCACCCTCCTTGTCCTACACGGTGAAGCGCGCGCAGAACCCGCCGGCGATCGATCCGGGCAACGATCCGACGCTCCGCACGGTCAACCTCACCGCCCGGATGCCGGCCGTCCAGTTCAGCCTCGCGGGCGCGACGACCGATCCCTACGGCGGTACCGTCGCGGCGCCGACGCCCGGCACGATGGTGTTCACCTCGCGCGGACTTCCGGCGGCTCCCGGCTCCTTCTTCGTATCGTCGACGGACGGAGAAACGTCGTTCGCGATCTCGGTCACGGGCGCGGGCCGAGCGCGCGTCTGGAGACGATCGGGAGGAGGGTGGCACTGATGCGCGCGCTCGTCCGCGACGATCGCGGCTTCACCATCGTCGAGACGATGGCCGCGACGCTCATCATCGCGATCGGCTTCCTCGGGCTCGCGGGCGTGCACGCGCTCTCCAGCCGCGCGCAGTCCCTCGGCAACAGCCAGGGGCATGCGGCGCTCATCGCGGGCGAGGAGATCGAGAAGATGCGGCGCAGCGACTTCGCGGACGTCGCCGCAGCGACGTCGGTGAAGGTCGTCGACGGACAGACGTTCCAGATCAGCCGGTCCGTCGCCGACGTCGGAGGTGCGATGCGCGTGCAGGTCGCGGTGAGCTGGACCGAGCGCCTCGGATCGAAGACGGTCACCGCGAGCTCCCTGGTGAGCCAGGTGACGAATCCATGAGGGAGCCGAAGCCAGCGTCTGCTCGCTCGCCCGCGAGGCTCCTCGCGGACGAGCGCGGTCTCACCATCGCCGAGCTCCTGGTCGGCGCGGCGATCGCAATGGTCGTCCTCGGGGTCGGGTTCGGAACGGTCGCCGTCCAGGGACGCAGCGCGGCCATGCAGACCGGGCTCGCGGACGCGCAGAACACGGGCCGCGGGGCAGGGGAGATCCTCCTGCAGGACCTGCGCATGGCGGGCTTCGGCATGCTCGGCGTGGATCCCGAGGACGCGGTCCCGCCGATCGAGTTCGGCGTGCTGGGCGGCGAGACCACGTTGACGCTTCGGGGGGCGTTCACGAACACGCAGACGACGTTGAAGGTCGGTGCGCCGAAGAACGCGACGTCGGTCGTCGTCAATCCGCCACCCGCAGGGACCGCGTTCGTCGCGGGTGAGCTCGTTCTCGTCGACAGCGGGCTCAGCTCGGAGATCAAGACGATCACCGGTGTCTCGACCGTCGGCGGCGACTTGACGATCAACCTCGATTCGCCGCTCCAGCATCAGTATCCGGTCGGGCCGAACGTCATCCAGCTCGAGGAGGTCGTCTACACCTGGGAGAACGACCTGCTCCTGCGAAACGGCCAGGTCGTCGCCGACGCCGCGACGACGTTCGACCTCGACTTCGTCGCGCAGGACGCCACCGTCGCGGACGAGCCCGGAGAAAATCTCCGCTCGGTCGTTCTCGACCTCGTCGCCGAGCATCCCTCGCCGCTGCCGGACACTCCCACGCCCGATTCTCACGTCACCACGGAGGTCAACGTGCGGAACCTGACGTTCCGCTTCGACCTGTCATGATGAAGACACTCCGCAACGATCGCGGCGTCGTGATGATCGCCGCGCTGGGGATCATCGTCGCGCTCGCGGGGCTCTCTCTCGTCGTGGCGACGAGCGGGCAGATGTCGACTCTGACGGGCGCGATCGCCTCGCAGGCGGCGGCGGCGTTCTACGCGGCTGACGGCGGCGCGTACTACTCGCTCGGCGACAACGACAACTTCGATCCGAACGTTCCGACGCGCGTCGTCGACCTGGCGACGTCGCCGGCGAGCCTGCCCAGCACCGTGACCTCGTCGTTCGTCAACTATCGAGCCCTGCCCGGAAACCTGCTGATCCGCACGACGGACGGCAGGGTGCGGGCGGCGCAGTTCGGTCAGAACGAAGGGCTCGGCAAGATGTACTACTTCCGGCTCGACTCGGTGAAGAACAAGGCGGCCGTCGGTGTGGATCCGGCGAGCCGCGTGCAGATGGAGGCCGCGAAGCCCGGTCCCTGCGCGGATTGCGGTAGCTGAGCCGCAACCGCGCGAGGGTCGGGTGGGCGGCGCGAGGAGTGGGGTTGTGAAGCGGCCATCGTGGAGAGCCGCCGGCGCGCGCCGGCTGTCACGCGTCCTGCCGATCGCCCTGGTGCTCGTCGCCGGTGTCGCGAGCGCGCTCGACACCGACATCTTCACCGGGACGCAGGTGCCCCCGAACGTGCTCATCGTATTCGACAACTCGGGCAGCATGGGCGTGCAGGCGTACAACACCTATCCGAACACGATCTACGCCGGGTCCTGGGATCCGGGGACGGTCTACACGCGCTGCTCGAACAAGAGCGGGGTCAGCGGCGGCAACGTGAACTCGAACTGCAGCTGCAAGTCGGTGCAGACGAACTGGGTCGTCGACGGTAGCGCCTGCGCCGGATCGTTCGTCGACGACGTTCCCGGTCCGAGCGGGGACGACATCGACGATCGCGAGTCGCGCCGGAAGCGTGGCAATCGGAGGAACTTCGAGGACAACCCTCCGAAGAACTGCGTCGTCAGCCTCGCGCCGTGTACGAGCAACTCGCAGTGCACCAACGGCGCGGGCGACGCGTGCGCCGCTCAGAACAAGATGGCGATCGCGAAGGGCGTGATGACGTCGGTCGTGAACGACCCGGGCAACGACGGCCTCCGTTTCGGCATGATCATCTTCAACCCGACCGGCATCAACTACAACACGTTCGACTACACCAGCACCTCGGCGGTGACCGGCTACCATGTCAACGACAACGTCTTCAAATTCCCCGCGCAGGACATGACGACGTCGGCGCGCGCGACGTTGACAAGCGTGATCCAGAGCCAGACGGCGAACGGCGGTACGCCGACCGTGCACCGCCTGATCGACGCCTGGAAGTACTTCAACGGCCAGGTGACCGCCTCGGGCTTTGCATCTTCGCCCGTGCAGCATACCTGCCAGCGCAACTACGTCTTGATGGTGACCGACGGCATTCCCGAGGTCGAGGGTGACCGGCTCTGGACCGACCAGAACAACTGCACGTTCAATCGCGTCAAGAGCTTCGTCGGCACGGCGAACAGCGGCGACCTGAACAGCGACGGCAAGGAGGTCCCGGGCAACCCCAACTACCTCGCCACGACGGGCGACATGATCAACTGCGGATCGGACTACCTCGACGACGCCATGTTCAAGATCCGCGGCCTCTTCCCGCTCGGCAACACCGAGAACCAGCCGCTCGTCCTCTACGCGATCTCGTTCGGTTTCGATTTCTGCGAGGCCGCACCGGAGGGAAGCACTTACTCCGGTGACGGGTCGCTGCTGTGGCGCGCGGCGAAGAAGTACGGCGGCGGCGACTGCCTCTCCGCGGCGAACCCCGACGACCTCGACGAGGCGCTCCGCGAAGCGATCAACCTGATCAAGAACGACGCGCAGTCGTTCGTCGCGCCGGTGGTGCCGGTCAGCCAGACGAACCGAACGCAGTCGGGCGACCGTCTCTACGTCGCCCTGTTCAGCCCGCGCGAAGGTCAGCAGGAGTGGCCCGGGAACATCAAGAAGTACGCTCTCGACCGGGACAACGGGGCGATCTGCAGCGCCGGCCAGACCACGTGCACCCCCGGCGGAGCCGGTGCCGCGACGCTCCCGGACGGGACGATCCTGCAGACCGCGGAATCGTACTGGGACGCGTCGACCGGTGGTCCTTCGGGAAGCGCCGTGACGCAGGGCGGCGTCGGTGCCGTGCTGAAGGCGAGCAACATCGCGCAGCGGAAGATCTACACCTACACAGGCACGGCGACCGGCAGCCTCGGCGTGAGCCTGGCCGCGACGGCGCAGGCCTTCCAGAAGAGCAATGCGGCGATCACGCCGGCCATGCTCGGGCTGCAAGCGCCCGACAACACGACGGCCGAGCGCGATCTCCTGATCGACTACGTCTACGGTTACGACTCGTACGACGCCGACAACGACGGCGTCCTCACCGAGGTCCGCAACTGGATCCTCGGCGACATCATCCACTCGGTGCCGCTGATCGTGAACTACAACGACGCCGGCACGGACGCGGCGATCATCGTGGGCGCGAACGACGGCATGCTGCACGCCTTCGACGACGCGAGCGGAGCCGAGCTCTGGGCATTCGTGCCGCCCGACGTGCTCGACAACCTGAACGAGCTTCGGCCGGGTGAGAGCTCGACGCATCCGTTCTTCGTCGACGCGTCCGCCAAGATCTACCTCAATGGGAGCCAGAAGATTCTCGTCTTCGGTCTCGGCCGCGGCGGTCGTGCCTATTATGGCCTCGACATCACCTCGAAGACGTCGCCGACGCTCCTCTGGCGCATCAACGAGACGACTTCGGGGTATGGCGAGCTCGGTCTCACGATGTCGACGCCGGCGCTCGCGAAGACGAGCCTCACGCCGAGCCCGGTCGCGATCGTCGGCGGCGGCTACGACGTGTACTTCGACGATCCGAAAGTCACGACCGCCAACGCGTCGGGCGCGATGGGTCGGACGATCTACGTGATCAACAGCTTGACCGGCGGCAAGGTCGCGCAGGCGAGCCCGCCTGGCATGTCCTTCGCGATCCCGAGCGACCCGCTGGTCTTCGACGTGAACGGCGACAAGTTGTTCGACCGCGGCTACGTCGGCGACATGGGCGGCAACATGTGGCGCATCCTCGACGACTTCACGGTCCAGCGCCTGTTCGACGGGCCTCCGGGCCGCCGCATCTACTACCAGCCGGACGCGGTCATCAACGCCGGATCGGTGATGGTGTACTTCGGGACTGGCGACCGCTCGAGCCCGCTCTCGAACGAGTACGAAGACCGCTTCTACGCGGTGCGCGACGACGGCACGGACAACATCGAGGAGAGCGGCCTCGTCGACGTCACCGGCACCGTCGCGCAACCCGGCTCCGACGGCGAGGTGAGCCTGATCGAGCAGATCGCCGACGCGCAGGGATGGTTCATCGAGCTCGACGGCCCCGGCGAGAAGGTGCTGGCGCCTCCGACGGCCTTCTTCAACGTCGCCTTCACGACGTTCATCCCGTCGACGGAGCTCTGCGACGCGGGCGGAGAAGCGCGGGTCTACGTCGTGAACCCCCTGACCGGGAGCCCGAGCTTCGACCTCGCCGGCACGAGCGGCGGGAATCTCGGCAACGGCTCGGGATCGGGATCGGGTGTCGGCGGGGCGCTGACGGCGGGCGACCGGTTCGTCATCGTCGGGCAGAGCATCCCGACCTCTCTCAAGGTGACCTTCGGAGACGACGAGACCAAGGCCTTCTTCGGCGTCACCAAGGGAGGCGGGATCGGGCTGCAGCCCCTCACCCTGCCGCAGATGACGAACAACTTGATCCCGGTGAGCTGGCGACAGGTCTGGTGAACCGTCGCCGCCCGGGTTCCGTGGAGGAGGACGAGATGGCGAAGAGCGCGTGGCGTGAATGGCGGCGGATCGCGGCGGTCGGCGTCGCTTCCGTCTCGGTCGCGGCCGCGGCGCCGGCGGGAGCGGGCGAGGACGCGCCTCGAATCGCGGTGGGTCCGATCTCGTCCATATCCACGGACGTGGTTTCCGTCGCCGGACACCGGCTCCTGATTACTCCCGCCTCGACGGCGGTCAGCGACGGAAGAACGGTATCGCCGACGTCGATCCCACCGGGTACTCTGGCGGAAGTGGAGTTCGACTCGTCCGGGCGCCTGCTGCACCTGGAAGTAAAAGGAGTGGTTGAATAAGCCGTGCGGTGATCGAATATTAGGGATGGGCGACCCGTCGAATTGGACGGGTACGGAAATCCCGGTAGTGGATGGGCGAACGCCACCCCCTCCGATCGCCGTGACCGTATCTGGCCGCATTTCACGGCGGGCCGTCCAGGGTCGGCGGGTGTGGCCGGTGGGGTTCCTCCTCTCCCCTGCCGGCCCCCCCGCCCGGCCCATTCGTAGAGAGGGGCGCCGCCCCTCTCCTCCACGCGGCAAAGCCTGAGCTGCGCCTCCTCACCACCCCGTCTCGGCCGCGGGCTTGCCCAGGAGCGCAAACTCCAGGGTGGACACGAGCGCAGCACGCAGTCACCCGGACGGGGCGGTTCTGTTCTGGCTTTCTCACAGGGATCGTCTCTCGTTACTTCGTCGCCATCGATCGACGCCGAGTGTGCCGCGGAAACCTCTCCGGGGTACCCGAGGTATGGGTCCGTTCGAGATCGGCCCTCTGAGAGCGATCGTGGAGGTCGTTTCTCTCCTCCGAACACTCCTTTCTATACTTGATGCTCATGCTGCAGTTGCCAGGGTCACGCCGTGCATCGCCTCATAGCGCTTTCCTGTGACCCAAAGCCGGTGCATCACGACGGCAAGCTTGCGCGCCACCGCCACCGCCGCCCTCTTGCGCGGCGACTTCCCCCCGCGTGCCATCACACGCTCGCCGAACCGGCGCAGTGCCTCATCCTGCTATCTTTCGCCACGGCCGGTCTCCCTTCCTTTGGGCTTCGAGCCCGTTGACGATTGGAGACCCCAGGGTACTCCGTGGAGGGAGGCCGGCCCTCTCATCCCATCGCGGCCGCGCTTCGCGCGGATGTCCGGGGTGGTGCGGTGCGTCAGCCTTCGTCGGCTGATTTGGTGGGGCAGTTGGCGCAGGACTTCTGCAGCTCGGAGATGAACTCCTGGCACTCCGAGGCTTTGGACTGGTCGCCTTCCTTGCGGGCGAGGGCCAGGGCCTGACGGGCAGAGCGCATGGCATCGTTGTCCCGGTCGACGCTCTTGTATGCCTCGGCCAGCTCGAGCCGCTTCCCCGGGCCACCTGGATCGAGCGAGACGGCCTTCTCGAGGTAGCGAATGCCCTCGTTCGAATCGCCGCCGAGGAGGCGCGGCAGCTTCACCAGCATTCCGCCGCGTGCCGCGAGCGCGTCCGCGTGGTTCGGGTCGAGCCGCAAGACCTCGTCGAGCTCGCGATTCAGCGACCGCAGATGCAGCGCGGCGCCCGCGATCCCGTCGAGCTGAGCGAGACGTCCACGCGCTCCGAAGCGGACGAAGTGTGCTTCGGGATTGTCGGGGAGAAGCTCGACCGCACGATCAGCGTGCTCCGCAGCCACCTCGTACGTGCGGCGACGGTCCGCGTCATTCTGTGCCTTCTCGCCTTCGTCGAGAAAATGGGAAGCGCGCTCGAGTGCTTCGAGCCCGGCCCTCTCACGCGCTGCTTCCTCTTCGTTCGCGGACCCGGGCGAGGCGGCTGCCGAGGGCTCTTGCGCGTGGCTCGCTGGGACAGACCCGGCAAGAGCTATGGCGACGACGACTGCTCGGACGGAGCTACGGATACCAGTCGCGCATCGACAGGAATTCGTCGTTGACTGGAATCGAACCACTCGCATACCTTCAGCGGAAACCATTACCGGGTCCGCCCGCCAGCACCTCCGAACATGAAACTTCACCCACCCGCAAATCGCAATGCTTCGCTCGAGAAGGCGAGCCGCGTGCTCGCTGCATTCAGCGAGGAAACGCCCGAGCTCGGGGTCATGGACCTCGCTCGGCGCGTCGGCTTGAACAAGAGCACGGCGAGTCGCTTCGTCTCGACGCTCACGCAGCTCGGGCTTCTCGAGCGCGCGGAAGGCGGCCGCAAAGTGCGGCTCTCCTTGCGTCTCTTCGAGCTCGGGATGCGCGCCGCGCGCAACCGTCCGCTCGTTTCCGAGGCGGAGCCCATCTTGCACAGGCTCTCCGAGCAGTCGCGCGACAGCGCGTGGCTCGCGACCGCCGTCGACGACGAGATCGTCTTCGTCTCCGGCGTGAACGGTCCGCGCGTTCCGCCGCCGCTCGTGATCGGACGGCGCTATCCGGGACGCGGCGCCGTCGGCCGGCTCTTCACGATGGCGTCCCCGCCGGTTCCGGAAGGCGATCGCGCGCCGAAGCTCGTCCGACGCGAGTCCGACGTGCTCGTCGATCACGGCGAGCTGCTGCGGGGCGTGAGCTTCGTCGCAGGTGCCGTCTTCGACCGCACGGGAACCGTCGTCGGCGCGCTCGGCGTCGCGACGACCTCCGAGCGGCTCGCGCGAGCGGCTTCTCCGGCGCTGATCTCGCAGGTCCGTCGTGCGGCCGCCGATCTCTCGCGGCACATGGGCTTCCTGCGAACGCCCGAGATGGTCCCGCCGCCGGACGGCATCGGGCGCGACAAGCAGATCGCCTGAGGGGCTGGGCTTCGCTTCGTTTGCGGCTCGCGGCACCATGCGACTCGCGGAGCGAAGAGAGGTTGGCGTTCCTCGCGAACGCC
The DNA here is from genome assembly GCA_016874795.1 of Deltaproteobacteria bacterium. Lineage (GTDB taxonomy): Bacteria > Desulfobacterota > Binatia > UBA12015 > UBA12015 > VGTG01. The sequence continues at coordinate 58,877 of VGTG01000003.1, read as the reverse complement.
TGTAACCCTGGCGTCGTGACCGGAAGCGATCGGCCACTCGCCGGCACGCGCATTTTCGCGGCGAGCCAGCTCGGCGCCGGACCGTGGGCGCTGAGCCTGCTCTCCGACCTCGGCGCGGACGTGATCAAGATCGAGCCGCCGGGGCGAGGCGACGAAGCGCGCAACGTTCCGCCGTACGCCGAGGACGGGGATTCGCTCTACTATCAGGCTCTGAACCGCGGCTGCCGTGCGATCACGCTCGACTTGCGGCAGCCGGAGGGGCGCGCGGTGCTGCGCCGTCTCGTTCCCTCGTGCGCCGCGGTCTACAACAACCTGCGCGGAGGCGAGCCGGAGCGTCTCGGGCTGACCTACGCGGCGCTCGCCGACGTCCATCCCGGCATCGTCTGCTGCTCCCTCTCCGGATTCGGCCAGAGCGGTCCACGTGCGCTCGAGCCGGGATACGACTTCCTCGTGCAGGCCTACACGGGATTCATGTCCTTGACGGGCGAGCCGGACGGGCCGCCGGTGCGATCGGGGGTCTCGGTCGTCGATTTCGCCGCGGGGATCCTGTCGATGCTCGCGATGATGATCGGGATCCAGCGCGCTTCCCGAACGGGCGTCGGCGCCGAGATCGACGTCAGCCTCTTCGACACCGCGATCGCGATGCTGAACTACCTCGCGTGCTGGAACCTGAACCGCGGGTGGGAGCCGGCGCGCACCCGCTCGTCCGCGCATCAGTCCGTCGTGCCGGCGCAGACGTTTCGCACCGCGGACGGATTCGTCGTCGTGATGTGCATGAAGGAGAAGTTCTGGGAGCGGCTCTGCGAGCGGCTCGAGCGTCCCGACCTCCGCGCCGATCCGCGCTACGGGACGTTCGCGGACCGCTACGAGCATCGCGAGGCGCTCCTCGCCGACCTCTCGGCGGAGTTCCGTCGTCGCTCGACGGAGGAGTGGCTACGGCAGCTGCGCGGGATCGTCCCCTGCGGCCCCGTCCACGACGTCGCCGAGGCGCTCGCGGACGAGCACACCGCGGCGCGCGAGATGATCGTCGAGGTCGATCATCCCGTCTTCGGGACGCTTCGTCAGACGGGAACGCCGATGCGCTTCGCGGGCGTGCAGCCGATCCACGTGCACGCCGCGCGGCTCGGCGAGCACACGGACGAGGTTCTGACCGCGCTCGGCGGCTACGGTGCGGACGAGATCGCCGAGCTTCGCTCGCGGGGAGTCGTATGAACGAGACGAGCGCGCGGGAGATGGTGCGGCGCTTCTGCGTTCAGTGGCCGGGTCTCGCGCCGGCGGCGATGGGCGAGTTCTTCACCCCCGACTTCACGTACCGCCACGTCGCTCTCGATCGACCGATCGTCGGCGCGGCCGCGCTCGCGGGCGCGATCGAGGTCTTTCGCGCGCGTTTCGAGCAGATCGACACGGAGATCAAGGCGATCGCCGAAGCGGACGAGACCGTGCTGTGCGAGCGTCTCGAGCACTTCTGGCTGCCGGGCGGGAAGCGCATCGTCGTGCCCGCCGTCGCCTCGGTCGGCACGCGTGACGGTCGCATCGCGCGCTGGCTCGAGTTCTTCGATCTCGCCGCGCTGAAGCGCCAGGTGGACCTCACCGAAGCCTGAAACTTGACCCTCGTGGGGCGCCCGACTACCCACAGGGCGAGCCGAAGGGAAACGATCGCATGCCTTTTCCAGAGTGGTTTCACGCTCTCGCTCGTCAGGTCTCGAACCGAGGCCGCTGGGGCGACCAGGACGAGCTCGGAACGATGAATCTGATCACGCCCGAGGCGACTCTGCGCGGCGTCCGCGCGGTGCGCCGCGGCGAATCCTTCTCGCTCGCGTTGCCGCTGCACTTCGATGGGCCGCAGACGGGGCGCATCCCGAACCGCATCAACCCCGTGCACACGATGACGTCGATCAACACGCCGTTCATGGGCGACCCGGACAAGACGTGCCTGTCCGACGACATGATCACGATGGGCGTCCAGGCGGCGACGCACTGGGACGCGCTCGCGCACGCGAGCTACGAGGGCCGCCTGTACAACGGGCATCCGGCGGCGACCGTCCGGGCCGAGATGGGCGCGATGCGCTGTGGGATCGACAAGGTGAAGACGATCGTCACGCGCGGAATCCTGCTCGACGTCGCGCGCGCGAAGGGGATCGAGAGCGTCGCGCCGGGGACTCCCATCGGTCCCGAGGATCTGGACGAGGCGCTCGCGCGGACCGGAGTCTTCGTCGAGCCGGGCGACATCCTGCTCGTCCGCACCGGGCACATGCGGCACCTGACCGCCGGCGACAAGGAGACCTACCGCCTCCCGAGCCCCGGCCTCTCCGCGCGGACCGTGCCGTGGTTCCGCGAGCGAGACGTCGCCGCGGTCGCGACCGACACGATGCCGTTCGAGGTCTGGCCCGGCGAGTCGGAGGAGGTGCTCCTTCCCGTGCATCTCCTCGACCTCGTCGAGGTCGGGATGATGCAGGGACAGAACTGGTTCCTCGATGCCCTCGCGGACGACTGCGCGAAGGACGGCGTATACGAGTTCCTGCTGAGCGCTTCGCCGGAGCCGATTCTGGGGGGCACCGGAAGCCCGGTGAATCCGGTCGCGACGAAGTAGCGCGTCGATGGATCTCTCCTTCACCGAGGAGGAGGAGCGCTTCCGCGCCGGCCTGCGCTCCTTCCTCGTCGAAGCCGTTCCGCGCGGCGAGCCGCCGGAAGACCTCGACGGCGAGTTCGACTACCTGCGCGATTTTCAGCGCGTGATGCATCGCGGCGGCTGGGTCGGCATCCACTGGCCGAGCGCCTTCGGCGGCCGCGATGCGACGCCCGTGCAGCAGGCGATCTTCGCGGAGGAGATGGCGCGCGCGCGAGCACCGCAGCTCGTGAACCGCGTCGGCATCAACAACGTCGGACCGACGTTGATCCACTTCGGGACGGACGAGCAGAAGCGGCGCTTCCTTCCCGGCATCCTCTCCGCCGACGAGATCTGGTGCCAGCTCTACTCGGAGCCGGACGCGGGCTCCGACCTCGCGGCCCTGCGCACGCGCGCGGAGCTCGACGGCGACGACTACGTCGTCACGGGGCAGAAGGTCTGGACGAGCTACGCGACGCAGGCGCGCTGGGCGATCCTCCTCGCGCGGACCGACGCGAACGCGAAGAAGCACCGCGGCATCTCCTACCTGATCGTCGACATGCAGGCGGACGGCATCGACATCCGTCCTCTCCGCCAGCTCACGGGTGCCTCCGAGTTCAACGAGGTCTTTCTCGATCGCGTTCGCGTGCCGAGAGCGAACCGGATCGGCGTGGAGAACGAGGGCTGGCAGATCGCCCAGGTCACGCTCGCGCACGAGCGCGGCACGAACTACGCGATCAAGGAGCAGGTCCTCGCGCGCATCGCCGTCGAGGAGCTCCTCGAGGAGCTGCGCGCCGGCGGCCTCGCGAGCGATCCGTGCCTCCGGCAGGACGCCGCGCGTCTCTACGTCGAGACGGAGATCATGCGCTTCATGAACCTGCAGATGCTGAGCCGTCTCGGAAAGGGCATCGTGCCGGGGGCCGAGACGTCCCTCGTCAAGCAGTTCTGGTCGGATCTCTCGCAGGCGATCGGCGAGACGTCGATCCGCGCGCTCGGGCCGCACGGGCTCCTTCTGCGCGGCTCGCCGCACGTGCGGACGGGCGGGAAGTTCCTGCAGCGCATGCTGTTCTCGCGCGCGGCGACGATCGCCGGGGGAACGGCCGAGGTCCAGCGCAACATCATCGCACAACGCATCCTCGGCCTGCCGAGATCGTGATCACGAAGGAGCTTCCGCAATGAAGGGCAACAAGGGCGACCTCGGCAACTTCTTCGAGAACTTCGAGATCGGGCGCGAGCTCTCCTGCGCGACGCCGCGCGTCCTCACCTCCGCCGAGACCGCCTGGCACATCGCGACGACGAACGACCGCACGCCGCGCTTCTGCAACGCGGAGGGCCGCGTCCACCCGCTGATCGTCTACCACACGGTGATCGGGCAGACGGTGCGGCAGGTGTCGCTCAACGCGAGCGCGAACCTCGGCTACGCGGGCATGATCTGGCACACGCCGGTGTTCCACGGCGACGAGGTCTCGACGCGCATCAAGATCGTCGGCTTGAAGGAGAACTCGAGCGGCAAGAACGGCAACGTCTACGTGGAGACGACCGCGCGGAACCAGCGCGGTGAGACGGTGCTGCACTACACGCGCTGGGCGATGGTGAACAAGAGCCAGCCGGACCGTCCGACGAAGTATCTCGAAGCGCCGGTCGTGCCGGAGCTGCCCTCGCAGGTCGAGCTCGCCGACGTTCCGGACTGGGACGGTGCGCTCGCGACGACCGAGAAGACCGGCGGCCGCTTCTTCTTCGAGGACTACGAGGTCGGCGAGCGGATCTACCACTACGACGGTATGACCGTGAACGCGAGCGACCACACGTCGTACACGCGGCTCTTCCAGAACTCGGCGAAGGTCCACTTCGACGACGTACTGACGGGCGGGCGCCGCCTCGTCGTCGGCGGCTTCCCGCTCTCCGTCGCGTACGCCGAGGCCTTCAGCGGGCTCGAGAACCGCTCCGGCATCGTCGCGATGAACAGCGGCGCGCACGCGAACCCGTGCTACGCGGGCATGACGATCTACGCGTACACCGACGTCCTCGAGAAGCACGACCGTCCGGGCAAGAAGGCGGGCGCGCTCCGCCTCCGCATGGTCGCGGTCAGCGAGGCGAACCCCGCCGACGAGCCCGACTTCCCGCTTCGCCTGAAGGACGACAAGGGACGCGAGCGCTACAACCCGCGCGTGCTCCTCGACATGGACTTCTGGGAGCTGATGCCGCGGCGGCCGCGCTGAGGCCCGGCGAGAGTCATGGGCGGCGCCGTGCAGGCTTCCTCGTCGGTGCGCCTCGAGCGCGACTTCGATGTCGCGCGGCTCACGCTCGACCGCCCGCCCGTGAACGCGATCGACCTCGCTCTCCTTCTCGAGGCGGAGCGGCTGCTGCAGGAGATCGAGCAGGCCCCGGACGTCCGCGCGCTCGTCGTCACGGGAGCAGGGCGCTGCTTCTCCGCCGGTCTCGATCTTCGCGTCGTGCCCACGTACTCCGCGGAGAGGCAGCGCGACATGATCCGCGCGCTGAACGCGATGGTGCTTCGGCTCTATCGCCTCCCGATGCCGACGGTCGCCGCAGTGAACGGCCACGCGATCGCGGGAGGTCTCGTGATCGCGCTCGCGTGCGACCACCGCGTCGGAACGACCGGCCCCTGTCGCATCGGCCTGACGGAGGCACGCGCCGGCGTCCCGTTTCCCGCCGCACCCCGCGCGGTCGTGCAAGCCGAGCTCGCGCCGGCCGTCGTGCGGCGCCTCGTCCTCGGGGCGCGAAACCTCGATGCGAAGGAGGCGCTCGCGGCCGACGTCCTCGACGAGCTGTGCGATCCGGAGCGTGTCGGCGAGCGCGCCCGCGAGGTCGCTCGCGATCTCGCCGAGGCGCCGATCTCCGTCTACGGCCGCGTCAAGCAGCAGTTCCGGGCGAAGACGATCGAGGAGCTCGAGCGGATCGCGGCGACCGACGGAGATCCCGTCCTCGCTTCGTGGATCACGCCGGACGGTGCGGTGGCTTCGAAGGATCTGCTCGCCGCTTCGCCTGCCGGGCGTCGTCGCTGAGCGAAGCGCGGTCCGACGGCGGCTCGATCCGCAGCAGAGCGCCGATCGGGCTCACGCCGACGACCTTCCAGTCGAGGTCGCTTCGCTGCTCGAGGATCAGGTCGAGCTTCTTCCCGCCCGCTTCGAGCGTCAGCGTCGCGGTTCCCTCCTCGCGTCGCATGCCCCACCAGGCGGCGAGGAAGTCGCTCGGCGTCACCTCGAGCGGGTGATCCGGGTCGTCGAAGATCGTTCCGACGCGCTCTCCGGAGAGGACCGCCTTCGCCAGCCGGCCGAGGTCGATCTTGGGACCGCCCGAATCCTGGTTTTGCAGATCGTGTACGGCGCGGAGGGTCACCGCGGGAACGTCGACGAGCCGGGTCAGCTCGTCGACGTCGCCGTCGTCGAGGGCGACGGTGAGCCGCCACAGGGCCCACGTCGGCGTCGTCGGGAGGAGCGCGATGGCGACGCCCAGACCGAGCGCGACCGCGGCGCCGAGAGCGATCCCCCACACGGACCCGCGCCGCATGCTCGGTTATGCCGCGATTTCGCGGCCGAGGTCCACACGGGACGTCGCGCGCGTTGCCTGAGCGGAGCACGTTCCCGTATGCTTCGCGCGTGCGCATCGACCAACTTTTTGGCACCGGCCGGCACGTGTTCTCGTTCGAGTTCTTTCCGCCGAAGACGGCCGCGGGGACCGAGGGTCTCCTCCGCACGATCGACGAGCTTCGACCTCTGGAGCCGTCGTTCATCTCCGTGACGTACGGTGCGATGGGGTCGAATCGGGGCCAGGTCCTCGAGCTCGTCTCGACCATCAAGAACGACGTCGGCATCGAGGCGATGGCCCATCTGAGCTGCACGGGCCACACGCGCGACGAGCTGGCGTCGATCCTCGACGAGCTTCGCGCCGCCGCGATCGACAACGTGCTCGCGTTGCGCGGCGACCCACCGAAGGGAGAGGAGTTCCGAGCGGTTTCAGGTGGCTTCGCGTACGCTTCCGATCTCGCGAAGATGATCCGCGGGCGCTGGCCCTTCTGCATCGGCGGCGCGGCGTACCCGGAGAAGCACCCGGACGCGCCGGACGAGGAGACGGACCTGACGAACCTCGTCACGAAGGTGCGGGCGGGAGCCGACTTCCTGATCACGCAGCTCTTCTTCTCGAACGCCGACTACTTCGCCTTCGTCTCTCGCGCGCGTGCCGCCGGGATCGGCGTTCCGATCGTCCCGGGGATCATGCCGATCACGGACGTCGGACAAGTGAAGCGTTTCACGGCGATGTGCGGCGCGAAGATCCCGGCGGATCTTCTCGCCCGTCTCGAGGCCGCGGACGGCGACGCCGAGGCGGTGCTCTCGCTCGGCGTCGACCACGCGGTCGCGCAGTGCCGCGAGCTGCTCGCGCGCGGCGCGCCGGGCGTGCACTTCTACACCTTGAACCGGAGCCCGGCGACGCGTCGGATCCTGAGCGCTCTTCGCGCGGAGCTCTGAGCGCTACACGAGCGCGCGGCTCACGGGTCCGGATCCGCCGATCCGGAGGAGCCGCGCGCGGCGTTCGTGAACAGGACGCCGGAGGAGGCGAGCGCGTCGATGCTCGGCGTCGGGATCTCGCCTCCGAGCACGCCGACGTCGCTGTAGCCCATGTCGTCGGCGAGGATGAGGACGAGGTTCGGCTTCTGCTCGTCCGCGAATGCCATGGAAGCGAAGAGCGTCGCGAGCAGGGTGGCGAGGATCAGGAGTCGGGCTCTCATGGGGTCTCCGGGTTCGAGAGCTTCCGAGTAGCACGCAGGTCGAGCCGGGTCTTCACCTGGAGCGTCGTCAAGATCGCGCGATAGGGATGGCCATCGAGGACGCCGTCGCACAGGGCGCGGTCGCGGCCGAAGGCGCGCTCGTGCGGTGCCGGGGGGCGAGACGCGGGCTCAAGGCGAGGCATGAATGCGCCGATGATCCGAGAATACCAGTCGGAGCGCCGGAGGTGCGCGATGCGCCAGAAGAGCAAGATCCTGATCGTCGACGACAATCCGACCAACGAGCGCATCCTCCGCGCCATCCTCTCGCCGTACGAGCTGAACAGCGCTCGGTCGGGAGTAGAGGCGCTCGAGCAGGCCCGTCGCTTCGAGCCAGACCTCGTGCTGCTGGACGTCATGATGCCGGAGATGGACGGGTACGAAGCCTGCCGCCGGATGCGCATGGACCCAAAACTGCGCTTGACGAAGATCGTGATGGTCTCCGCCAAGGCGATGGTCGAAGAGCGAATCGAGGGCTACGGGGCCGGCGCGGACGACTACGTGACGAAGCCCTTTGATCCCGACGAGCTCAAGGCGAAGGTCCGCGTGCACTTGCGGCTGAAGACGGCCGAGGAGCTCGACGAGATGAAGAGCGACTTCATCGGCCTCATGTGCCACGAGACTCGTACTCCGCTCGCACACGTCCTCACCCCGGCAGAGGTGCTCGCGGGAGAAGAGGACATGAGCGCGGAGGATCGGAGGATGTGGGCGGACCTCCTCCTGCGTGGAGCGCGGCGCATCCACCGGATGCACGAGAAGATCCTTCTGCTGAGCTCGCTCAAGGGCGGTTCGCTGCGGTTCGAACGAGGACCGGCGGACCTCGCGCAAGTGGCTCGCGACGCGGTCTTCGGGATGGAACCGAGTGCCGCGGAGCGCGCCGTACGGTTCGAGCTGAACCTCGTCGAAGAGGCGCCGATCTGGGGCGACGCCGAGCGTCTGGGCATCGCCGTCACTGCGCTGCTCGAGAACGCCGTCCGCTTCAGCCCGCCGGAGGGAGTCATCGAGGTCTCGGTGGGATCCGACGCGGAGTGGGTGTTCCTTCGGGTCGCGGACTCGGGACCGGGGATCGCGGCGGACCACCTTCCCCGGCTCTTCGACGAGTTCTCGTGCCCCGATGTGAGCCACCACGGCAGTGGCGTGGGTCTGAGCCTCGCCATCGCCCGCAGGATCGTACGAGCGCATGGCGGCGAGCTCACCGCAGCCGCTCGACCGGAGGGCGGCAGCACCTTCGAGGTTTCGTTGCCGTGTGTGACGGCGGATGCTCTCGAGGCGGCGGAGACGTGCCCGACCTGAGCTCGCTCGAGCGCCGGCTCGCGACCGGGCGCCAGGCACGCATGGACGCGGAGGTCCTAGCCCGGCAGAAGTCGGCGGAGCTCGTCGCCCTTCGGAACGAGGCTCTCTCGTTCCATCGTGAGCTCGAGCTGCGCGTCGCGGAGCGGACCGCGCAGCTCCACGAGAGCCTCGAGCTGGCGCGGAGCTACGCGGCGAAGGCGAGAGCGGCGGCGCTCGCGAGGAGCACCTTCCTCGCCAACATGTCTCACGAGCTGCGGACGCCGCTGCGGGCCGTAGTGGTCGCTGGAGTCCGCCGTCATCGCCTCTGGATCGAGTAGTGTGCTCCTCTGCGGCCGCGCTCGCGAGACCGTCGTCTCGCTTCCTCTCCGCTGAGATGCAGCGACGGTGCCCCCCCGCATGGCTTTCCTGAACGACAATGCCGACCACGTGGTCCTCGTCGCGGCGTCGCTCCTCCTCCTGCTGCTCTTGCGCCGGTTCGTCCCTGGGGCGCGGATGCTCGTGCCCGGGGTTCTCGTCCTGGCCGTCCTCGCTGGAGGCTGGTGGTTCGTGACGAACGCGGAGAAGCAAGCGCGCGAAGGTCTGGCGAGGGTGGTCGAGAACGCCGCACCGACGTATGCGCAGGAGCTCGAGTCGATGGGCCATGCGGAGCTGCCGAGCAAAATACGGCTCGACGATCCGCGCTATCTCGCGATGGTCGCCGCGCAGAAGCGCTGGCTCTCGGCGAACCCGTCGATCGCCGACATCTACACCTTTCGCCGACGTGACGACGGGAGGATCGTCCTCTTCGTCGACTCCGAGACGGACTACGACCGAGACGGCGAATACGAGGGCGAGCGAGAGTCGCGGACGGTCCCCGGAGAGGAGTACGAAGCGCTTCCTACCCTAGAACGAGCGTTCCTCGGGGAGTCGGTGTTCGATGGGGAGCCTTCCACGGATCGCTGGGGCTTCTGGGTCAGCGCGTACCATCCGATGTACGGCGAGGACGGACGCGTAGAGGCGGTTCTCGGGGTCGACTTCGACGCGGCCGCCTGGGCGCGACAGATCCGACGGAGCCGGCTCGAGATCCTCGTCTGGCTCTCCGTCCTCGTCCTTGCCTTGGCTGTCGGAGGTGCGCTGAGCGAGGCGCTGCATGCGGCCCTCATCGTTCGACGCGACGCGGAGAGAGAGCTCCGGGGTCGTTCCGACGAGCTCATCCGAGCCAAGACCGACCTCGAGACGCAGGCCGTCGAGCTCAAGCGCAGCAACCGCGAGCTGGAGGAGGCCCGGTTCGCGGCCGAAGCCGCAAACCGAGCCAAGAGCGAGTTCCTCGCGAACATGTCACACGAGCTCAGGACCCCTCTTCACGCCATCCTGAGCTTCGCCCGTTTCGGCCTCCGAAGTCGCGACGTGCCGCGTGAGGATCTGCAGGACTACTTCCGAACGATCGAGACGAGCGGCAAGAGTCTTCTCGTGCTGCTGAACGACCTCCTGGATCTCGCCAAGCTGGAGGCCGGTCGGATGCGGCTCGATCTCGCGCCCGTGGACGCGATTCTGCTGGTCGCTGCCGTCGTCGACGAGTTTCAGCCGTTCGGCCTGGAGAACTCCACGCCGATCGAGCTTTCGGAGCCGGGGATGGCGAGCCTGGAGATCCAAGCGGATCGAGCCCGCATCCTGCAAGTGCTTCGGAACATCCTCAGCAACGCGATCAAGTTCTCGAAGCACGACGGCCAGCCGGTCGAAGTGGGACTCTCCTTGCGAGGAGACTGGGTCTGCATCGCGGTGCGCGACCACGGCATCGGTATCCCCGAGATCGAGCAGGACGCGGTGTTCGAGAAGTTCGTCCAGTCGAGCAAGACGCGCAGCACCGCGGGCGGGACCGGTCTCGGTCTCGCGATCTCCCGAGAGATCGTGAGTCTCCACGGCGGCCGCATTCACGCGAAGACGGCGTCCGACGGAGGAGCCGTCGTGATCTGCGAGCTTCCCATCGGTGGCGCTGCGCGGACTGCCGGGGGAGGGCAGGACGGCGCATGCGAAAGGTTCCTTCTTTCCCGCGATCACGACCTGAATTCGTCCTCCGGCAGTTGAGCCACGCGGATGGCTCGGAGGATTCACCATCCCGGTCGATTCAGGTGTCGTGTGCGAGCCCGTGCTGCGACGGCAGCAGCGCGGACACGCGGTCTCGCTCCGAGAGTGCGAGCGCATCCCACTCGGCGCGAAGCGCGAGCCACACTTTCGCTTGGAATGCCTTCACGACGGCGCGAAACGGATGCCCGTCGAGGCGTCCATCGTAAAGCGCGCGGCCGCGGTCGAACGCCGTCTCGTTGAAGACGACCTCGCGCCGCTCGCGCGCGGCGCGGTAGGCGGCGAGGTTCTGCTGCATGAGAGGCACGAAGACGCGGCAGACCTCCGCGAGGAGCGGCGCGATGGCTTCGTCGAGCCTCGTCGCCGGCGTCGCGCCGTCGCTCTTCTTGCCGTAGCGGCCACTCGCAAACGACGGCCATCCCTCGAGCTCGCTCGCTGCTGCGCGTCCCTCGTCGACGTTGCCGCGCGGGGCGTAGTGCCGGCGGAGCCACGCGTACACGGCCGGCGCATCGCGCTCGATCCAGCGTGCCGCGGACGGATCCGCGAGGTTCATCGCGAGCTCCCCGTGCAGGCTCGCGTCCGCGAGCGTCGGGCCGCCGCCGAGCAGGTAGGGCCTTTCTCGCAAGAGCGGCTCGAGACAGCCGAGGAGGCGGGCGAAGCTTTCCTCGAGGAGCGCGTGCGTCGGCGGGAATCCTTCACGTGACGGCGGCTGTCGCGCCGGGGCGACGCCGGGAACGCGGAACCCGGCGGGCGCGACGCTGAAGAGGTACGGCAGGCGGGAGACCTGGCGCCGGCTGAACCACTCCGCGAGGAGCGGCCCGGTCAGCGGATGGAGCGGCCCACCCTGGGCGCGGAACTCTTGCGCGAGGCGCGCGCCGGCGTCGTTGTCCGCCGCCGAGACCTTCCAGCGGTTGTGGTGCGCCATGTAGAGCCCGAGCTCGTCGGCGTACTCGTCGAGGAGGCGCACGACGAAGGCGGTCGCCGGATCCGGGGGAAGGAAGATCGGGCGCCGGCCGGGCAAGAGCGCCTGCTCCTGCAGCCACGCGCCGATCGCGGACGAGTCGTAGAGGTTCTCGCCGTCCGGCCCGAACAGGAACGGGACGAGCGGGAGTTCGTCCAGCTCGGTCAAGCGCGGCCAGGTGAGCGGCAGCGCTCCGCGGACGAGACGAGCACGCCGGATCTGCGTGCGGATCACCTCCGCGAAGCTCCCCTCGGTCGGCAGGAAGCGATGCGGCAGGCCGGAAGCGCGGCAGAGCAGCAAGAGCTTCAGCGTGAACGGTGAGAGCTCCGATCCCCAGACGATCCACGGCCCACGCATCGGCGCGAGGCTAGCGAACGGCATCGGTTCCGCCAGCGGATCCGCTCGTCGAACGAAGGCAAGCGTCGATCGGCCTCATCCCGCAAGCGAAATCGGCCGACTTTCCGGTCATGTCTGCGACGCGCTGGCTGATTGCACCGTTGGTGCTCTCGCTCCTCGCGAGCGCGTGCGGGGCCGTCTCGCCGGAGCCGGCGGCGCTCGACGACCGCCGTGTCGTCGTCGCGATCCGAGTGATCCGCGAAGAGCCGGTCGTCGCGGAGACGCAGGCGAGCTCGCGGTCCGAGTCCGCGGCCGACGCTTCGATGGCCGCAGCCGCGGACGGCGAGGTCGGGGACGTCCGCTCCGGAGACGTCGTAGAACCCGGCCCCGGAAAGCGCGGCGATCTCTACGCGCGCGCCGGAATGATCTCGGAAGCGATCGTCGAGTACCAGCGCGAGCTCGACGCGCATCCCGACGATGCCGTCCGCCACTTCAAGCTCGGCCTCGCGTTCCAGTCGGTGCGTCGCTTCGACGAGGCGCTCGCGTCGTACCAGGCCACCGCGCGTCTCGAGCCGAAGTCCGTCTGGGCGCACGCCGCCGTCGCGATCGTGTGCGCGAAGATGGGCGACCAGGACGGCGCGTTCGCTGCCTATCGCACCGTCAAGGATCTCGACGCCGACCTCGCGCAGGACGTGCTCGAGGTCATCACGCAGTACGGCGACTTCCGCGACGTGTAGCCGGCTTGGAGTCGAGCCGCGGGAGCGGGGCCCCTACACGCTCAGGTGGTAGTTCCCGAGCGGATCGAGCTGCGCCTTCTGGCGCGGGTAGATCACGAGCGTCGTCAGCGGCTCCTCGATGATCGCAGGTCCCGTCACCGTCTGCCGCGCGCGGAGCTTCGTTCCGTCGTAGATCGGCGTGTTCATCCAGCGGCCCTCGAAGTAGGCGCGCCGGTGCTTCCGGAGCGCCGCGCGCAGGTCGCGCGAGGAGGACGGGATGCGCGGCAGCTCCGGCTTGTCGGTCACGGCCGTCGCCTGCAGCCCGAGAGCGCGCAGGATCGGCATCTGGTCCCGCGAGGCGTAGGTGTGGAGCTCCTCGTGCGCGTGATGGAACGTCTCGATCATCCGCTCGCGATCGCGCCGCGAGAAGGTGCCGTCGCCGGGGATCGCGATGGGCATGTCGAAGGTCTGGCCCGGGTAGCAGAGGTACGCGAGCCGCTGGAACTGGACGTCGCGGGTCTTGAAGCCGGCGCGCGTGAACGAGCCGGAAGCCGACTCGCGCATGTCCGCGAAGAGCTCGCTCATCCGCGCGAGGTCGGAGTCCGTCGCGTTGATGATGTAGGAGCGCGTCTCGAAGACGGTCGGGTCCGTCAAGAGGAGACCGAGCGCGGAGAACGTCGGCGCGGTCTTCGGTACGAGCACGAGACGGATGCCGAGCTCCGCCGCCTGCATGCCCGCGTGGACGGCCCCGTTTCCTCCGAACGCGACCAGCGGCAGCTCGCGCGGATCGATGCCGCGCATCGCGGAGACGCGGCGGATCGCGTTCGCCATGTTCGCGTTCACCATCCGGAAGATGCCGTGTGCGGCTTCCTCGACGGTCGCGAGACCGAGCGGACGGCGGATCTGCTCGTCGATCGCCGCCGTCGCGGCGTCGACCTGCAGCTCGAGCTCGCCGCCGTAGAAGTACTCCGGATCGAGGTAGCCGAGTACGAGGTTCGCGTCGGTGACGGTCGGCCGCTTGCCGCCGCGGCCGTAGCAGATCGGTCCCGGCTGCGCGCCGGCGCTGTCCGGTCCGACGTGCAGCGCTCCCTCGACGACGCCGGCAATCGAGCCGCCGCCCGCGCCGACGGACTGCACGTCGACCATCGGGAGACCGATCAGGTAGCGGTGGTGCCAGTTCCAGGAGGAGCTGACCTCGGGCTTGCCACTCCGCACGAGGCACACGTCGTAGCTCGTCCCGCCCATGTCGACGGAGATGAAGTTCTCGATCCCGGCGGCGGAGCTGACGCGGCACGCGCCGATCACGCCGCCGGCGGGGCCGGAGCCGAGAACGGTGACCGCCTTGCTCGCGACGTACGAGGCGGTCATCAGGCCGCCGTTCGACTGGATCAGGAGCAGCTCGTGCGCGTAGCCGTTCTCGCGCAGCTCCTTCTGGAGGCGTCCGAGGTAGCGCTTGATCTTCGGCGCGACGTACGCGTTCACGAGCGTCGTCGAGGTGCGCTCGAACTCCGGCGCGCGCGGCATTACCTCGCACGACAGCGAGACGTCGACGCCGGGAAGCTCCTTCGCGGCGATCTCGCGCACGCGCTGCTCGTGCGTCGGGTTGATGAAGGAGAAGAGGAACGCGACCGCGAGCGACTCGACGTCCTGCAGCTTCAAGCGCCGCATCGCGCGGCGCACGGCGTCCTCGTCCAGCGGGACGACGACCTTTCCCTCGTAGTCGAGCCGCTCGGGCACGCCGTAGCGGCGCCGGCGCGGCGCGATCGCGGGCGGCGGCGGGTACGACGGGTCCCAGATGTTCTCCTTGTAGCCGCGGCGGAGCTCGATCTCGTCGCGGTGGCCGTCGCTCGTGATGAGCCCGGTCACGGCGCCGTTCATCTGGATCATCGTGTTGTCGGCGGTCGTCGTGCCGTGGACGATGCGCTCGGTCGCGGCGAGGAGCTCGCCGAGCGACTTGCCTTCGCTCTTCGCGAGGCGCTCGAGCCCGACCATCACGCCTTCGCTCTGGTCGTGCGGCGTCGTCGCCGTCTTGTCGAGATGGATGGTGCGATCGGGACGAGCGAGCACCAGGTCGGTGAACGTTCCGCCGACGTCGATCCCGATGCGGTAGCCTCCACGCGGCCCGCGCTCGGGCGCCACGACCCTCCGGACGCTCAACGTGCCGTTCCTACGCGGAGGGGCGTTCGGCCCGGAGTCGGCTGCGGAGCCGCTCTGTCGCCGCGTGATCGATCGCGAGGGTGAGGTTCTCGAGCGAACCGGTGAGAACGACGCCGTAGTCCCGTCGCGCGCCCTCGACGGAGACGTACTCGTCGAGGACGTCGTCGAGCACCTTCTCGGCGGGCCGGTCGAACGGGTCGCCCCAGCCGCCGCCGCCGCCGTAGTAGTACTCGTAGCACTCGCCCGCCTGGTGCGGGATGCGCTCGGAAAGGTCGCCGACCTCGCGCGTGCTCTCGCCGCCGGCGCGAACCATCAAGCGGTTCGCCACGCCGTCGCGGCCGCCGGCGATGCCCGGCATCGGATACTTCTTGCCGACGACGTACGTGTAGACGGTCGCGGGTGTCAGCACCTGCTTCCGGTAGAGGCTGCCGCAGCCGCCACGGAACGCTCCGGCGCCGCCGCTGTCCGTCTCGTAGTCGCGCCAGAGTTGGCGCACGGGGAAGATCGACTCGTTGATCTCGGCGGTCGCGCGGATCAGGTTGCCGAAGCTCACGTTCATCGCGCCCCAGCCGTCCTGTCCCTGCACCGCTCCGCAGTACGCCGCGAAGGTGTCGACGGAGTGGTCGATGAATGCCTTCCCGGTGCGCGGGTTCGTGCCGAAGATCACCGTTGGCATGCCCATCTTGTAGACCTGCGGGCAGCACTTCCCGGGAACGACCTGCGCGAGCGCCTTGGCGATCGCCTCGCCGACCTCGGTGCCGGGATGATGCGTGCCGGCGGCGACGGAGCGTCCCTCGGGCGGATTGAGGCAGCAGCCTTCCGGGACGATCAGGTCGATCGAGTCGAAGAAGCCTTCGTTCTTCGGGATGTCGTCCGGCATCATCGCGGCGAGCTGCGCGACGACGTAGCCGCGCGTGTTGCCGAACGTCGAGTAGGCTTCGATCTCGGGCCGGTCGTCGGAGCCGGTGAAGTCGATCGTGATCGACGAGCCCTTGATCGTGACCTTGCAGTGGACGTGGATGTCCTTGTTGCCCTTCGGGTCGTGGTCGACGTAGGTGTCCGACTCGTAGACGCCGTCCGGCCATTTCGCGACCTCGGCGCGGAAGCGCCGCTTCGCGTACTCGACCGTGTAGTCGACGGCGGCGCGCACGGTCGCATTGCCGTGGCGGTCGCACATCTCCTTCAACCGCTTCGCGCCGAGCTGCGCCGCGCCGATCTGCGCGCGGAGGTCGCCGAGGAACGTCGGCGTGCGGTTGTTCGTCGCGAGCATGTAGGTGACGTCCTTCCGCTCGACGCCGCGCTCGAAGATCTTGATCGCCGGGAAGCGCACGCCCTCCGCCCAGATGTCGGGCGCGTCGACGTTGTAGCCGCCCGGGGCGCCGCCGCCGGTGTCGGCGTGATGGCACTGGATCGAGGCGATCAGGACCATCTCGCCGTCGTGGAACACGGGCGCGTAGACGTTGTAGTCGGGCAGGTGCCCGCCGCCGTGGTACGGGTCGTTGCTCAGGAGGACGTCGCCGTCGAAGAGGCCGTCCTCGCCGAAGAAGTCGATCGCGAAGCGGACGGGCAGCGTGCTCGAGAGCATGAACTGCGGGATGCCGACGGAGAGGGCGGCGAGGCAGCCGCGGCCGTCGAGGATCGTCGCGTTCCGCTCGTTCGACTGGTTCAGGATCGGCGTCGTCGCGGTGAGCGAGACGTGCGTCGCCATCTCGAAAGCGACGGTCTCCATCGCGCCGCGGACGATCTCCGCGGTGACGGGATCGCAGATCGGCTTCCACCGCTTCGCGGCGCTGGCAGGGCGCGTGATCGCGCCGTCGCGACGGGCGCGGGCCTTGCCCCGAGCGAGCTTTCGACGCGTCATGACCATGGATTCACTCCTAGCGGGAACGCCGGAACATCGGCAAGGAGAAGACGCCTCCGTTCAATCGCTTGATCCAGCCCGCGTCAACCCCGGTGTGGCGTTGCTTTCGACGCGGTGCGCGGTGTTGGGGTGTTCTGCCCTTTGGAGACTTCGCGTGGAGGCGTCTGCGGGTGGGCTTGGGCGTGTTTGCCAGCGGTGGCGCAGTGCCCTTTGACCGAGAGGGGGTCGTCGATCGGAGTTATTTTGGTCGGGTGCGGATGCTCTGCTTCGAATCGGGGCCGTGTCGTAATCGATCGCGCGTCTTCTCGTCGATGTGGATGAACACCGCCCATTCAATCCGAAAGATTTTAAATTAAGCTTGACGCTTCTGCGAGTGCGTGGTTGCGTGCGAGCGCGGCGACTTTCGCGTTTTGCACTACTCCCTGCAGCGCGACCACGTGCACCTGCTCGTCGAAGCGGAGAGCAGGAGCGCTCTCGCCCGGGGCATGAAGTCGATCGGTGCGAGGCTCGCTCGCGCGGTGAACCGTGTCTTCCGACTCCGTGGTGCGGTACTCGACGGCCGCCATCACCTGCGCGTCCTTCGCACGCCGCGCGAGGTGCGTTCCGCGCTCGCCTGCGTCCCCGCGCTCACACCCGCGGCCACTCCCCCCACGGCCGCGCCTGCTCGAACGCCCACGCCGCCTGCAGCACCAAATCATCCCGATGCCGCGGCGCCACGATCTGCAGCCCCACCGGCAGCCCGGCCTTCGACAGCCCCGCTCGAACCGTCCCCGCGGGATGCCACGACATGTTGAAGGGCATCGTGAAGCTCCCGACCGTCGCGCGCGGCTGCTTCCGCCCCTCGGTCTCCGGCGGGAACGGCCCGCGCGCCGGCGGCGCGTCGAAGGGCACCGTCGGCGTCAAGAGCAAGTCGAACTGCGAGAACACGCGGCCGCACCATCGGTTGAGCTCCTCGCGCCGCTTTCGCATTTCGCCCCAGAATCCCGGCGTCATGCGCGCGCCCGCCTTGACGCCCTGGATGAAGCCGCGTCCGAAGTCCGCTTCGCGCTCGGGCAGGAGCGGATCGAGCCGCGAGAGCATCTCGAAGGCGCCGAGGAGCCCCCAGTCGAGGCCGGGCTCGGGCGGGCCATCGGAGATCTCGTCGACGGAATGCCCCATCTCGGCGAACGCCTGCGCCGCCTTCGCGGCCACCGTCGCGACGTCCGACTGCACGACGGCGTAGCCGAGATCCGGGGAGTACCCGATCCGAAGGCCGCGCGGCAGATCGCGCAGCGTGTCGCGGTAGGAGATGCCGGGATGCGGCAGCGAGTTCGGATCGAGCGGATGCGGTCCGACGACCATGTCCATGTGCAGCGCCGCGTCCTCGACCGTGCGCGTCAGCGGACCGTGCACCGCGGTGTCGTCCATGATCCAGAGCGGATCGGGACCGTGCGGGATCCGTCCGTAGCTCACCTTCAGCCCGAAGCAGCCCGTGAACGAAGCGGGGATGCGCACGACCCGCCGCCGTCGCTCGCGGTCGCGAGCGTGACGACGCCGCCCGAGATCGCCGCGGAGGAGCCGCCGCTCGACCCGCCGGGCGTGCGTTCGACGTTCCACGGGCTCCGGCTCACGCCGAAGAGGAGGTTCTTGCTGAGCGCGGTGTAGCCGAACTCCGGGGCGTTCGTCTTGCCGACGACGATCGCGCCCGCGGCCTTCAAGCGCTCGACCTGCGCCGAGTCGTGCTCCGCCCAGTCGTCCTTGAACGGGACCGAAGCGTGCGTCGAGCGGAAGCCGTGCGCGTCCTCGAGCTCCTTCACGCCGAGCGGGATGCCCTCGAGAGGACGCCCTGCGCCGGCGCCGATCCTCTTCTCCGCGGCGCGCGCCGCCTCGAGGAGATCGTCGTCGTTGCCGATCTGGCAGAACGCGTTCAGCGTCGGCTGCGTCTCGCGGATGCGCTCGAGCGTCGTGCGCATGAGCTCGACGGGCGAGATCTCCTTCCGGGCGAAGCGCGTGGTCACTTCGGTCAGCGGACGGTAGAGCAGCTCCTTCATGGGGTCCTCCTGCGAGGGCCCTTATCATGCGCTCGCGGAGGGAGAAGAGAGCCCGCTCAGCGCCGCGCGGGCGGGGGAACGTGCGCCGCGAGGAAGCCTGCGACGCGCTCGAGGTCGAACGGCCACACGTACTCGAGCGTCACGCCGGGGTACTGCTTGCGCGCCAATTCGACGATCTCGGGGATCTCGAACTCCGCGTGCGAGCCGCCGCGCGTGAACATCGTCGTCAAGAGCGTGATCCGGGTCGCGCCCTCGTCGACGAGCGCCGCGATCGCGTCCTCGACGCTCGGTGCGCAGAACTCGTTGTAGGCCGTGACGAGCCGTCGGCCGTCGAGCCGCGTGCCGAGCTCGGTGGCGACCGCCTCGAGCCCGAACTTGTACGGATCGGTCGTGGGCGTGCGCGGCCACTCGCGAAGCTGGCGGTCGACCTCGGCCTCGCGCGCGCTCATCTCGGGCTCGCGGCGCGCCCTGCGCTCGCCCTCGAGGCGCTTCAGCTCGGAGACGAGCGCTCCGGGGGCGTCGGAGGGAATGCCGCCATGGCCGACGAGGATCACCGCTTCGAGCACCATCGACCACGGATCGTACCCGAGGCGGCGCGGAGCGCAACGGCGCCGGAGGCTTCGCCGAAACGGCGTTTCGCGCTAAGCTCGAGGCTGCATGCGGGTGATCTGGCTCGCTGCCGCTCTGCAGGCGGCGGTGATCGGGAGCGTCTCGATGCCCGCAGCAAGGGCAGAGCCCGCCCCGTCCACCAAGGCGGACTCGACGCTGCAGTTCGTCCGCGGCGGGAACGTCGTCCGCTCGATGGACCGTGCCGAGCTCGCGACGGCGTGCGACGCGCGCGACGTCGCGATCGAAGACCCGTACTACGGAAAGACGATGCGCTATCGCGCGTGCCCGCTCGCGCGCGTCCTCGAGATCGGCTTCGACGAATCGGACGACGAGCTCCGGAAGGAGGACTTCCTGCTGCGCGCGCGCGACGGCTACGTGCGGCCTTCGACGGGCGCGGCGCTCCTCGAGCCCGGCGGGTATCTCGCGCTCGCCGATGCCGACCGCGCGCACGGCGACGATCCCGGCTTCCCGCCGATCGACCGGCGTCAGGTCGATCCGGGCCCGTACTACATGGTGTGGAGCGAGGAGGATCAGCGAGATCCGCACGAGCATCCCTGGCCGTATCAGCTCGTGACGATCGAGATCGCCGCGCTCGAGAGCCAGTACCCGCACATCGCACCGACGGGCGCCGCACCGGATTCTGCGGCACGGAAGGGCTTCGACATCTTCAAGAACGAGTGCATCGCGTGTCACGCCGTCAACGGCGAGGGCGGCAAGGTCGGGCCGGATCTGAACGTGCCGCAGAGCATCGTCGAGTATCGCCCCGCGGCGCAGATCCGGGAGTACGTCCGGAACCCGCAGAGCTTCCGCTACACGACGATGCCCGCGCATCCACACCTCTCGGATGCGCAGCTCGATCAGCTCGTGGCGTACTTCCGCGCGATGAGCGCGTTGAAGCACGATCCCGGGAAGGCGTCGTGAAGCTCGAGCAAGAGCCCGGCGCTCTTCCGGTCCGCGCGCAGCTCCTTCACCGCGGCTCGCGTCCGCTCGAGACCGTGCGCGGCCGATTCCAGCTGCACGTCTGCCAGAGCCTCTCGACGGGAACCTACAGCCTGGCACTCGCCCGCGGCGATCTGCGCGGCGGCGAGCCGCTCCTCGCGCGCATCCATTCCTCGTGCGTCACGAGCGAGACCTTCGGCGGCTGCGACTGCGACTGCGTCGACCAGCTCGACGCGGCGCTCGAGGCGATCTCGCGCGAGGACCGCGGCGCGGTCTTCTACTTGATGCAGGAAGGGCGCGGCGCGGGCTTCTCCGCGAAGGTGCGCGACCGGATGATCGTCCAGTCGAGCGGCCACCGGACGACGACGTTCGAGGCGTACGAGCGGATGGGGCTCGGCCACGATCATCGGAGCTACGCGGAGGTTCCGCCGCTTTGCCGTCACCTCGGCGTCTCCGCGCCGCTTCGTCTCCTGACGAACAATCCGGACAAGCTCGCCTCGCTCCAGGAGACGGGGATCGAGATCGCCTCGACGGCGGCGCTGCACCCGGCCGCTTCGCCGTGGAACCGCCACTACATCGCCGCGAAGGCACGCTCGGGTCATGCGATCGCCGATCCCGGTGCGGCCTCGGTCGCGGAGCTGCCGGAGGACGTCTCGTACTTCGATCCCTACGTCCTCGCGGAGGACCCGACGTTCCTCCACGTCGCGACGTATCTGCTGCCGCTCCGCCGCGCGCCGGAGTGCGGCCGCGGCGCGGCACCGCACTGGTTCCGTCTGCACGCGTACTTCGATCTGAAGGACGGCGTCGACCGCGTCGTGCTCGCGTACGGACCCGCCGACGGCGCGGAGCCGCTCGTGCGCGTGCAGCACGAGTCGTTGCTCGAGCGCTTTCCGCTCGCGGATCCGATTCGCCGTCGCGTCTGGGACGAGACGGTGCGCCGCTTCGTCGCGCACGGCGCGGGCTATGCGGCGTTCGTTCCGCCGGCGGGATTCCGCGAGGACCTGAGCGAGCTCCCCGGTGAAGACGAGCGGACGATCGCGCTCCTCGGCTTGCACCTCCGTGGGCGCGCCGCGCGGCCTCTCGCGTCGGAAGCGGACGACGGGCGTCTCGGCGCCGCGCTCTCCCGGCGAGGCGTGCGCGTGCTTCCGCCGGTTTCGCTCGACCGGGCGGCGTGAGCGTGGGCGAGGGCGGCCGCGGGCGGCTGGCCGAGCGCATCGCCGCTCTGCCGGAGCTCCTCCGCGAAGCCCTCGCGGCGAAGCCTCCCGAGCTCGGCTTCCGCGCGAAGCGCGGCGCTCGCGTGGTGACGACCGGACTCGGCAGCTCGGCCGCACATGCGCGCTTTCTCGCGCAGGTCCTCGACGACGGCGGGATCGCGGCACGATTCGCGCCGCTCGGCGCTCTCCGCGAGCCGCCGCGCGACCCGCGCGCGGGCGACGTGCGCGCGGGCGACGTGCTCGTCGTCTTCTCGCAGGGGCTCTCGCCGAACGCGCGCCTCGCCTTCGGCGCGCTCGATCGCTTCTCGCACGCGGTCCTCGTCACCGCTTCGGCTCCCGACGATCCCGTGGCGATCCCGCAGGAGAAGCGCGATCTCGTCGGCGTCCTCGAGCAGCGCGGAGTCGCGATCGTCCCGTTCGCCGGCGCCGAGGAGTACGGCTCTCTCCTCCGCGTCACCGGTCCGATGCTCGGGCTCGCGGCGGCGCTTCGCATCGCCGCGTCGCTCGGCCATGCGGACACGCTGCGAGCGCTCGACTCGATCGCGGACCGCGTCGTGCGCGCCGTCGCGGAAGCGCCCGAGCGTCTCCGGCGCGAGTGCGCGGGCCTCGACGCCGCCGCCTTCGACGGTCCGCTCTCGTTCCTCGCGACCGGCGGCTACGCGGAGTGCGTCTGGAACCTCCGCTTCAAGGTCCTCGAGGGGATGCTGCGCCCGCTGCCGCCGGTGTGGGATCCGATCGAGGTCGCACACGGCGCGTTCCAGCAGGCGTGCGCGGAGCCGACGACGTTCCTCGCGCTCGGGCGACCGGACGCGTGGAGCGAAGCGGAGCTCCTCGATCGACTCGCGCGCATCTTGCCCACGAAGTCCCGCCTATACCGTCTTCACGCCGAGCTCCCGGGAGCGCTGGCGACGTTCGAGCACGAGGCGATGCTGAACGCGCTCGTGATGCGCTTCCTCGAGGAGCGGAGCATCGACCCGGACGACTGGCCGGGACGCGGAAAGGACGGGCCGATCTACGAGGTCGGGCGAAGCGAGCCCAGGATCCCCGCGCTCCGGGCGAGCGGGCACGCGCTCGAAGCGCTCGCGTGGCCGGACGTCGAGCGGCTTTTCGCGGGCGCCGTCGACACCGCCGTCTTGCCGCTCGGCTCGATCGAGCAGCACGGGCCGCATCTGCCGTTCGCGACCGACGCGTGGATCGCGGAGTCGCTCGCCGAGCGGTTCTGCGCGCGCTTTCCCGAGGCGATCCGGCTTCCCGTGCTGCCGTTCGGATGCGCGCGCGAGCATCTCGCGTTTCCGGGTACGCTCTCGCTCGAGGAGGAGACGCTCGCGGCCGTCCTCGACGATCTCACCGGCTCGCTCGCGACGCACGGCGTTTCGCGGCTCCTCCTTCTCTCCGCGCACGGCGGGAACGACGTGGCACTCGCCGCAATCCTGCCGAAGCTTCGCGAGAAGCACGGCGAGAAGCGCGAGATCGAGGTGATCGTGGCGCCCGGTCCCGGCGTGCTCTTGCCGCTTCTGCAGGCCGAGGGCGAGCGTCACGGAGTCGCCGCGAGCGCGGGCGGCCTGCACGCGGGCGAGATCGAGGCCTCGATCCTGCTGGCGCTCGCGCCGGAGAGCGTGCGCGCGGAGCGCTTCGCGGCGGGTGTCGTCGACCCGGCGCTCGCGCCGGGCGATCTCTTCTATCCAAGCTTGCGCGCGAACGCGGCCGACGGGACCGTCGGCGATCCCCGCGGCGCGGAAGCGGCGCGCGCGGAGCGCTACCTCGAGGTCTGGGTCGACGCGATCGGCGAGGCGTACCTTCGCGAGAAGAAGAGGAAGTACGCGAAGGGCACCCAGAAGGCGTAGTAGAGCTGGTTCGGCAGGATGCGGAGCCCCCATCCCTCGTCGCGTCCGAAGATCAGGATGAGGACGTCGGCGGTCGCCCAGAGCGCGTAGTAGAGCGCGACGTAGCTCATGATCGCCCGCAGGTAGGCGATCCGCGCGGGCGGATTCGACGCCGCGTAGGCGGGGATCCAGCCGTTCCGCAGGAACATCGCGAGCCCGAAGAACGCCAGCTCGTACAGGACCCAGATCGTCTGTCCCGGCAGCTCGCCGAAGATCGCGCGAAGCCCGAAGTCCATCCAGAGCGCCGTGAGCGGGACGAGGAGCGTCCATAGCGCGGCGGAGCGCGAGACCGAAGTGACAGTCCGCTCCGGGCGCCCGAGCCGGAAAAGGAGCAGAAGGACGCGGAAGTCGCCGACGAGGACGAAGAAGACCATCGTCGCGGTTCCCGCGGCGGTCCCGGAGATGCCGAGCCAGCGCGACAGAGGGCCGGTCGCGAACGAGTCGGCGAGCGACTCGAGCGCGAAGACGGCCGAGTAGAGGTGCACGAAGCGCACGTCCGGAGCGGCGCTCCCGGCGCGCTCCCGGGCCGTCGCCGAGAGGCGCAGCCAGCCGAGGAACGCGAGCGGGACGACCCACAGCGCCCACGTCCCCTGCCATTCGCTCCGGTAGATGTCGTGAAAGGTCATCGGGCTCGTTGAGTCGTCTCGCTCGAGAGACTATGGCCGGGCTCGGCCCCGCGAGACGTGATCTCACACGCCGGGTCCGGAGGGTAGCTTTGACAGGTGCGAGATTCGGAGTCCTCGCCGCCGTCGCCGCGGTCGTCGCGGCGGGGTGCCAGACGGAGCGGCGCCTCGGCGGCGCAGGCGATCCGGCGCGCGGGGCGCAGGTCGCGGCGCTCGCCGGCGGCTGCGGGTGCCACACGATCGCCGACGGTCCCGTCGGCGCAGGCGGAAAGAAGATCCCGACCCCGTTCGGCACCTTCTACTCGACGAACATCACGGGCGATCGGGACACCGGCATCGGGACGTGGAGCGACGACGAGATCGACGCGGCGCTCCGCCGCGGCGTGCTCCCGGATGGCGCGATCGAGTCACCGGTCATGCCCTACTATCGCTATGCCGGCATGTCCGACGTGGACGCGAGCGACCTGATCGCCTGGCTTCGCACGCTGAAGCCCGTCGCGCGCGAGAACCGGCCGCACGAGGTGAGCCTGCCGTTTCCGCGTCTCGCGTTCCGCGCCTGGCGTCTCCTCTTCGCTCCTTCGGTGGAGACGCCGCGCGTCGCACCCAAGGACGGGATCGAGCGCGGGCGCTACCTCTCGGATCACGTCGCGATCTGCGGCGACTGCCACACGCCGCGCGATCGCTTCGGCGCACCGGACGACGACATGCACCTCGCGGGCATCGAGGACGGACCGCTCGGCGAGACCGTGCCCAACATCACGAGCGACCCGAAGACCGGCATCGGCAAGTGGGACGAGTCCGACATCGTGAGCGTACTCGAGATGGGCATGCTGCCGGACATGGACAACGTCCAGGGCCTGATGGGCGACGTCGTCGACGGCGTCGCCGGCGGACCGGGCTATGGGAACGCGAATCCCG
Source organism: Deltaproteobacteria bacterium (assembly GCA_016874795.1). Taxonomy (GTDB): domain Bacteria; phylum Desulfobacterota; class Binatia; order UBA12015; family UBA12015; genus VGTG01. The sequence continues at coordinate 33,888 of VGTG01000003.1, read as the reverse complement.
AGGACCTGAAGGCGATCGCCGCGTACATCCGCACGGTCCCCCCGATCGTGCACGAGATCGAGTAGGCCCTGGAGGTCAGATCGTGGCCGGAGAGGATCGCGGCTCCGACGAGGAGCTCCGCCTTCGCATCGGCGAGCGCGCGGGCGAGGTGAGCGCGCTCCTTCGGCTGCCGCCGGGCAGCAAGACGATGTACGTCCTCGCGCACGGCGCCGGCGCGGGCATGCGGCAGCCGTTCCTCGACGCGGTCGTGGAGCGGCTCGCGGAGCGGAGCATCGCGACGCTCCGCTACCAGTTCCCGTACATCGAGCAGGGCTCGCGTCGCCCCGATCCGCGCCCGGTCCTCCTCGCGACGGTCGCGGCCGCGATCGAGCTCGCGCGCGAGCGTGCACCGGGCCTGAAGCTCGTGGCGGGCGGGAAGTCGATGGGGGGACGCATGACGTCGCATCTCCTCGCCGCGACGCCGCCCGAAGACGTGGCGGGCCTCGTCTTCCTCGGCTTTCCTCTCCACCCGGCAGGAAAGCCCTCGACCGAGCGCGCCGACCATCTCGCTTCGGTGCGCGTGCCGATGCTCTTCCTCCAGGGGACGCGCGATCCGCTCGCCGACCTCGGGTTGGTCGGAGACGTGTGCGGCAGGCTCGGCCCGCTCGCGACTCTCCATGTCGTCGACGACGCCGATCACTCGTTCCACGTGCGGAAGAGGTCGGGGCGCACCGACGACGCGGTGCTGGACGAGCTGGCGGATGCGGTGGCGAGGTTCGTCGAATGAGAAAGTTGCTTGTGCACCATTTTCCCGTAGCTTATTGAAATTCTTACTCGGAGCCTCCGCCTCGCCTTCACGGATTCTCTCCCGCTCCCCTCGGCTCGAACGGCAACGACGACCACGAGGACGAGGATGCGCCCTTTCGATGCTCGCGGCGGGATCGCCGCGAACACCTTGCGAGATCGGCTCCGACACGCTCCGCACACCCGTGCGAGCCACGTGGCGCCGACAGCCGGCCGAGCATCGAGCGACCGCACCCTCCGACTCCGGATGCATCCATTTCGCGGGTTGGAGGAGGGGCTGTGGGGTCAAGCACGGTCCCGCTCGCGCACGGGGGGCTTTCGAGCCGACCCGGCGCGGGCGGGCCGTGTGGGGTCGTCGCCGTAGACCGTCTCTTCGACCGGCCGTGAGCCGGTCCCACCGCAGTACGAATCAACAAACGAAAGACCGGAGAAAGAAGATGTCCTTCGCTCATCGGAGGAGCGCCCGCCTTGCGTGCACCCTCGTCGTCGCGAGCGCCCTCGGCGCTCTCCTTCCGCATGAAGCCTCCGCACGAGGCTCGATCGAGCTCGTCGCCGACCAGAACACGACGCCGCTCGACGTCGACTACCGGCCGGGTGCTTCCCGGCTCGCGCGCTCGGGCAACCTCGTCTACTTCGTCGGCCGCACGGCCGAGCTCGGACAGGAGCTCTGGGCGAGCGACGGTACCTCCGCGGGGACGCGGCTGGTGAAGGACATCCACCCCGGCGCGGGGAGCTCGTTCCCGTCCAAGCCATTCGACGTGAACGGCATCCTCTACTTCTCGGCGGACGACGGCGGGCACGGAGAGGAGCTCTGGCGGAGCGACGGCACCACAGGAGGCACCTGGCTCGTCGGCGACCTCCGCCGCGGCGAGATCGGGTCGAATCCGCGCAACTTCGCCGTCGCGGGCGGAGTCCTCTACTTCGCCGCGGGCGATGCGGAGCACGGTCGCGAGCTCTGGCGGACCGACGGCACGCGCGGCGGAACGAGGCGCGTCGCGGACATCCGGCCCGGCCTCGAACCCTCCGAACCGAGCCAGCTCACCGCTTCGGACGATCGGATCTTCTTCCGCGCCGACGACGGCGCACACGGTCCGGAGCTCTGGGTCTCCGACGGCACCGCCGCGGGAACGCGTCTCGCCCTCGACATCCTCCCGGGTCCCGACGGAGCGCTCGATTCCGAGCGGCTTCCCGGTCAAGGAAGATTTCCCCGGATGCCGTTCGTGGAGCTCGACGGTCGCGTGTACTTCGAAGCGGACGACGGCGTGCACGGAGCCGAGCTCTGGCGGAGCGACGGCACGGCGGCCGGAACCGTCCTCGTGCGCGATCATCTCCCCGGCCCGGGAAGCGGCGGCGTCTATCCCCGCACGGTCTTCAACGGCCGCGTCGTCTTCGCCGTCTCGAATCTCGACGTGCTCGCGCCGGCCGCACCGGAGCTCTGGACGACGGACGGAACCGATGCCGGTACGTTCCGCCTCACCGAGAGCGGCACCCGCCGGCACGATCCGCTCGTCGAAGTGGGCGGACGGCTCTACTTCGTCGCCTCCTCCGCTTCGAACTACGACAAGAACCACGAGCTTTGGGTGACGGATGGGACGCCTGCCGGGACGGTGATGCTGCGCGACACCCACATCGAGGCCTGCGCGCCCGGCCACGTCGTCGGTCAGCTCACGGTCGTCGGCAACCGCGTGTTCTTCGTCGCGCGCGAGCCGGGGCACGACGAGGAGGTCTGGGTCACCGACGGGACGGTCGCGGGGACGCGCCGTGTCGCCGACATCGTGCCCGGCCACGGCAGCAGCCCGCAGCATCTCACCGCTCTCGGCAATCGTCTGCTCTTCACGGCCAACGATCGACAGCACGGCCAGGAGCTCTGGGCGACCGACGGTACTGCCGCCGGGACGGCGATGCTCGCCGACCTGTTCCGGGGGACGGCCGACTTCTTCAACTACTACGACACCTATGGCCCGCTCGTTCCTCTCGGCGACCAGGTCTTCTACTTCGGCGATCCGGACCTCGGTGAAGCGACGCGCCTCTACCGGAGCGACGGCACGGCGGCCGGGACGGGAATCGTGCCGGGTCTCGATGCCGTCGAGGTCGACCCCCTCAATTTCGACCCTCTCGGGCAGCAGCGACTCGCCGCGGCGCGGGGCAGCGTCTTCTTCCTTTCGAGCGACTCGGAGCTCTGGCGGACGAACGGAAACGCCACCGGAGTCGTGCTCGTGCACGACTTCGGCTCGACCACGCACGGCTATGCGCAGATCGCCGCCGTCGGAGACACGGTGTACGTCGTCCCGGGGACGACCACGAGCGTCGGCTCCGAGCTCTGGAAGACCGACGGCACGACGACGACGCTCGTCGCGGACATCGTGCCGGGCGGCGCGTCCTCCAACCCGCGGATCATCGGGTCCGTCGGCAACACCCTCTTCTTCGCCGCGGCCGACCCCGATCACGGCTACGAGCTCTGGGCAACCGACGGGACCGCCGCGGGAACTCACCTCGTGCGCGACATCCGCCCCGGCCGAGGGGAGTCGCTCGATCTGTACGAGTCGCATCAGACGGCGTCGGGCTCGTTGCTCTTCTTCACCGCCGATGACGGCGTGAACGGCCGCGAGCTCTGGCGAAGCGACGGGACCGAGGCGGGCACCTTCATGGTGGTCGACCTCGGCCCAGGGGACGGGATCCCGTTCGGTGATGCCATCCGGATCGCTCCGCTCTCGCGGGATCGCGTGCTCTTCTCGAGCGCGGGGGCTGAATCCCACGATACCGACGAGCTCTGAGTGAGCGACGGCACGTCCGCCGGAACTCGTCGGATCGAGTCCTTCGTGCAGCCCCTCACCTTCGACCCCGGCTTCGTCTCGCTCCACGGTGTGGTCTACTTCTTCGTCGAGGAGCCCGACCAGATCTTCCCGAACGGCTTCACGACGAAGGACGTTCTCTGGCGCTCGGATGGGACCGACGCCGGCACGCGCCGCGTCTTCGATCCCGACGTGCAGCGGACTTCCGGCCTCACCGCTCTCGACGGGCGGCTCTACTTCACCGCAGTTACGTCCGAAGGCGATGCGCTGTACGTCAGCGATGGCAGCGCGGACGGGACACGGCCCGTGGCGACTCTCCAGGGGATCTTCGGGGCGATCCAGGGGAACACGCTCGCCTCCGCAGACGGCCGCCTCTTCCTGATCGCGAACGACCGCGTGCACGGGAACGAGCTCTGGGCCGTCTCCTGCGGCAACGGCGTCGTCGAGCACGACGAGCAGTGCGACGCGGGAGCGAGCAACGGCTCCGGTTCGTGCGCCGAGATCTGCGAGAGCTCGGGCGGACGTGGCTCCGGCTGGCTCGCCGGCTTGCGCGACGGGCCGGGTGGATCGCCGCCGTCGCGAAACGGCCGTCCGATCCGCTTGCCGCAGCGTTAGCGGCTTCGCGGTCGAGCGTGGCGGGGACTCTACCGGGCCCCGCCACGCTCGGTCGCGCGAACGTCGTCCGCGATCTCTAGCGGCCTCAGCGACCTTTCCAGACCGGCGGACGCTTCTCGCGGAACGCGGCGACGCCTTCCTTCGCGTCCTCGCTCCCGAAGACGCCGGACGAGTAGCTCATCTCGGTGTCGAGCGCGGACTTCAGGTCGAGGAAGGTGCTCTTCTTCGCCGACTCCTTGCACGCGCGCACCGCGAGCGGTCCGTTCAGGCAGATCGTCGCGGCCCACTCGCGCGCCTTCGCCATCACCTGGTCACGCGGCACGACCGCGTTCACGAGCCCCATCTCGAGCGCGCGCTGCGGCAGGATGCGCTCGGCGAGGAGGAGCACCTCCATCGCGTTGCACCACGAGAGCTGCCTGACGCTGTGCACCGTCGAGCCGCCGCCGGGGAAGAGACCGCGGCGCGGCTCCGAGAGCTGGATCCACGCCTCCTCGGAGATCACGCGCAGGTCCGTGCTCCACATCATCTCGAGGCCGCCCGCCGCGCAGAGGCCGTTCACCGCCGCGATCACGGGCTTGTAGAGCTCGAACTTCTTGCCGTCGCGGGTCTCGGCGCCGTCGCGAAGCACCGCGACGAGGCTGTCGGAGAAGCTGTAGTTCTCACCGGGCTCGATCTTCTTCGAGTCGCCCGCGCGGAGTGCTGCGGCGCGCTCGGTCACCTGTGTGATGAACTTCTTCAGGTCGGCGCCGACGCAGTAGACGTCGCCGACGCCGGTCAGGATCGCGACGAACGCTTCGGGATCGTCGCGATAGCGGATCCACGAGTCGGCGAGCTGGCCGAAGTGCTCGAGGTCGAGGGAGTTCCGCGCCTCGGGACGGTCGATGGTGATGGTGACGACGTGTCCGTCTTTCTCGTAGTGGATCGCCATGAGGCGGGAGCATCGCGACGCGCTGATGACGTGTCAAGCGCGGGCGGCGCCCGCTCGCTTGCGCTAGATCGTGGTCGTGGGCCTCGTCGACGTGCACGCGCACCTGACGCACCCGCGTCTCGCCGCGCGGGAAGACGACGTGCTCGCGCGCGCGCGCGCGGCCGGTGTCGACGCGATCGTCGCGAACGGGCTGAACCCGCGCGACAACGAAGCGGTGCGCGCGCTCGCCGCGCGTGATCCGCTCGTGAAGCCGGCCTTCGGTTTCTATCCCGTGGACGCGGTGATCACCGAGATGCGCGCGCTCGGCGTCGACTACCCGCGCGACGGCGAGGAGTTCACGTCGGCGGAGGGCATCGCGTGGGTGCGCGAGCATGTCGCGGACGCGATCGCCGTCGGTGAGATCGGGCTCGACGGCCACTGGGTTCCCGAGTCCCTCTGGGAAGCGCAGGAGCGCGTGTTTCGCGAGCTCGTCGCGATCGCGCTCGAAGCCGGGAAGCCGGTGATCGTGCACTCGCGCCGTCGCGAGCGCCGTGCGTTCGAGATCCTCGTCGACATGGGCGCGAAGCGCGTCAACTGGCACTGCTTCGGCGGCAAGGTGAAGCTCGCTCGCCAGATCGCCGAGGAAGGACACTACTTCTCGATCCCGGCGAACGTGCGTCGCTCCGAGAGCTTCACGCGGATGCTCGAGACGCTGCCGCGCGATCAGCTCCTCCTCGAGACCGACTGTCCGTACCTGGGGCCGGACCGCGACCGCCCGAGCGAGCCCGCCGACGTCGCCGGCACGGCCGCCTACGCAGCGGAGATCTGGGGTGTCACGTCCGCGGAAGTCGCGGCGCAAATTGGTGCGAACTTCGCGAGGCTCTTCCATCCGTGACCGCGCGGGCAGCGCGCGGCCGAGCGGAGGGCGAGCGGGGGAGTGGAGAGGTAGCGGCTTTGCCGCTGCCTCGGCGAGGGGGCGGCGCCCCCTCGCGTTCAATCAATGCTGCATCTTGACGAGCTCGGGCGTGCGGAACTTCCCGCCCGCCTCGCGCCACGCCTTGATGACGCGCGGAGCGTCGCGCTGCGGGTTGTAGATGTCCTCCTCGGACTTCCACAGCCCGTTCCCGCCGTAGACGAGGCGCGTCCAGTTCGGGAACTGGAACGGCTCGCCGTTCGGATCGGTCGGATGCGCGAGGCGGTTCTGGCACTGGAACACGATCGCGCCGCGCTCCTCGTCGAGCACCCACCAGTCTTGCGGGAACGTCATGTGCGGGAACGGCGACATGACCTTGGTGATCCACTCGCGGATCGCCTCGCGGCCGTGCAGCTCACCGTACGCGTGCTCGACGTAGTGCGCGTCCTCGGTGAAGACGTCCGCCCAGATCGACCAGTTGCCCGTGCGGGACGCCGCGTCGCGAGCTTCCTTGTAGCGCTCGAACGCGGCGAGGATCTCTTCGCGTGGATACTTGCCCAAGGTGACCTCCTCGACCGGTCTTCCCTATCGCGGAGCCGCCGCTGCGGCAACGCGGATTCACCGCGGTTGCCGGCCCTCCGGCATCGGAGTACGTGTGCAGCGAGGCCTCGGCGTCGTGGCCTCGGAGTCGGTGGGAGGTGGAGTGGCGACGGCGAAGCGCGCAATCGCGCCCGGAGTGAGGCCGCGGGCTCGTCCCGCGTCGTCCGCTTCGCGTTCGAGCCGGCGCACCGCCGCGGCACGTCGCGCTCGCGCGCGCTGGCTCCGGCGCTCCGGCGAGCTGCTCCTCGAGGGCGGCGTCGTCGCGGTGACGTGCCTCGCGGTCCTCGGACGCTTCGGGCAGATCGCGAGTCCCGCGTTCCTCGTCGCGGGCTTCGTCGTGGCGACGATCGGAAGCGTCGTCGCGGTCGTCGCGATCGAGCGCGCTCGGCGCTCCGCGACGGGCTTCTGGCGGCACTTCGTCGACTTCGCCTGCATCGCGGTCTTCGGCGGCGTCGTCTGGCTCGCGCCGCCGCTCGAGATGCTGCACTCGCTGCAGGACCTTCTCGCGGACGAGCGCGCGACGCAGCTCGGGGTCGTACGCCACCAGATCTACGCCGCGTACCGCCGCATGGACCTGAAGGGGCAGAACACGATCCTCGAGCGCGCGCGCGTGTTCGAGCCGACGATCGCGGAGGCGGCCAAGGCGTTCGGCGTCGATCGCGAGCTGATGGTCGGGATCGCCGCGACCGAGTCGAGCTTCAACCCGCGCCCGAGCCGCGACGGCGGCCGCGGCCTCTTCCAGATCACCGCGGTCCCCGCCGAAGCGGAGGCCGCGGCGAAGAAGGCGCTCGGGACGGACTCTCTCGATCCGCTGAACCAGCGTCACAACGCGTTCGTCGCGGCCGCGACGCTGCGGGTCTACGCGCGGCAGATGGACGGGGATCTGCTCCTTACGCTTCTCGCGTACAACATCGGACCGCAGAACGGCGGCTTGAACTTCATCCTCGAGAAGTACGGCGCGCAGAACTTCGCGCAGGCGCAGCCCTACCTGCAGGAGCTGCCGCGCGACTATCCGATCCGCGTCCTCTCCGCGGCGCTCGCCTACCGGCTCTGGCGCGAGCTCGGCCGGCTTCCGCGGTACGAAGAGGGCGACAGCGCACGGCGCATCCAGCGTCTCGGCGTCCCGGGTCTCGACGGACCGGCGCCGTTCGGCGAGGCGGTCGAGGGCGTCGCAGCCTCGCGCTGAGCTCGCAACCCGCGAGCGGCGCGAGCCGCGAGAGCGAGCACGCAGACGGCGAGGACCGCCGAGCCGAGAAGGGCCTGTCCCGGCACCGCACCGACGAAGTGCGTCTCGCGGAGTGGCTCGACCGCGAGACGCAGCGCCGAGAGCGTCGCGGCGAAGACGAGAGCGGGCGTTCCCGGGCGACTCCCGAAGCGGCGTGCCGCAAGGCTCGCGGCGCTCGCGACGAGGGCGGCTCCGCCCAGGTAGAGCGGGAGGGGATGAACGGCGAGGCTCGCTCCGCCGTCTTCGGGGATCAGCCCCTGCGCGACGTGGTTCCAGTACGCCTCGCTCCCCGGAGGATGTCGAACGCTCCAGACGACGCCGGTCGGCACGCCGAAGCAGCAGCCCGCCGCGAAGCAGCCGAGCCGTCCGAGCGCGATCGCGACACCCGCGAGAGGAACGAGCGCATCGAGGAGATGCGCGCCCGAGAGCGCACCGCCCGCGACACGCGGCACGACGAAGCCGAGAAACGCGACGGCGAGGACGAGCCCACCGCCGATCCGGAGCCCGCCGCTCGTCGCCGCTTCGCCGAGACCTCCGCCCGCGAAGGCGGCGAACCCGTCTTCCGGGGAGCGAACGAGATTCAGCACGAGCGCGTGCACGATCGGATGCGCGCGCGCTCCCGCGTACGCGAGGAGAACGGCGACGAGTGGTGCGCAGCGCAGCCACGCTCCCGCCCATCCACCGAGATGTCGTGCTTCGCCGCCGAGGATGCGGGCGCCGCCGAGCCCGAACACGAGCCCGGCGGCGCCCCAGGCGGCCTCGTAGAGAGGCAGCCCCGGCCCCATCAGAAGATCGAGAAGAAGTCGATGCCTAGGTCGAGATCGATCGACACGTCGACGTCCACGTCCACCTCGACCTCGATGCTGAAGTCGGAGATGTCGCGCGGTCCCTCGACGCTCGTCGCGATCATCATCGCGCCGGCGCGCGTCGCCGACGCCATGCCCATGACGAACGGGTACTCGCCCTGCCGTCCGAACGCGGGACTACCGACCGTGATCGTCGGCGCGAGCTGCACGAGCCAGCTCGACGGGCAGGCGTAGAACGGCGGATCGCAGGTGCCGGTGAAGTGGTAGACGACGGTCGGATCCCCGCTCTGGTATCCCAGCCAGTAGTTCGGCGTGTCGGTGTCGACGTCGAGGGGAATCGTCGGCTGATCGCCGTCGTCCGGCCCGTCGGCGACGGTGATGAACATCTTGTCGGCTCCGGTGACGCGCGCTTCGGCTTGTGCCATCGAGTCCTCGTGGCCCGTCCAGAGGAGCGCGAACGCTTCGAGCGTCGGCGGCGCCGTCCAGCTCGTCCAGCGATTCTTCGCGGAATCCCAGGCGCGTACGCGCAGGTCGGTGCGGACGCTGTCGAGCCCGGCCACGCTGGACAGGCTCGAGATGAGCTGCACGGAGTGCGACTGGTCGAGGTTCAAGAACTTGAAGTGTCCCGTGATCGGATCCGCGGTCGTGCTGCCGATTGTGATCCACTGGCAGCCGTTGATGCAGGTCGACTCGAAGGGCTGCGGCGTCGCCGGCGGCAGGGACGAGCGCTGATAGAAGTGTCGCTGGCGGACCTGCAGCTCGACGGGCTTTCCCTTGAAGGCGCAGTCGCCGCGAATCTCGTTCAAGTCGTTGCCGCGCATGCGCGACCCGAGGATGCGCGGGACGCCGCCGTACGGACAGCCGCACGCCGCGAGCGCCTCGATCGGCGTTGCGAGGCACGCCGCGGCGACGGCGAGCCCGAAGAGGAGACGTCGCGCGCCGGGGCCAGCGAGAATCGCCGTCTTCACGAAGCACCTCCCTCTGCCCCGGCGCTCGCCTCGACGAGCGCCAGCGCGGCCTTCACGTCGCGTGCGGCGGGCCGGTCGAGGAGGCGTGCGACGAAGCGGACGAGGTCCGTCGTGCGCGGCGTGCGCTCCGCGTAGAGGTCCGCGACGCGCGCGGAGAAGTCCTCGGGAGAAAGCCGAAGATCGTCGAGACGAAGCCCGTCGTGCACCTCGGGCTCCGCCGGGGCGGTGCCGAAGCGTCGCTGGAGCCTCTGGAGCGTGCGGCGCGCGTCTCCGGCCTTGCCCGCTTCGAGCTGAGCCAGACCGAGCGCCAGCTCGAGGTCGTCCTCGTATGGCGTCGCGCGGACCTGCCGCCGCACGTCGCGAAGCGCGTGCAGCGCGAGCCGGTGCTCTCCGCTCCGGGCGTACGCGCGGGCGAGCGTCCACCCGGAAGCGAATCGGAGCGCCGGGTGCGAGCCGCGAGAAGCGAGCGCACGGAGGCCCGTGACATCGATCCCGCCTTCAGCGCTCGCGAGGCTCGACCAAGCCGTTCCGAGGCGGGCGATCTCGCGCGCGAACGTTCCCGAGGCCGGCACGTCCGCCGCCTCGAAGTGCGCTCGCGCGGCCGCAGAGCGGTGCGTTCCGACCGCGAGCCAGCCGCGCGCGAGAAGGAGCGGCGCGGCGGCGGCACTGCCTTCGGGGAGAGCCGCGAGGGAGCTCGCGAGGATCGCGTCCGCCGCCGCGGCATCTCCGGACGAAGCGCGCAGGTCCGCGAGCAGCACGGCGGCTTCGAGACCGCGGCTCGAAGCGGGCTCGGCGCGCCGCACCGCCTCGAGATCCGCGGCCGCCGCGGCTTCCGCTCCGCGGTCGAGCGCCGAGCGCGCGCGGCGCATCTGCAGATCGGGCGAATCCGCGGCGCTCGCGGGAGCGCTCTCGAGCAGGCCCGAGACGAGCGCGAGCGCGAGGAGCCGCGGCGCGAGGAAGCGGAGCGCGATGCCGGCGAGCGACGTCGCGCCGCGACGTTCGGGCGGAGCGGTGCCGCGTGTGAAGCGATGGCGCATGGACTTCTCCTGCTTCGCGGCCGGCTGCGACGACCGAGCGGGCCGCGAGCTCCGAGCCGCGCGAGGGAGCGCGACTATTTCGGCGGCTCTCGGGGGAGGGAGCCGTCGAGAGCCTTCGTTGCAGGTCGCATGCCGGACGTGTCGTCACGCCGGTCGAGCATCCGCGGGCAAGCGTCGCGAAGGGCGGCGACGAAGTGCTTCGCCGTGCGGTGGGGCGGGTAACGCGGCGTCGCGCCGCTTCGGTGCTTCAGCGCTCGCGCGCTTCGAGAGCCTCGAGGCCCGGCTGCAGGCGGAGCGTCTCCGCGAACGCGAGGAACAGGTGATAGAGCGTCGACGTCGGAACGACCTTCGACAGCGGCTTCCCGCCCGGGTCGAACTGGTCGATCCACGAGCCGCGCGGCTTCACGGCGAGGTGGAAGTCGAGGAGCGCGTGCGTCGCGCTCGCGACGGGTGCGCGCGGATCACGCCCGGCGATCTCGAAGAGGGCGAGGTGCCCCTTGATGCGCTCCGTGTTCGGCCAGGTGCGCGAGGTCGAGCGAAGCGGCGTGCCGTCGTCGAGCACCTCGTCGTAGGCGAGCTGCGTCGTCGCGTCGACGCCGTGGCGCTCGGCGAACTCGACGAGCGCCGTCGCCTCCGCCGCGACGTCCGCGCCGGTCAGGCGCTGGTACTGCGCGAGGATCCAAGCCCACTCGAAGTGGTGTCCCGGCTCGATCAGGTGCCCCGGATGCGCGCCCGCGACGCGGTCCCAGTCGTCCGTGAAGAACTCGGCGAGAGTCCTCCCGTCGAAGAAGCGGCGGCGGAACAGCGCGACGATCTCGCTCGCCAGATCGAGGAAACGCTGCTCGGAGGCCGCCTCGAACGCGACGAGCGCCGCCTCGAGGAGATGCATGTGCGGGTTCTGGAGACGCGGCCCGTGCGACGGCAGGACGTGCCAGAAGCCCTCGCCGCCCGCAGGGCGCATGTGCTTCTCGATGAAGTCGAGCGTCGCGTGCAAGCGCGTGAGCGCGTCGGGGTCGGCCGAGAGCCTGTAGCGCCACGCGAGCGCGAAGAGAACGAAGGCGAGGTCGTAGAGGTCGGGCGTCGCGTCGAGCAGCCCTCCGTCGCGCGTGAGCCGCCTCGCCCAGCCGCGGTCGGGACCGAGCCATGCCTTCCGCGTCAGCGCCTCGTAGCCGCGTGCCGAGAGGTCCTCGCCGGGCTTCCAGCCGAGGAGCGCCGCGTGCGAGAACACGTAGATCTGCCTGCAGGTGACGCGCGTGCGCTTGAACGCGACGTTCGTCTCCGCGCCGTCGAGCGTCAGCTCTTCGAGAAACCCGCCGTGCTCGCGATCGAGTCCGGCCGTGCCCCAGAACGGCAGCGCTTCGTCGAACATCCACGCCCGGATGTCGGCGAACGGGATCGGGAGCACGTGCGGCGCCATCGAGATGACTCCAGCTTAATCGAGCCGCAAGAAGTTTAAACCATCGCCCGACGCAGATGGAGCCAGCGAGCCAAAGGCGAGCGCAGGGGGAGGAAGCTTCACGCGGCTTCGCCGCGTGAAGGAGGGGGACGAGGTCCCCCTCTGGAATTGACAGGCTACTGGAGCCAGCGAGCCAAAGGCGAGCGCAGGGGGAGAAAGCTTCACGCGGCTTTGCCGCGTGAAGGAGGGGGACGGGTCCCCCTCTGGAATTGACAGGCTACTGGAGCCAGCGAGCCAAAGGCGAGCGCAGGGGGAGGAAGCTTCACGCGGCTTCGCCGCGTGAAGGAGGGGGACGAGGTCCCCCTCGAGAATTGACAGGCTACCCATGCGGCGCCTAAAAGAGCGTTCCGTGGTCCGGTCTCGCACCGAGCTTACGGAAGGTCTCGAGCTGGTCCTGCCGTCGCCTTCCGGAGCCCGATGCGAACAGAGCGAGTCGAGGAAGACGCTTTGGCTTCGTCGGTCGTCGTCATCGTTCCCGCTCGCTACGCTTCGAGCCGCCTTCCGGGGAAGTCGCTCGCCGACATCGGCGGCTCGCCGATGGTCGCGCACGTCCTCTCTCGCGCGCGCCGTGCGAGCGGCGTCGCTCGCGTCCTGGTCGCAACGGACGACGAGCGCATCGTGCACGCCGTCGAGGAAGTCGGTGGCGAAGCCGTGATGACGCGCGCCGATCATCCGTCGGGCACGGACCGCATCGCGGAAGTCGCGCGCGGTCTCGACGCGGACGTGGTCGTGAACGTGCAGGGCGATCTTCCGTTTCTCGATCCGGCCTTCGTCGAATCCGCGGTGTCGGCACTCGGAGCGGCCGGCGGCAACGCTCCGGTGATGGCGACGCTCGCGACGCCGCTTCTCGCGGGAGAAGCCACGCGGGACCAGGTCGTGAAGGTCGTCTGCGACCGGAGCGGCCGCGCTCTCTACTTCTCGCGGAGCCCGATTCCGTGGGGCGGCGGCCCGGGGCTGCGCCACATCGGCCTCTACGCCTACCGGCGGGAGTTCCTTCTTCGCCTGGCGACTCTCGAGCCGACGCCGCTCGAGCGCGCCGAGCGCCTCGAGCAGCTTCGCGTGCTCGAGCACGGTCACGCCATCCAGGTCGCACAGGTCCAAACCGACGAGTCGATGATCGAGGTGGACACGCCCGAAGATCTCGAGCGTGTCCGCCACTGGCTCGCCGTGCGCCCGGAGCTCGGGTTGCCGGCGCGGGAGCACGATGTCTGAGCGCGGGCGGAAGCACGAGAAGACGAAATTCCTCTTCATCACCGGAGGCGTCGTCTCCTCGCTCGGAAAGGGTCTGGCCTCCGCCTCGATCGGTGCCCTGCTCGAGGCGCGCGGCCTCCGGGTCACGATGATCAAGATGGACCCGTACATCAACGTCGATCCGGGAACGATGAGCCCCTTCCAGCACGGCGAGGTGTTCGTCACCGACGACGGCGCCGAGACGGACCTCGATCTCGGTCACTACGAGCGATACGTGACGACGCGGATGGGGAAGAAGAACAACTTCACCACCGGCCGCGTCTACAACTCCGTGATCGAGAAGGAGCGGCGCGGCGAGTACCTCGGCGGCACCGTCCAGGTGATCCCGCACATCACCGACGAGATCAAGGAAAGAATTCTCGCGGGCGCCGCGGGCTACGACGTCGCGATCTGCGAGATCGGCGGGACGGTCGGCGACATCGAGAGCCTGCCGTTCCTCGAGGCGATCCGCCAGTTTCGCTGGGATCGCGGTCGCGAGCATGTCCTCTACATCCACCTGACTCTGGTGCCGTACATCAGCACCGCGGGCGAGGTGAAGACGAAGCCGACGCAGCACAGCGTGAAGGAGCTGACCGGGCTCGGCATCTCGCCCGACATCCTCCTGTGCCGCGCGGAGAAGGACCTCGATCCGAAGATCAAGCAGAAGATCGCGCACTTCTGCAACGTCGAGGAGGGCGACGTCATCGCCGCGATCGACGTGAGGTCGATCTACGAAGTCCCGCTGAAGCTCCACGACGAGGGCCTCGACGAGCGCATCGTCGAGAAGCTCAACATCTGGACCGCGCAGCCGAACCTGAAGGCGTGGCAGAAGGTCGTCTCGACCGTGCGCGACGCGAACGAGCGCGTCCGCATCGCGATGGTCGGGAAGTACACGAACCTCACCGACTCCTACAAGAGCCTGAACGAGGCTCTCGTGCACGGCGGGATCGTGAACGAGTGCGCCGTCGAGATCGATCACATCGACTCCGAGCAGGTCGAGGCGGAGGGCATCGGCGAGGCGATCCGGACCGCCGACGCGATCCTCGTGCCGATGGGCTTCGGCCCGCGCGGCACGGAAGGGAAGATCGCGACCGTGCGCTACGCGCGCGAGGAGGGCGTTCCCTACCTCGGCATCTGCTTCGGAATGCAGATGGCCGTGATCGAGTTCGCCCGCCACGTCTGCGGGCTCGAGCGCGCGAACTCGACCGAGGTCGACCCGAACACGCCGCATCCGGTGATCCACCTGATGGAGGAGCAGACCGGCGTGACGGACAAGGGCGGGACGATGCGCCTCGGATCGTTTCCCTGCCAGCTCGTCAACGGATCGCTCGCCTCGCGGCTCTACGGCAAGCGCAAGATCGCCGAGCGGCACCGCCACCGCTACGAGTTCAACAACGCGTACCGTGAGCAGCTCGAGCGCCGCGGCCTCGTCCTCTCGGGGCTCTCGCCCGACGGCCAGCTCGTCGAGATGATCGAGCTGCCCGACCATCCCTGGTTCGTCGCGAGCCAGTTCCACCCGGAGTTCAAGTCCCGCCCGCTCGACTGCCATCCGATCTTCCAGGGCTTCGTGCGCGCGGCTCTCGACCAAAAGCACCGGGCTCTCGGCCGCCAGCCGCTGCTCCTGTCGAGTGTCGCTGCGGGCTCCCCCGTCCGGTAACCTTCGAAGGGGACCGAGCGTCCCTTTCGAAGGAGAGTGATGGCGGGCGGGCAAGAGAGGGCGGCTCCATCTCGCGCGGGGATCGACGTCGGCGCCTTCCGGATCGGCGGCGGCGCGCCCCTCGTGGTGATCGCGGGGCCGTGCGTGATCGAGAGCCGCGAGTCTGCGCTCCGTCACGGCGAGCAGCTCGCGCGGATCGCGCGCGATGAGCGGGTCGGCCTCGTCTACAAGTCGTCCTACGACAAGGCGAACCGGACCTCCGGCGGCTCGTTTCGCGGGATCGGCCGCGACGCCGGGCTCGCGATCCTCGAGGAGGTCCGCCGGGAGACCGGGCTTCCGGTCTTGACCGACGTCCACGAGAAGGAGGACGCCGCCGCGGTCGCCGCCGTCGTCGACGTGCTGCAGACGCCCGCGTTCCTCTGCCGGCAGACGGATTTCATCGAGGCGGTCGCAGCGACGGGGCGTCCCGTCAACCTGAAGAAGGGTCAGTTCCTCTCGCCGTGGGAGATGCACCACGTCGTGGACAAGGCCCGCGCGACGGGGAACGATCGCCTCCTCGTGACGGAGCGGGGTGCGAGCTTCGGGTACCAGAACCTCGTCTCCGACATGCGCTCGCTCGTCGTGCTCGCGGAGACGGGCTGCCCCGTGGTGTTCGACGCGACCCACAGCGTGCAGCTCCCGGGCGCCGCCGGCGGCGCGTCGGGCGGACAGCGCGAGTTCGTTCCCGCGCTCGCGCGCGCGGCGGTCGCGGTCGGCGTCGACGCACTCTTCCTCGAAGTGCACGAGGATCCGTCACGGGCGCTCTCCGACGGAGCGACGTCGTGGCCGATCGAGCGGCTTCGGGCCCTGCTCCGCGCGGTGCGCGGTCTCGACGAAGCGCGGCGCGCTTCGCTCGCGGAAGGAAGCGGGGAGGGCGGTCGATGAGCCGTCCGGCGCGTTCGGGTCCGGTCTTCGACGATCTCGCTTCGGCGCGCCGCGTGCTCGACATCGAGGCGCGCGCGGTCGCTGCGCTCACCGGGCGCCTCGGTCCGGATTTCGTGCGCGCGGTCGAGATGCTCGCCTCGTGCGAGGGAAAGGTCGTCGTCGCGGGGCTCGGAAAGTCCGGCCTCATCAGCCGCAAGATCGCGGCGACGCTCGCTTCGACGGGGACTCCCGCGCTCTTCCTGCACGCAGCCGAGGGGCTCCACGGCGACGTGGGGATGCTGGCGCGCGGCGACTGTCTGCTCGCGGTCTCGAACAGCGGGGTCACGTCGGAGCTCCTCGCGCTTCTCGCGCCGGCTCGACGCTTCGACATAGCCGTCGTCGCGGTGACGGGCGATCCCGATTCGCCGCTCGCGCGCGCGGCCGACGTCGCTCTCGACGCGAGCGTCGCCGAGGAAGCGTGCCCGCTCGGCTTGACGCCGACCGCGAGCACGACCGCAGCACTCGCCCTCGGCGACGCGCTCGCGATCGCACTCCTCGAGCGGCGCGGCTTCGACTCGAACGACTTCGGCGCGCTGCATCCCGCCGGATCGCTCGGACGGCGCTTGCGCCGGGTCGACGAGCTGATGCACGCGGGCGACGGCGTACCGGTCGTGCGAGAGAGCACGTCGATGGACGCGGTGCTCCGCGAGATGAGCGAGAAGCGTCTCGGCGTGACCGCGGTCGTCGATGAGGGCGGCGTCCTCCGCGGCGCGATCACGGACGGCGATCTTCGCCGGGCCGTGCAGGCACGCGGCGACTTCCGCGCCCTCGTCGCCTCGGAGCTCATGACCCGCTCCCCGAAGACGGTTCCCGCCGGCGCGCTCGCCGAGCGCGCTCTCGGCGAGATGGAAAAGCATTCGATCACGTCCCTCTTCATCGTCGACGCAGAGGGGCGGCCGTGCGGCATCCTTCACCTCCACGATCTGCTGCGCGCGGGAGTCGTGTGAAGAGGCCGTGACGCTGGCGCGCTCGCGGCGGCGCGTGGTATCGAACTCTCGTGCGGGGAGGCGAGGCTGCAGCGCGCTCGGCTGAAATGGGTGTTGATCACCTCGGTCCTTGTCGTCCTTCTGGGGATCGGGTTTCTCGTCGGACGGCTGCTCGTCGAGCAACGCCGCACCGAGATTCCCGATGAGGCGCTCGAGCCGGACATCGCGCAGCGAATCGAGAAGTTCCATCGCGTGAAGGTCGAGGATGGCCGAACCGTGTGGGAGCTCCGTGCGGAAAAGGCGGACTTCCTCGAGGCCAACGGTCGCATCGTGGTCGAGCAACCCGAGGTGTCCTTCTTCGCGTCCGACGGTCAGTCCGTCGTCGTCTCGGGCAAGCGTGGCGACGTCACGGTGAACGGAAGCGAGGTCGGTCGAATCGACTTGACGGGCGGCATCGAGGTGCAAGTCGGCCAGTACATGCTGCACACGCCGGAAGCGTCGTGGATCGACGAGATGGACTCGATCGTCGCGTCGTCGGGAGTCGACATCTCCGGTGGCGCGATCTCGGTCAAGGGCAAGGTGATGATCGTCGAGGTCGGCTCGCGCCGCGTGCGTGTGGTGGGCGGCGTGCAGACCACGCTCCGCGCGCACGAGCTCCGGAACGAGACGACCGAGGCGGCGGCGCCGGCGGGTCCCTCGGCGACCGCGACCGCGAGCGAGAAGAGCGATGCCGCTGCGCAGTGAGCGCGCGCTCTCTCGCGTGCAGAGCTTCGTGCTGCTCGCGAGCGTCGTCGTGCTCGCCGTCTCGCCGAGCGCGGGCGCGCAGGGCAAGCCGAAGCCGGCGAGCGGCGCCGCGAGCAAGCCCGCGCGTGGGAGCTCGGACGCGGGCCCGGGCGGCATGCTCGGCAGCCTCTCCTTCACGTCGAAGGACGAGCCGATCGTCGTCGACGCGGATCAGCTCGAGTTCGACTACGATCGCAATCGGCTCGTCTATAGAGGAGCCGTTCGCGTCAAGCAGGGCGATCTCGAGCTCGAATGCAAGACGCTCACCGTCACGTACGATCGTGCCGATGAGCTGGAGAAGGCCCAGCTTCGCGAGGTCGTCGCTGAGGGGAACGTCGTGATCACGCAAGGCGACAGGCGCGCTTCGGGCGACCGAGGCGTGTTCGACCAGACGACCCGGCAGATCGTTCTGATCGGGAACCCCGTTCTGCGCGAGGGGCCGAACGAGGTCCAGGGCGATCGCTTGACGGTCTACCTCGACGAGGGACGGAGCGTGATCGAGGCGAGCCCGAAGAAGCGCGTCTCGGCCATCCTCTATCCCGGCCAGATCGACGGCGCGGGCGCCAAGGGTGCACCCGCGGGCGCGAAGCCCGCTCCGGGACCGTCGGCGGGCGGAAAGGCGGCGGCGCAGTGAGCGCGGCGAGCGAGCTCCGCGAGAAGCCGAAGAAATCTCGCGAGAAGTCGCGCGCGCAGCCGAGCGCGCCCGCGAAGCAGGCGCCCGGTCCGAAGGCACGCGTCGAGCGGGTCTCACTGCGCACGGCTGGGCTCAGCAAGTCCTACGGGCGCCGGGAGGTCCTCCGGGACGTCTCGATCGAAGTCCGCGCCGGCGAGGTCGTCGGTCTTCTCGGGCCGAACGGCGCCGGCAAGACCACAACCTTCTACTGCGTCGTGGGCCTCACGCGCCCCGACAAGGGAACCGTGCTCCTCGGCGACGAGGACCTGACGCAGCTCCCGATGTTCCAGCGGGCCCGCCATGGAATCAGCTACCTCCCGCAGGAGCCGTCGGTTTTCCGGGGCCTGACGGTCGAGGAGAACATCAAGGCGATCCTCGAGACGTTGCCGCTGACGCGCGAGGTGCGTCGCGCGCGACTCGATACGCTGCTCGACGAGCTCTCGATCGCTCATCTCGCGAGCGCGAAGGCGAGCGCGCTCTCGGGTGGAGAGCGCCGGCGTCTCGAGATCACGCGCGCTCTCGTGATCTCCCCTTCGTTCATCCTTCTGGACGAGCCGTTCGCGGGGATTGATCCGATCGCGGTGATCGATATTCAGAACATAATCGTTCAGCTAAAGGAACGGGGGATCGGCGTTTTGCTGACCGATCACAACGTGCGAGAAACGTTGGGTATCTGTGACCGAGCGTATATCCTGAACGAGGGCGTGATCCTCGAGGAGGGGAGTCCGGAAACGATCGCGGCGAGTCCGCGTGCCCGGGAGATCTACCTCGGCGAGCGGTTTCGGCTGTAGAGAGAGATGGCATTCGAGCAAAAAATTGGACTTTCGCGGCGCCTCCAGCAGACGCTGGTCATCACGCCGCAGCTCAAGCACGCCATCAAGATCCTGCAGCTCTCGCGTGCGGACCTCGAGCAGCTCGTCACCGAGGAGATGGAGCAGAACCCCACGCTCGAAGAGCTTTCGCTCGGCCAGGAAGACGCCGAGGTCGAGATGGATTCGGCGACTCCGGACGATCGCATGCCCGAGCTCGTCGACCCGACGGAGCAGGCGACCGAGGCGCCGGCGCACGAGGAGCAGGCCGCGGAGATCGACCCGGGCGAGTCGAACCTCGGCGACATCAACTGGGAGGAGTATCTCTCGGACTACGCCGCCAACACCTCGCACGGCTCGCTCTCGGCCGGCAGCGGCGGCGACTTCGACGAGGACAAGCGGCCGACGCTCGAGAACACGCTGACGCGCGCTTCGTCGCTCGCGGATCACCTCACGTGGCAGCTCCGCATGGGCGGCGACTTCAGCTCGGACGATCGCGAGATCGGCGACGTCTTCATCGGCAACGTCGACGAGAACGGCTACCTGCAGATCTCCGTCGAGGACGCGGCGTTCGAGGCCGGCGTCGACGCGGAGACCGCGCTCGTCGTCCTGCGGCGCATGCAGCGGTTCGACCCGCCCGGCGTCTTCGCGCGCGACCTGCGGGAATGCCTGCTCATCCAGCTCGACCAGCTCGAGCTGGAGGAGCCCCTGAAGCGGATGGCGCGCGAGATCGTCGAGAGCCATCTCTCGCTCGTCGAGGCGAAGAGGTTCGACAAGCTCTCGAAGGAGCTGCGCGCGACGCGCGACGAGACGACGGCGGCCGTGAAGGTCATCTCGTCGCTCGAGCCCAAGCCGGGTCGCAACTTCGTCACCGAAGAGGTGCGCTACGTCACGCCGGACGTCTTCGTGAACAAGATGGACGGCGAGTACGTCGTGTCGCTCAACGACGACGGGCTGCCGAAGCTCCGCGTCAGCAACAGCTATCGCCGTCTCCTCTCCGACGAGAACGGCGGCTCCGAAGCGAAGATCTACATCCGCGAGAAGCTCTCCGCCGCGCAGTGGCTCATCCGGAGCATCCATCAGAGGCAGAGTACGCTCTTCAAGGTGACGAGCTCGATCGTCCGCTTCCAGCGCTCGTTCTTCGATCACGGCGTGAAGGCGCTTCGCCCGCTCGTCCTGAAGGACGTCGCGGGCGACATCGGCATGCACGAGTCGACGGTCAGCCGCGCGACCGCGAACAAGTACGTTCACACGCCGCAGGGAACTCTCGAGCTCAAGTACTTCTTCACTTCGAGCATCCGCTCGAGCGACGGCGAAGGTGTGTCCGCCGAGTCGGTGAAGGAGAAGATCAAGAAGATCATCGAGTCCGAGGACGCGCGCCGTCCGTACAGCGACCAGCACATCGCCGAGACCCTCGCCGCCGAGAACATCGAGATCGCTCGCAGGACGGTCGCGAAGTATCGCGAGATCATGGGTATCTTGCCCTCGTCGAGACGGAGGCAGATGGCATGAAGAAACCCACCGTTCCGATCACGGTCACTTTCCGGCACATCGCCCCGACCGAGCCGCTCCGGAAGTACGCGGAGAAGAAGCTCGGCGGCATCGTGGGCCTCGTCCCCGGAGCGACGGACGCGCACGTGATCCTGGCCGCTTCGTCGCACCGCCACAGGCAGGGCTGCGAGGTGGTGGTGCACGCCGCGAGCTCGCACTTGACCGCGCACGAGGAGACCGACGACCTGTACGCCGCGATCGACCTCGCCGCCGCCAAGCTCGACAGCCAGGTGCGCAAGCTCAGGGGCCGCGTCGTGGGAGCTCCACGCCGGAGCTCGGCGGCGCTGCGCCACGCGCCGCCGAACGCTATCGTCCGCGAGTGATGCTCTCGCCGCGCGGCACGATTCCATGACGATCACGGAAATCCTGGCGCGCGAGCGAGTTCTGCCCGAGCTCTCGGGATCGACGAAGCCCGAGGTCCTCGAGGAGCTTTCGCGGCTCCTCGGCGGGACGGCGCCAGGGATCGACTCGGCGCGGATCCTCCCGGTCCTCCGCGATCGCGAGCGTCTCAACAGCACCGCGATCGGCGACGGCATCGCGATCCCGCACGGCCGGATGCCGGGCCTGACCCGGGTCCTCGGCGGCTTCGCGCGGAGCTCGCGCGGCGTCGACTTCGAGTCGATCGACCGGAAGCCGACGCAGCTCTTCTTCGTTCTCCTCGTGCCGGACGACGCCGCGGCCCTGCATCTGAAGGCGCTGGCGCGGATCTCGCGGCTCCTGAAAGACCGCGATTTCCGCGATCGGCTCGTGCGCCTGGACACGCAGGACGCCCTGTTCGATGCGATCGTCGCCGAAGATCAGAAGTTCTAGCCGTTCATGACCGTGACGGTCCGCGAGGTGGTGGGGCTGCGCGGCTCGCTCAAGCTGAAGCTGATCGCGGGCGGGCGGGGTCTCGGGCGGGAGATCGAGGCGCCGCGCGTCCAGAAGCCGGCGCTGGCGCTCGCGGGCTACCTCGACCAGATCCATCCGGGGCGGGTGCAGGTCCTCGGCAACGCCGAGATCGGCTACCTCCGCCGGCTCTCCGCCCCCGAGGCGGTGCGCGCGGTCGAGGGCGTCTGCCGGTCGCCGGTCGCGTGCCTCGTCGTGACGAACGGGAACCGCGTCCCGGACGTCCTTCGGCGGGCGTGCAGCCGTCACCGCGTGCCGCTCTTCACGACCGACCAGGTGACCGCCGCGGCGATCCGCGGGCTGACGCGCTGGCTCGAGGAGCGGCTCGCGCCGGAGACGACGATCCACGGCGTCCTCCTGCGCGTGATCGGGCTCGGCGTCCTCCTCCTCGGCAAGAGCGGCATCGGCAAGAGCGAAGCGGCCTTGGCACTTCTCAACCGCGGCCATCTCCTCGTCGCGGACGACGTCGTCAAGGTGCGCGAGGCGCCGCCGGGCGAGCTGCGCGGCCGCTGCACCGAGAACCTGCGTCACCATCTCGAGATCCGCGGCCTCGGCGTGCTCGACGTCGAGCAGCTCTTCGGGACGCTCTCGACCCTCGACGAGACGCAGATCGACCTCGCGATCGAGCTCGTCGAAGGAGATGCGCGCATCGCGCTCGACCGCCTCGGCCTCGAGGAGAGGCACACCAACCTCCTCGGGATCGACATCCCGACCCTGCAGATCCAGCTTCGCCCCGGACGCGACGTCGCGACGCTCGTCGAGGTGGCGGCGCGGAGCCGGCAGCTCAAGGCGCGCGGCATCCACTCGGCGCGCCGGTTCGTGCAGCGGTCCGACCGGAGCCTGCGCCGCGCGAGCCAGCGAGGCTCCTCGTGAAGCCCCGCCTGCACGTCGCGATCGTCACCGGCCTTTCGGGATCCGGGAAGAGCACCGCGATCCACGCGCTCGAGGATCTCGGCTACTACTGCATCGACAACCTGCCCGCGGCGCTGATCCCGCGCTTCATCGAGCTCTGCGAGCGTAGCGAGGAGATGTCGCGCGCCGCCCTCGGCGTCGACTCCCGCGGTCGCGAGTTCCTCGACGAGCTGCCGCGGGCGCTCGAGGAGGTGCGCAAGAGCGGCCACCGCGTCGAGGTGATCTTCCTCGACGCGAGCGACGACGCGCTCGTGCGCCGCTTCAGCGAGACGCGGCGTCCGCACCCGCTCTCGGCCGGCAGCGACGTCGCCGCGGCGATCGGCCGCGAGCGCGAGCGCCTCGCCTGGCTCCGCGAGCACGCGGACCGGATCCTCGACACGAGCGCGTACACCGGCCACGAGCTGCGCGCCGCCGTGCACGCGCTCTTCAGCGGCACCGAGGGAGAGCACCGTCTTCGCGTCGCGCTCGTCTCCTTCGGCTTCAAGTACGGGCTCCCCGCGGACGCGGACGTCGTCTGGGACGTGCGCTTCCTGCCGAACCCGTTCTACGTCGACGACCTGCGACCGAAGACGGGCCGCGACCAGCCCGTCGCGGAGTACGTCCTCGAGAACCCGCTCGCCCAGCGGTTCCTCGAGATCGCGGGCGACTACCTGAGCTTCTCGCTGCCCCACTACGAGCACGAGGGGAAGAGCTATCTCACGATCGCCGTCGGCTGTACGGGCGGCCGCCACCGCTCCGTCGTCCTGGTCGAGAGCCTGGCCCGGATGCTACAAGGTGCGCAGGCGCAGGTCTCCGTTCGGCATCGTGACGTCGATCGCTGAGCCCTCGCCTCTCGAAGTGGATGGGCACCGACGCGACACGACGCGATGACGCCGGGCCGCCGGTAGGGGTCGTGGTCGTGGGCCATGGCCGCTTCGCGGCCGAGATGGTCGACACGCTCCTCTCCGTGGTCGGCGACATCGACGGGATCGAAGGGGTGGCCTGCCGCCCGGACGCCGAGCCCGAGACGATCGGCGCCGCGATCACGGAGGCGGTCGAGCGCGTCGACCGCGGTGCGGGTGCGATCGTCTTCACCGACATGCTCGGGGACACCGCGACGAACGTGAGCCTGCGGGTCGCCGACGAGCACCCCGGGGTCGAGGTCGTCGCCGGCGTCAACATGCCGATGCTCCTGAAGCTCACGACCTCGCGCTGGGGGACGACCGCGAAGGACCTCGCGGACTTCATCCGACGCTACGGCCAGGAGCACATCCGCTGGCCGACTCGCGCCCGGGCGAACGGCGCCAAGTCGTGAAGCGCTCGTTCGAGATCCTGAACAAGCTCGGACTGCACGCGCGCGCCGCGGCGCAGCTCGTGCAGCTCGCGGCGAGCTTTCAGGCCGAGGTCACGATCTGCAAGGACGGTCAGTCGGTGAACGGCAAGAGCATCATGGGGATCATGACGCTCGCCGCCGGGCAGGGCTCGGTGATCGATCTCGAAGCGGACGGTCCCGACGCCGAAGCGATGCTCGACGCGATCGGCGCCCTGATCGCCGCCAAGTTCCACGAAGGGCAGTAGCGGCTCGTCAGCCGAAGAAGCTCGCGAAGACCGAGTCGGCGACGAGGAGGCCGCGTGGACCGAGGACGAGCCGTCCGTCGCGCGATTCGAGCATGTCCTCCGCCGCGAGCTCCGCGGCGTGCGGGAAAACGTCCGAGAGCGGCGCGCCGAAGCGCGCCGCAAACGCCGCCGGATCGAGGCCGCGGCTTTCGCGGAGTCCGAGCCAGCAGAACTCGCCCATCGCCTGCTCGCGACGAAGCTCCTCGCGCTCGACGGCCGCGTTCCCCGAGGTCGCGACGCGCGACCGGTAGGTGCTCGGGTCGCGCTCGTTCTGCCAGCGGACGCCGAAGCCCGTCCCCGGACCGAACGGACTCTCGCCCGGCGCAAACGAGTGCGCTCCGGCACCGAGCCCGAGGTAGGGCACGTACCGCCAGTACGCCTGGTTGTGACGCGCTTCGCGGCCCGGCCGCGCGTGGTTCGAGATCTCGTAGGCCGCGTAGCCCGATTCGGCGAGGCGCTCGCGCACGCGCTCGAACATCGTCACCTCGAGCTCCTCGGGAGCGCGCCGGACGCGTCCCGCCTGGAGATCGCGGTGGAGCGGCGTGCCGCTCTCGTACGTGAGCGCGTACGCCGACACGTGGTCGGGCGCGAACGACACCGCCTCTGCGAGGTCCGCCTCGAGGTCCTCGAGCGTCTGCCCGGGCACCGCGTAGATCAGGTCGAGGGAGAGGTTTCCGAAGCCCGCTGCGCGGGCCGCACGCAGCGCCTCGCGGGACTCGTCGACCGAGTGCCGCCGTCCGAGCGCCTCGAGAAGCCGCGGCTGGAAGGTCTGCACCCCGAGCGACAGCCGGTTCACTCCGGCGCGGCGAAGCCCCGCGAGGCGCGCCTCGTCGACCGTGCCGGGATTCGCCTCGAGCGTGATCTCCGCGTCGGCCGCGATCGGCAACCGACGGTTTGCGTGCTCGAGGAGCCGGCCGATCGTCGCCGGCTCGAAGAGGGAAGGCGTTCCGCCTCCGAAGAAGATCGTCTCGAGGCCCGCTCCGGCGAACGGCGGCAGTCGACCGAACCAGTCGAGCTCCTTCCGGAGCGACTCCGCGTAGGCTTCTTCCGGCCAGGAGCGCGCCGCGTAGGTGTTGAAGTCGCAGTACGGACAGCGCGACAGGCACCACGGGATGTGGACGTAGAGGCTCGCCACGCCCTACGAGTACTTGCGCAGCAGGGAGACGACCACACCGCGGATCTCGAGGTCGTTCTCGCTGCACACGATCGGGGCGACCTGGTCGTTCGCGGGCTGGAGGCGGATGCGGCCGCCGGACTCCCGGTGGAAGCGCTTGATCGTCGCCGCGTTGTCGAGGACGGCGACGACCGTCTCGCCGCTCTCCGCGGTGCTGCGGCTCTCGACGATCACGATGTCGCCGTCGAGGATGCCGTCGTCCCGCATCGAGTCGCCGGCGACCTTCAGCGCGAAGCTCTGCGGGCGTCGCACGAGGTCTTCCGGGACGACGATCGTCTCGTCGTCGAGGACGGCCTCCATCGGCGTGCCGGCGGCGGCGAGGCCGAGGAGAGGGATCTCGACGCCGTCGAGCCGCTTCCCCTGCGGCACGACCTCGAGCGCGCGGCTCAAGCCCGTCCGCCGGCGGATCAGGCCCTTTCGCTCGAGGTTCGTCAGGTGCTTGTGGACCGTGGCGAGCGACGTCAAGCCAAAGTGCTTGCCGGTCTCGTCGAGGGTGGGCGCGAAGCCGTGCTCGCGGATGTAGCCCTCGAGGAAGTCGAGGAGCTCCTTCTGGCGCTTCGTCAGAGTGGCTCCGGCGCTGGCCTGGCTCATGAGGCGAAGACTAGGCGAAGACCGACCGCTCCGCAAGCCGAGTCGAGCCTTTTCCGGCGGTTGCCGGCTCAGCGCTGGTGCTGCTGGACGGCGCGGACGTGGGCTGCGAGCGTCTCGCTGAACTGGTGCGTCCGGTCCGCGCGCGCGACGAAGTAGAGGGCGCGCGTGCCCGCGAGCGGATGCACCGCGGCGTCGAGCGACGAGAGCCCGGGGTTCGCGATCGGTCCCGGCGGCAGGCCGGGAACGACATACGTGTTGTAGGGCGTCGCGCGTGCGAGGTCGCTCTGCCGGATCGGCGGCGTCCGGCCGGGGACGCCATAGAGCACGGTCGGATCGGTCTGGAGCTTCATCCCTCGCTCGAGGCGGTTGTGGAACACCGCCGAGATGAGCGGTCGCTCCTCGGGCACCGCGGCCTCCGTCTCGACGAGGGAGGCGAGCGTGACCGCCTCGTGGAGCGTCAAGCCGGCTTCCTCGGCGGCGCGCCGGTAGCGCTCGCCCGTCACCTCGTGGAAGCGCGCCGTCATCCGGCCGAGGACCTCCTCCGGCGTCGGGTCGTCTCCGAAGGAGTACGTGTCGGGGAAGAGGTAGCCCTCGAGGCGGGGCGCCGGGACACCGACCGAAGCCGCGAAAGCCGGGTTCTCCGCGAGCTCGCGGTAGCGCTCCGCGGGGCCGAGACCGGCCGCCTCGAGGCGGAGCGCGATGCGCTCGACGGGCCAGCCCTCCGGGAAGGAGACGAGCTCGAGCTTCTGCGGTCCGCGGACGAGCGCATCGAGCACGTCGGCCGCGGTCGCGTTGCCGGCGAACTCGTAGAGGCCGCTCCGGACGCGGCGATCCTCGCCGCGAAGGCGCGCGAGCGCGCGGAAGGCGAGCGGGCTCGCGAGCACACCCTGCTCGCCGAGCCGCTTCGCGAGCATCGGGAGAGGCTCGCCGCCGGCGACGCGGACGACCTGCGGCGGATCGAAGACGGGGCTGCGTCGCTCGAGCTCGGTGCGGACGAGCACCAAGCCCGCGACCGCGGCGAGGCCGAGCACGACCGCGAGCGCACCGAGGAGCCGGCGGAGCATGCCTGGAGTCTACGGGATGAGGGGGTCGAACCGCGAAACCGGGGGGTCGGAGGCTCCTCCGAGCCGACGCCCTGGCGTCGGCAGGGGCGGTTGACATCCGTGGAACCAACTGACAGCAACAGCGGGTCCGCGGGGGAGAGGAGGAACCACGCTGCTGAATCCACGTGTGCCCGAAGCCGCGCCGACCAGGAGGGGGAATCGGATCCTGGGCTTGGCCGTCGTCTTCGCGTGGCTCTGCGCCGCCCGGCTCGCCTCGGCCAGCTCCCCTCCCGCTGGCATGGACGAGCGAGCCCCGCAGAATCCAACTTCGTCGCTCTACAGCACCTGCAGTCCCCGGCTCGCGGGCGGCATCCTGCTCGCGGAAGTCCCGACGGCCGCCACGGTGCCGGATCTCATCTGGCTGAACGGAGTCACCCTCGACGGTCCGAAGACCGGCCTCGAGCGCCGGCTCACCGTCACCGCCGGCGACACCTTCCTGGCGCTCGTCGCGCGCGGCGGGGTGAAGCAGGGCGACGCCCTTCCCTGGTACCAGGCTGCGAAGAAGGTCTTCGACCTCGCCCGGCTCCGTCCCGGCAACGCGGTCACGCTGTCCTTCGACAAGAGCGGCGGGGACCTCGTCTCCGTCGAGTACGAGATCGACCGGCTCTACGTCCTGCGTGCGGAGCGCACGAGCGACGGCATCACCGCACGACGCGAGGAGCTGCCGACGACGACCGAAGTCCGCGGCGTCGCCGGGACGATCGCCTCGAACATCACCGCCGACTGCCTCGCCGCGGGCGTGCCGAACCGCGTCATCCGTCAGATGACCGGAATCTTCTCGCCCAAGCTGAACCTGAAGCGCTTGCGCGACGGCGACGCCTTCCGCGTCCTCTACGAGGTGAAGGTCGCCGAGGACGGCGAGGAGCTCGACACCGTGGCCCAGGTCCTCGCGGCCGAGGTCGAGACGCGCGGCACGGCTCACACCGCGATCCTCACCGAGGGAACCGAGGGCCCCGCGTACGTCGATCTCGACGGCCGGCCGATGGCGCCGGCGAAGGAGATGGCGGCGCGCTACCCGCTCACCTTCACGCGCATCAGCTCCGGGTTCAGCACCTCGCGGGTGCACCCGATCACGCGGCGCCGTCGCCCGCATTACGGCGTCGACTTCGCGGCACCGCACGGAACTCCCGTCCGGGCGATCGCGGACGGCAAGATCGCGTTCGCCGGCTGGAACGGCGAGCTCGGGCGCGCGCTCCGGATCGATCACCTGGGGAGCTACCCGTACGACTCGATCTACGGTCACCTGACCAAGTTCGCGTCCGGGATCGGATCGGGCTCGGCGGTGCGCCGTGGCCAGGTCATCGGGTACGTCGGCAGCACCGGGCTCTCGACGGGACCGCATCTGCACTTCGCCCTCGTCTCGGGGAAGCGCTACGTCGACCCCTTGAAGGCGCTCGGTCAGGCGGCCCTGGTCGCCCCGACGCGAGTCGCCGGCAAGAGCTTCGAGCGCCGGAAGACGTCACTCGTGAACGCGCTCGGCGCGCTCGACCACGAAGGGCCGGTGCGGCTCACGCGGATGCCTGATACGCTCGACCTGTGAGCGGGGCGAGCGCCCTCCACGATCTGCACCAGATGCATCACCGCGGGCAGGTGCTCGCGGGCACGAGCGTCCCGCCGCCGCAGCTCGACGAGTTCTTCCTCGAGCAAGACGCGCCGCGCCGCGCCGACGAGGAAGCGGCTCTCGGCTTCACCAGCTGAACGAGGGCTCCGCGCAACCGACGTGACGCAACGCCGCGACAGCGCGAAGGAGTGGGAGGCGATCCTCGCCGAGCTCGAAGAGCGCCGCGCCGCGGCGCGCGCGCTCGGTGGACCGGAGCGGGTCGAGCGCCTGATGACCGCGCGCGGCAAGCTCGATGCGCGGAAGCGCCTGGCGCTCCTCTTCGATGAAGGAACGTTCGTAGAGATCGGCGGCCTCGCGGGCGGAGCCGCGGCGCCCGCGGACGCGCTCGTCGCGGGCATGGGGCGGATCCACGGCAAGCCCGCTCTCGCGGGCGCCGAGGACTTCACGGTGCTGGGCGGCTCGATCGGCTCGGCCGCGATGGCGAAGCGCTTTCGCATCTGCGAGCTCGCCGGCCAGGAGGGCGTGCCGCTCGTCTTCCTGCTCGACGGCGCGGGACATCGCCTGACCGAGCGGCACCCGCCTGGTCGAACCCCGAACGACCTGCTCGCGCTCGCCGACCTCTCGGGACAGGTGCCGATGGTCTGCCTCGTCCTCGGCGCCTCCGCGGGACACGGTGCTCTCACGGCACCGCTCAGCGACTTCACGATCATGACCGAGTCGGCCGCGATGTTCACCGCGGGGCCGCCGCTCGTTCAGGCCGCGACCGGCGAGGAGGTGACGAAGGAGGAGCTCGGCGGCCCCCAGGTCGCCGTCGATCGAGCCGGCGTCGCGCACAACGTCGCACCGGACGACGAGGCCGCGATCGCGATGGCCCGGCGCTACCTCTCCCATCTCCCGGGGAGCTCGCGCGAGCCGCCGCCGCGGCGCTCGGGGCCGGATGTGGGACCGCGTCTCCTCGCCGACCTTCTCGAGCGGATCCCGCCCAACCCGCGGCGTCCGTACGCGATGCGTCCCGTGCTCGAGTCCCTCGTCGACGCGGAGAGCCTCTTCGAGGTGCAGCCGCGCTACGGGACGTCCCTGATCACCGCGCTCGCGTTTCTCGGCGGGAGAGCCGTCGCGATCGTCGCGAACGATCCGTCCGTCCGGGGCGGCGCCGTCGACAGCGCGGCCGCGATCAAGGCGGCCGACTTCATCGAGCACGTCGGCGCGTTCGGCCTGCCGTTCGTGTTCCTCGCCGACAATCCCGGCGTGATGGCGGGGACCGCCGCCGAGAAGGACGGCATCCTCAAGTGGGCGGGGAAGATGTACCGCGCGCAGCGCCGCTTGCGCTCGCCGAAGCTGCACGTCACCTTCCGCAAGGCGTTCGGCTTCGGCACGTCGATCATGGCGCAGAACCCGTTCGACCGGCAGACGCTCTGCTGGGCGTTCCCGACCGTGACTCTCGGCGCGATGCCGGCCGAGAGCGGAGGCCGCGCGGCTCGGCTCGACGAGCCAGAGCAGGAGCGCGTCGAGCGAGAGCAGAGCGCGGGCGCCTGGCGCATCGCGGAGCGCTTCGGCTACGACGACGTCATCGACCCGCGCGAGCTGCGGAACGTGCTTCTCTCGGGCCTCGACCTGCTCGAGAACCGGCTCGCCCGCCCGCAGGCCGGTTGAGCGCGCGTCGCGAGGCAGGGAGGCAGGGAGGCAGGGAGGAATGATGGGAGGCATCGGAACCTGGCGGACGGCCGCGCTGGCGATCGCGATCGGCTTCGCCGCGCTCGCGGGCTGCAACTCCGGCGGCCGCGAGCGGGCGGTCTTTCTCGAGATCGAGCGCTCCGAGTGCACCGGCACCCCGCCGTGCGTGCGTCTTCGCGACGAGTTCGCCGAGGAATGGACCCAGGCGCCCGGCGTCGACGGCTTCACCGCCGAGGACGGCTACATGTACCGCCTGCGTCTGCGCGACGACGACGGCAAGCTCACCTGGGTCGAGACGCTCGACCGGACCCGGACGGCTCCCCCGGACTACAAGTCCGGCAACTCGACCTGAAGCCTACGTCAGCGGGTTGTAGACGAGGCCGGAGAGAACCTTCGGATAGAAGTAGGTCGACTTCTGCGGCATCGTCAGCCGCGCGCGCGAGATCGCGAGCACGTCGTCGACCCGGGGCGGCGGCAGCAGCACCGCGAGCTCGGTCGCGCCCGCCTGCACCGCGGCGATCGTCTCGCGCTCGTCGTGCGAGTAGGTGAAGCGATCGGCCGGGATCCCCGGCAGCACGACGCCGTGCAGGAACGTGACGTCGAGCGCCGCGAGCTCCGGCGCGAGCCGGCCGAGCTCCTCGCGGGCACCGGCGCCGGTCTCGAGGAGGAGACCGCCGGGCCCGCCGCGACGAAGGACGCCGACGCGCGGCCCGTTGCGACGCGCGTCCGCGCTCGAAAGCTCCGTCCAGAGGCGATCCGGGTCCGTGATCTCCGTGACGCGGCAGCTCGACTCCCACGCGGAGTGGAGCGCCGCCTGCGGCGGCGGGTCGGCGAGGAGACGGTGCGTCGGCAGCACGACGAGCCCCGGATCGCGCGTCGAGCAGAGGTGCGTCAGCACGAAGTCGTACGGCTGCGGCTCCTTCGGATTGCCGTCGCGCTCGCGGCACTCGTTCCGGTACGCGAGGGCGATCTCGTAGCGGTGGTGCCCATCGGCGATGTAGACCGGCTCGTCGGCGACCTTTCGCACGAGCCCCTCGAGCGCCGCCGGATCGGGGAGCCGCCACAGGCGCTGCCGCACGCCCGCTCGATCCGTGAAGTCGGCGATCGGCTGGGCGCTCGAAGCGAGGCCGGCGAGCCCGAGCGAGGCGTCGACCAGCGTGAAGATCGGGCTCAGGTTGGTGCGGCACGCGCGGATGAGCTCCATCCGGTCCGCCTTCGGTCCCGCGAGGGTCCTCTCGTGCGGCAGGACGATTCCGTCGTCGAAGGACTCGAGCCGGAGCCCGGTGAGGACGCCCCAGCGCTCCGACGTCTCGCCGTGGATCGTGAACCGCTGCGCGTAGAGGAACATCGCCGGCTCGCCGTCGCGGGCGAGGAGGCTGCGCGAGATCCAGTCGTCGAGGAGGCAAGCGGCCGCGCGGTAGCGTCCTGCGGCATCCCGGCTCTCGGGCAGCTCGACGTGGATGGCGCCCGCTTCGTTCTGCGCGCGGAGGCGCGCCGCCTCCTCGGGGCCGATCACGTCGTAGGGAGGTGCGACCAGCTCGGACATCGGGCCGGCGCGCTCGGTGTAGCGAAGCGGTCGAAGGGGACGGAGCGTTGCCACGGTGACTCTCTCGCGGGATGCGACGGCGACGTTCCGCCGACGATCGAGTTGGCTTAGCGGATCGTCGGGCCCCGTTCACGCCGGCCGCGTCGCGAGAGCCGCTTCGAGCGCTTCCGTGGAAACGGCGCCGCTCCGCAGGACGCGGAGCGGCGGGCCGGGATCGACGAGCGTCGACGGCGCGCCGTCGCGAACGTCGTCGTCGAGGTAGACGTCGACGGCGTCGCCGAAGTACGCGAGCGCGGCCGCGGCGTCGCGCGCCGGTGCGAGATCCGCGGGATTCGCGCTTGGTGCGGCGAGCGGCCTTCCGAGCGCCCGGGCGAGCCGCGTCGCCGTCGGATCGCTCGACACGCGGCAGCCGACGAGGCCGTCGCGGACGATGGGAGAGGGAAGCTCCTCCCGCGCCGGGACGAGGATCGTCAGCGGCCCCGGCCAGAACGCGCGACCGAGCACGCGCACGGCTTCGCTCGCAGACGCCGTGAGCTGCTCGAGCATCGCGAGGTCGCCGAGGATCACCGCGATTCCCTTCTCGGCAGGACGCTGCTTCGCGCGGCAGAGTCGCTCGAGCGCGGCCGCGTCGAGCGCGTCGCAGCCGATCGCGTAGAGAGTCTCCGTCGGGAAGACGACGAGCTTCCCCGCGCGGAAGGCGGCGACCGCTCGATCGAGATTCAGACCGGCGACGCTCACGCCGAGCGCGAGAGCGCGCGACGCCCGATGTCGCGCCGGAACTGCATCCCGTCGAAGTGGATGTGCGCGGTCGCGCGGTACGCTGCGGCGACGGCTTCCGCGATCGTCTCGCCGAGCGCGGTGACGCCGAGGACGCGGCCGCCGCTCGTGACGACGCTGCCGCCGGATCCGCCGGCGGTGCCCGCGTGGAAGACGACCGTATCGGGCTCGCGCGCGGCGACGTCGAGTCCGCGGATGACCGCACCCTTCGCCGGCGTTCCCGGGTAGCCCGCGGCGGCGAGGACGACGCAAGCGGCGGCGCGCGGATCCCAGTCGAGCGTGATCTCGTGGAGCCGCTCGTCGATCACTGCGTCGACCACGTCGACCAGGTCGCTCCGCAGCCGCATGAGCAGCGGCTGGCACTCGGGGTCGCCGAAGCGAACGTTGAACTCGAGGACGCTCGCCCGTCCCTCCGACACCATCAGCCCCGCGTAGAGCACGCCCTTGTAGACGATGCCGCGCTCGCGGAGCTTCGCGACGACCGGCTGGAGGACGCGCGCGACGACCTCCCGCTCGAGCTCCGGCGTCATGATCGGGGCAGGGGAGTAGGCGCCCATCCCGCCGGTGTTCGGGCCGGTGTCGCCGTCGCCGATCCGCTTGTGGTCCTGCGAGGTCGCGAGCGGCAGGACGCTTCGGCCGTCCGTCAGCGCGAGGAAGGAGACCTCCTCGCCGACGAGCTTCTCCTCGAGGACGACGCGCGCGCCCGCTTCGCCGAAGAGGCGGTCGCGCAGGATCGAGTCGATCGCCTCGCGCGCCTCGGCAACCGTCTCGGCGACGACGACGCCCTTTCCGGCGGCGAGCCCGTCCGCCTTGACGACGATCGGCGCGCCGACGCGGGCGAGGTAGGCGTGCGCCGCTTCCGGGTCGTCGAAGGTCTCGTACGCCGCGGTCGCGACGCCGGCGTCGCGCAGGAGATCCTTCGTGAAGGCCTTGCTTCCCTCGAGCTGCGCTCCGTCGCGCGTCGGACCGAAAGCGCGGATGCCGCGCGCGGCGAGCGCGTCGACGAGGCCCGCGGTGAGCGGCGCCTCGGGGCCGACGACGACGAGCCCGAATCGCTCGCGCACCGCGAGGTCGGCGAGCGCCGCGACGTCCTCCGCCGGGACCGCGACGCACTCCGTCTCGCGCGCGATGCCCGCGTTCCCCGGCGCGCAGACGATCCGCCGGACGCGCGGCGACTGCGCGAGCTTCCACGCGAGCGCGTGCTCGCGCCCGCCACCACCGACGACGAGGACGTCGAGAGACGACATGCGAAGGCTAGTGCACCGCCTTCGAGATAGCGTCAACATCTTACCGCCCCTCGACGCCCCTCGCGGCGTCACACCTCCTCGAAATATGCCAGATATTCCTTCGTCGGCGTTCCTTGCGAGGGACA
>VGTG01000002.1 GCA_016874795.1 Deltaproteobacteria bacterium | reverse complement strand
ACCGCGAGGAGGTCCGCGTGCAGCTCCCACCAGATCGCGTGGAGGGAGTCGACGTCGAGGCCCGCAACGAAGCGGACTTCTCCCCGGCCCGCTTGCTCGAGCGCGACGCGGAGACGCTCGCGGTAGGCCGCATGCCGCCGGCAGCGTTCCGCGAGCGGGGCGAGCGCGTCGTCGGCGGCTCTCACGCTGCGAGCGATCTCACCGAGAATGCGCGCGTCGTAACGCGGGTCGAGATGATCGTTCGCTTCGCGCCCTCCCCCGACCGAGCGCATCTGCCAGCGAAGGAGCGCCGCCTTGAACGCGGAGTTGGCCGCCTCGAAGAGGCGGTACGCTTCTTCGACGTCGCGCCCGAGTCGATCCCGGTCCTCGCGCAGCGTCGCGGTCGCACGCTCGCGTCCGCTCGACGTCGAGCCGAAGCGCTCGCCGGCGCGCGCGTCCGGGAACGAAGTCGCATCACCCGCGCGCCTTGCGCGCTCGAGGCAATCACGCACGTCGCCCGCTTCGAGAAGGGTGCGACGGACGAGCTCGTCCGGCGTCGATCGGCCGCCGAGAAGGAGCGCGACGAGCACGTCGTCGATCCGGCCGCGCGCCGGAGGCGGCTCGGTCACCGTTCTCTCCTGCGCTCCGGCTCCGGCTCAGCCCGCGGCGGAGCCGCTCTCGGCGTCGTCGCGCGAGTACACGCGGATCGGCAGGACCATCTGGCAGGTCGGACAGACGATCTTCTTGATCACCGGGAAGGACAGGTAGTTCAGACGGATCGACTCCATCTCCTTGTCCCGCGTGCGCTTGCAGCACGCGAGCTCCTCGGTGCGGACTCCCTTTCGTTCACTCGCCTTTGCCATCTCGTACCTCCGCCCTGCCGGTGGAGCGGAATCCCCTCAGAGCTTGAACTCGTCGTCTCGCTTCTTCTGTGCGCCGGAGCGCTGGCGCATGCCGTCCACGGACTCCGCCGCGTGCGCGGCGTCGCCGCGCCGCAGGGCGGACTCGAAGCCCGCGGCCATCGCGCGCATCGCCTCCGCTTCACGCGGGTCGAGCGCTGCCGCGAGCTGCGCGATTTTCTGCATCGCGGTGAGAATGCCCGCGACGGCCGCGTCGCGGTTGCCCGCGTCGCGCGCCGCCTTCGCGTTCTCGAGCTGCGTGCGTACGCCCGCAACCTGCTCCGCCGCACCCGGCCCGAGGGCGACGGCCAGCTCGCGGAGGCCCCCGATCAGCGTCTCGAGCGACTCCGGAGCGAGCAGCAGATCTTCGCGCGCCACGGCCGAGGTCTCCGTACCCTAGGGCTTCCGGGTCGCCGCGATCGCGACCTCGGTCGCGCCGGCGCTCCGTGCCTCGTCCAGGATGTTGACGACCTCCTCGAGGACGACGCGACGATCACCCTGCAGGACGACGCGCTTCACCTCCGCCGTCGCGATCGCCTCGCGGAGCCCCTGGCTCAGGCCCCCGCGATCGGTCTCTGCGCCGTTGATGAAGATCTTCTCACTCTCGTCGACGGTCACGACGACGCCCTTCGTCTCGCTCGACGTCGCTCCCGACTCGGGGAGCTGCACGCTCGGACCCGACTCGATCATCGCGGAGCTCGTCACCATGAAGATGATCAGGAGAACGAGGAAGATGTCCGTCAGCGGCGTGATGTTGATCTCGGCGACGATTCCACCGCCGCCGAGCTCGTCGTCACCGTGCTCAGGCAACCTGCCGACTGCCACCGTGCCCCCGATACGCGCAGATGCCGTCGATGAACTGGGTCACGCCGACCCGCATCGTCGTCGCGAGCTCGCCCAGACGCACCTGGAAGTAGTTGTAGAGCGCCACCGCGACGATCGCGACGCCGAGCCCGAGAGCCGTCGCCACGAGCGCTTCCGAGATGCCGGCCGCGACGACGGCGAAGCCACCCGCACCCGCGAGGGCCATGCTGTGGAACGCCCGCATGATGCCGACGACCGTTCCGAAGAGGCCGATGAACGGAGCGGCGCTGCCGATCGTTCCGAGGATCCACACGTTGCGCCGCAGGCCCTGCGACTGGGCGAGTCGGTGGCCGTCCGCGATCGCGAGCAGGTCCTCGACCGCCGTGGTGTGGGCGTGCGGAATGAGCTGCCGGTAGATCTGGCTCAGGGGCAGCTCTGGCCCCTCCCGCTCGAGGAGGTCGGCGGCGCCTTCGACGTCGCCGCGGCGCATGAGAAATCCGATCTGCTTCGAAACGGAGATCATCCGCGCATCGAGGCCGCGCAGCGCCCAGAGGCGCTCGCCCGCGATCGCGAGCGCGACCACCGAGCAGAGCAAGAGAGGGTACGTCGCGTACCAGCCCTGCTGGACGAGATCGAGAAGTGTCACGACGTCGAGCATCGAGGCTGACGGGTCTTTAACGGACCCGGGGGCCTTCCGAAACCGGATCCCTTGTCAGCATCCGGCGGCCTGGCTAGCCTCGCAAGTCGTGCAGGCCGCGAAGCACGCCCGCCGAGCCGGCCGCCGCATCGGCCGCGCCGTCCTTGCCGCTTCCGCGACGGGAGTCGTCTTCGCCTGTCATGCAGAGAAGCCGGACATCCCGGTCCTTCCCGTGACGAACCGCGCTTCGGGGCAGGTGATCGCCGTCGACCCGAGCGCGAGCCGCGTCGTGTTCCTCGACGTCGGAAAGCGTCATGCGGTGTCGTACGGGCCGGAGACGATCGTCAAGAGCGGCTCCGTCGACCTGGCACCCGGAGACATCCGTCCGGGGGACCGCATCGTCGTGTCCGTCGACCCCGACGACTTCGATCGGGCGCGGGTGATCGCGGTCGCCGGAAGGCCGAAGCTGCCGCTCGCGCTGATCCAGGCACAGGCGGCTCAGGCCGCCCAGGCGGGCCCGCCGGCCGCGCCGCTTTCACAGAATCCGGCCGCTCCGCAGAACCAGCGAGGACCACAGACCCCGTGGACTCCATGAGCCGCAATCTCGAAGAGCTACCCGCGTTCGACTTCGCGTCACGTCGCCGCGCCCTTCTGGACCGGATCGGCGAGGGCATCGCCGTGTTCCGCGCCCCGCCTCTCGCCGTGCACGCGAACGACGTCGAGTACCGGTATCGGCCCGAGTCGAACTTCTATTACTTGACGGGCTTCACGGAGCCCGACGCGGTCGCGGTGCTCGACGGGTCGGCCGAGAAGGACCGCTTCGTCCTCTTCGTCCAGCCGCGCGATCCCGAGCGCGAGACCTGGACGGGAAAACGCGCAGGGGTCGAGGGCGCCATCGAGACCTTCGGGGCGGACGCGGCGTTCCCGATCGCCGAGCTCGCGGGCGAGCTGACGCCACGGATCGCCAAGGCGAAGGGGCTCCATTATCGCGTCGGCGTCGACGAAGCGTTCAACCACAGAATGCTCGATCTCGCGCGCACGTCGTGGGCGTCTCGTCCGCGCACCTCGAACGACTTGCCGACCTCGCTCTACGATCCCGGCCCTCTCGTGCACGAGATGCGGCTCATGAAGTCGCCGGAGGAGCTCGCCTGGATGCGGACCGCGATCGACGTCGCGGCCGAGGCGCACGTCGCGGCGATCCGCGAGGCTCGCCCCGGACTGGGCGAGTTCGAGGTCGAAGCGCTGGTGGAGTACGTCTTCCGGAAGAGCGGCGCCTCCGGCTGGGCGTACCCGTCGATCGTCGCCGGCGGCGCGAACGCGACGGTCCTCCATTACACCGCGAACGCCGATCGCTTGCGCGACGGCGAGCTGCTGCTCATCGACGCCGGCTGCGAGCTCGGGTTCTACTGCGCGGACATCACCCGCACGTTCCCGATCGGCCGCGATTACACGGTGGCGCAGCGGCGGGTCTACGACCTCGTTCTCGCGGCGCAGCGTGCGGCGCTCGCGGCCGTGCGCCCCGGCGCGACGATCGAGCAGATCCACGAGCGAGCTCTCGAGACGCTCGTCGACGGGCTTCTCTCCTTCGGCCTCCTCGACGGCGCGGCGGAGCGCGTGATCTCCGAGGGACTCTTCAAGCCGTACTACATGCACCGGACGAGCCACTGGCTCGGAATGGACGTCCATGACGCCGGCGCCTACAACGTCGACGGCCAGCCGCGGCCGCTCGAGCCGGGCATGGTGCTCACGGTGGAGCCCGGACTCTACTTCTCGCCCCAGCTCGCCGACGTGCCGGAGGAGTACCGCGGCATCGGGATCCGCATCGAGGACGACGTTCTCGTCACCCCTGCGGGACACGAGGTCCTCTCCGCGAAGGTCCCCAAGGACCCGGACGAGATCCTGGCCCTCCGCGGTTGACGCTCGCCCGCGCCCGGCTCAGCGCTTCGCGATCCGCTCGACGAAGTCCACGAGCGTGCGCACGCCCCAGCCGACCGCGCCGCGTGGGACGTAGGCTTGCGCCTTGTCGACGTAGGCGACCGCCGCGATGTCCAGATGCGCCCACGGGATCCCATCGACGAACTCGCGCAGGAAGAGACCACCCATGATCGAGCCGGCGGACCCATCTCCCGTGTTGCGGAAGTCGGCCACCAGGCTTTCCATCAGGGGTACGTACTCGTCGACGAGCGGCAGCTCCCAGATCGGCTCGCCCGCCTCACCGCCCGATTCGATCAAATGGGAGACGAGGGTCCTGTCGTTCCCCATGACACCCGCGACCGTGCGCCCGAGCGCGATCGTCACGGCGCCGGTGAGAGTCGCGACGTCGACGATCCAGCGCGGCTTCGCCGAGCCCGCACCGCTTGCTGCCCACGCGAGCGCGTCCGCGAGGACGAGGCGTCCCTCCGCGTCGGTGTTCACCACTTCGACGGTCTTTCCCGAGTGGGTCGTCACGACGTCGCCCGGACGGTACGCCTCGCCGCCGGGCATGTTCTCCGCCGACGGGACGTAGCCGCGCACCTCGATTCCAGGACAGAGGTGCGCGATCGCCTGCATCGCGCCCAGCACCGCCGCCCCGCCGGCCATGTCGCGCTTCTGGATCTCCATGTTCGCGGCCGGCTTGAGCGAGAGGCCGCCCGAATCGAAGGTGATCCCTTTTCCGACAAGCGCGATCGGCCCGCGGCGCGCGGTGCGGCTTCCTTCGGGCGGCTTGTAGACGACCTCGATGAGCCGTGGCTCGTTCCGACTGCCGCGGCCGACGGCGAGGATCGCGCCCATGCCCAGTCGCTGCAGATCCCGCGGCGCGAGGATGCGAACGCCGAGGCCGAGCTCGCGCCGCAGCCGCTGTGCGACCTGTGCGAGATGCGCCGGCGTGACGACCGAAGCCGGCTCATTGATCAGATCGCGCGCGAAGCACGTCGCGTCCGCGAGCGCCCGCGCGCGCGCGATCGCGTCGGTCGCCGCACGCGAGCCGGGAGCGCCGACCACCGCGCAGGTCGCGAGATCGTTCGCCGGACGGCTCGTCTTGTAGGAGCGAACGGGATGCGCCGCGAGGAGCGCTCCCTCGGCGACCGCTCCGATCGCTTGCGCGAGCGCGGTACCACGGCGCTCGCGTGCAGGGACGGAAGCGACGGACAGCGCCAGCGAGCGTGCGCGCGTACGACGCGCCACCTGGATCGCGTGCCCGGCGAATCGCCGCCACGCCTCGCGCGACGGCGCCGTGCGGCCGTTGCCGCCGACGCCGATCAGCGCGACCTGGTCCACCGGCAGCTCGCCGTGCGTCTGGTAGACGAAGATCGAGGACGGCTTCGAGAGGTCCGTCGTCCGGCGCTTCGCTTCGCGCAGGAGCTTTCCGTCCGTCGCGGCGTCGAGCTCGATGATCTCCGCTCCACGCTCTCCACCATTCAATACGGGGACGGCGAGAAGATCGGCCTTCGTCCGGTGGGGTGCCCCGCCCTCGTGTCGGATCTCCATCTCGGCTCCTGCGTCGGGTTGGCTGTGTGCGCCGTCTCGCGAACCCGCGACGGGTCAGCCGGCGTGCCTGGTGAGATAGTCGAGGATCGTCTGCTCGTCGACCGCGGCCATCGGCGGCATGCCCCTCCGTCTTCGGATGTCCTCCATCCGCTCGACCTGGACGCGCCACATGGCGGACTTGAGGAGATGAGGTGGGTACGCGGGATGGCAGGTGCCACATTCCCGAACATAGACGTGGGCGGCCTGCGACTCCGGGTCGGGCAGCGGGCTCGTGCATCCGATCGCCGCCGCGACGACATACGACAGCGTCGCGCCCGCGACCCTGGCGCCGCACCACCGCCACCCCGCCTCTGCCACGATCATGGCACGGCCCGGCGACATCCGGAAGCAGGATTGCGTCGTCTCCTAATCGTCGCCGGGTTGCGCACCGATAACCTCGATTGGAGGTTCAATGGCAAACGCGCTCTGTGCGCAACCTTCCAGTGCTTGTGGGGTTTTCAGACCGCACGTATAATCGGAGCAAGTGAAGATCGCGCGACAGCCCCGACCGCGCGGCGTTCGAGTTCGCCATCCGCGCCGCGCGCCCGAAGGCGCAGTCGAGAGGAGCCGTCGTCATGGCTAGCGACAAGGAGACCTTCGCGCGGATCATTCGAGAGGATCGCGAGGCCCACGCCAACGAGACATGGCAAGGGACATTCCTCGAGTACCTTGAAAGGATTCGCGACGATCCCACGATTCCCAAGCTCGCTCACGCACGAATCTACGACGTCGTCGTGCGCGCCGGCAGCGAGGACATCCACGAAACGAACGACGTCGGAGCGAAGCGGATCTACAAGGACGAGCCGCTCAAGGTCTTCAACTTTTTCCGTGACGAGTTTTTCGGAATCGAGAAGACCATCGCGCAGATCGTCCGCTACTTCCATTCCGCTGCGCTGAAGGGAGAGGAGAGCCGGCAGGTCCTCTACTTGATGGGACCGGTCGGCTCCGGGAAGAGCTCGCTCGTCGAGAAGCTGCAGCGCGGCCTCGAGGAGTCGGAACCGTTCTACGCGATCGGTGGATCGAGCATGAGCGAGGAGCCGCTCCAGCTCATCCCGCGACACCTCCGCAAGGAATTCGAGAAGATGCTGGGCGTCCACATCGAGGGAGACGTTTCCCCGGTGACACGGCACCGGCTTCAGCACGACTTCGGCGGGCGCTACGAGGACTTCCCGGTCGAGCTGCGGCACTTCTCGAAGCGGAATCGCGTCGGCATCGGCGTCGTGCCGCCGGTCGACCCGAACAACCAGGACACCTCGGTTCTGATCGGCAGCGAGGACATCTCGAAGCTCGACCAGTACTCCGAGGGCGATCCGCGCGTTCTCGACCTGAACGGAGCGCTCAACGTCGGCAACCGCGGCATCGTCGAGTTCATCGAGGTCTTCAAGAACGAGACGGAGTACCTGCACGCAATGATCACCGCGACGCAGGAGAAGGTGATTCCGGCGCCTGGCCGCCACGGCATGGTGCACGTCGACGTCGTGATCATCGCCCACTCCAACGAGGCCGAGTGGCAGAAGTTCAAGGCCGACCACACGAACGAGGCGATCCTCGACCGCATCGTCGTCGTGCGCGTGCCGTACAACCTCCGCCTTTCCGAGGAGGTGAAGATCTACCAGAAGATCATCCGGTACTCGGACTTCCGCGCGCACGTCGCGCCGCACACGCTGGAAGTCGCTTCGATGTTCGCGATCCTGTCGCGCCTCGAGGCGA
Organism: Deltaproteobacteria bacterium; assembly: GCA_016874795.1. GTDB lineage: Bacteria > Desulfobacterota > Binatia > UBA12015 > UBA12015 > VGTG01. The sequence continues at coordinate 92,134 of VGTG01000002.1, read as the reverse complement.
CGCCGAAGTGCGACCTGATGACCAAGCTGAAGCTCTACAACGGCGAAGAGGTCGTCGAGAAAGGACGCACGAAGAAGATCGACGTCCGCGAGCTCCGCGACGAGGCGAAGCGCGAGGGCATGAGCGGCATCTCCACCCGCTTCATCATGAAGGCGCTCGACAACGCCCTCTCGGACAACGTCGACGGGAATTGCATCAACCCGATCAACGTCCGCGAAGCGCTGATCACGATGGTGAAGGAAGCGGACCTCGCCGACGACGTCCGGAAGCACTACCTCGAGCTGCTCCAGGACGTGCTCCACAAGGAGTACCTGGAGATCCTCGAGAAGGAGATCACGAAGGCGTTCGTCTACTCCTACCAGGAGCAGGCCGAGTCCCTCTTCCACAACTACCTCGATCACGCCGAAGCGTACGTCAACAAGACTCGCGTCAAGGATTTGAACACGAAGGAGGAGCTGCAACCCGACGAGGGCTTCTTGAAGTCGATCGAGGAGCAAATCGCGATCATCGGCTCCGCGGCGGACGGGTTCCGTCAGGAGGTGATCGCGTACCTCTGGTCGAGCTCCCGCAGGGGCGAGCGGATCTCCTACCGGAGCTACGAGCCCTTGAAGGAGGCGATCGAGAAGAAGCTGATGACTTCCGTGCGCGACATGTCGCGCATCATCACGAAGGCGCGCACCCGCGACGAGGAGCAGACGCAGAAGTACGGCGCGATGGTCTCGAACCTCCTCGACCACGGCTACTGCGAGAGCTGCGTCGACGTGGTGATGAAGTACGCCGCGAACAACCTCTGGAAGGACTAGGAACCGGGAGAGTGTCCACAGGGGCGATCTTTCGGCCCTTCCGCCATTCGGAGGCCGAGCGGAGCGATCGGAGCGCGGGCGACCGGCTCCGGCATCGCCAGAAGATCCGCGAATCCATCCGCGACAACATCGCCGACATCATCGCGGAGGAGTCGATCATCGGAAAACGCGGCGATCGCGTCGTCAAGGTCCCGATCCGCGGCGTCCGGGAGTACCGTTTCATCTACGGCCAGAACGCCCCCGGAGTGGCCCAGGGCGACGGCAACGTCCAGGAGGGACAGGTCGTCGGCCAGGGATCCCAGCAGCAGAAGGGCGCGGGAGACCAGGCAGGAGACCAGCCGGGCCAAGACGTCTACGAGACCGACGTCACGCTCGAGGAGCTGGTCGAGATCATGTTCGAGGACCTCGAGCTTCCCGACCTCGAGCGCCGCGCTTTGAAGCAAATCCCCGCGGAGCGGGCGAGCAAGCGACGCGGCTATCGGCCGGTCGGCATCCGCGTACGCCTCGACAAGCGGCGCACCGCGCGCGAGCGACTCCGTCGAAAATTCGCGACGCGCGGACACACGGCGGCCATCGAAGCTCCCGCCGAGGGCGAGGAGGACCGCTACCCGTTCCACCCCGACGACCTGACGTACCGCCACGTCGTCACCGACTTCAAGAACGAGTCGAACGCCGTCGTGATCTGCATCATGGACACGTCCGGCTCGATGGACACGATGAAGAAGTACCTCGCGCGGAGCTACTTCTTCCTCCTCTACCAGTTCATCGCGACCAAGTACCGCTCGGTCGAGCTCGTCTTCATCGCGCACCACACCGACGCGCGGGAAGTGACGGAGGAGGAGTTCTTCCACAAGGCCGAGTCGGGCGGCACGTTCATCTCCTCCGGCTATCAAAAGGCGCTCGAGATCATCGACGAGCGCTACCACCCGTCGCTCTGGAACGTGTACGCGTTCCACTGCTCGGACGGCGACAACTTCGACTCCGACAACCCCGCCGCCTTGCGGACGGCGAAGCAGCTCGCCGACGTCGCGAACCTCTTCGGCTACGGCGAGATCAAGCCTCTCGGATCGCGGTACTACGAGAGCTCGATGCTGAACCTCTTCCGCCGGCTGGACGCCGAGAACTTCCAGACGGTGGTCATCGAGAAGAAGGAAGACATCTGGCCTGCCTTCCGGGCGTTTCTCGCCAAGGATCGCGCCGGCGTCGCGACCGCGGAGCGTCCCGCCGAGGCCTGAGGAGGACCGCGGTGCCGGACTACACGCTCGCCGACCTCGAGGATTGGGGAAAGCGGATCCTCGACAAGGCGCTGGAGCTCGGTCTCGATCCCTATCCGCAGGAGTTCGAGATCTGCGATCACAATGACATGCTCGGGTACATGGCGTACGCGGGCATGCCCTCGCACTATCCGCACTGGTCGTACGGCAAGGGCTTCGAGAAGCTCAAGACGCTCTACGATCACGGCGTCTCCGGCCTGCCGTACGAGATGGTGATCAACTCGAGCCCCGCCCTCGCCTACCTGATGCGGGACAACACGCTGTGCCTGCAGATCCTGACGATCGCGCACGTCTACGGCCACAACGACTTCTTCAAGAACAACTTCAACTTCAAGACGACTCGCGCCGAGTCGACGATCGCGACGTTCAAGGCACACGCGCAGCGCGTGCGGAGCTACGTCGAGGATCCCTCGATCGGCGCCGAGCGCGTCGAGTTCGTCCTCGATGCCGCGCACGCGCTCTCGATGCAGATGCGGCGGAACCGGGCGCTACGCCACCTCTCCGACGCGGACGAGCGACAGCGCCTCTGGGCCGAGGCGCAGCCGCGGCCGGATCCGTTCCACAAGATCCACCGCTCGCCCGATTTCTCGCCCCCGGATCTCCAGCGGGTGCCGGCCTCCCCCGAAGAGGACCTGCTGATCTTCGTCCGCGACCACAACCCCTACCTTGCCGAGTGGGAGCGTGACGTCCTGACGATCGTGCACGAGGAAGCCTGCTACTTCCTCCCGCAGATCGAGACCAAGATCATGAACGAGGGCTGGGCCTCGTACTGGCACCGCGAGATCCTGAACTCGCTCGAGCTGCCGCCCGAGCTGCACCTCGAGTTCCTCGTGCGCCACAACCAGGTCGTGCGGCCGCACCCCGGCGGGCTCAACCCCTACCACATCGGCCTCCGGCTCTTCGACGAGATCCAGCGGCGCCACGACGATCCGACGCCCGAGGAGCGCGAGGCCGGGATTCCCTTCCCTTCCGCGGCGAGCGGCCGAGAGGCGATCTTCGCCGTGCGCGAGGTCGATCGCGACGTCTCCTTCCTGCGACGGTTCTTGACGGAACCGATCATGCGCGAGCTCGACCTCTTCGAGTACGAGAAGAAGGAGGAGGAGCTCGTCGTCAGCAAGGTCTCGAGCCGCGAGCAATGGCGCGAAGTGAAGGAGACCCTCCTCCGCGTCGTCGGGATGGGCGGAACGCCGATCATCCGCATCACCGACGCGGATTTCGGCGGGAGGCGAACCCTGTATCTCGTCCACGAGCACGACGGACGCGATCTCCAGCTCGAGTACGCCGAGAGGACGCTCTCGCACCTGCACCGCCTGTGGGGTCGCGAGGTCCTGCTGGAATCGCTCCTGGGCGGCAAGAAGCAGCTCATGGTCTTCGGCGAGAACGGGTTCTCGACGCGGCCCGCCTGAGGGATGCCGATCTACGAGTACCGCTGCCGGGCCTGCGGCCGGCGGGTGCAGGTGATCACCCTGCGCGTGAGCGAGCGCGTCGAGCCGACGTGCGAACGCTGCGGGTCCCGAGAGCTCGATCGTCTCCCGTCCCGATTCGCGATGCCGCGCTCGGAGGAGCGCCGCCTCGAGTCCCTCGCCGACCCGAGCCGCCTCTCCGGGCTCGACGAGGGCGACCCGGGTAGCGTGGCGCGCTGGATGCGTCGCATGGGGCAGGAGGCCGGTGAGGATCTCGGAGGCGACGAGGTCGACCGGATCACGGACGAGATTGCCTCCTCGGGCGAAGACGACTGATCCGGTCGCCGTTCGTCAAGCGAACGGATGGGTCGACGCGAGCGCCGGACCTGCGCGGAGCAGAAGTGCTCTCGCCGGGTCGCCCGCTCGGAGCTCGGCCGTCCCCGGGGGGCTGATCAATAGACCGTCCGCGAGCGACAGCGAGCGCAGCGCGCCGGAGCTCTGCGTGCCGGTCGTGAGCGCCACGAGCACCCCCGCCTCGGAGCGGAGCGTGCACCGGACGAGCTCCGTCAGATCCTTCGCCGTCCGGATCGCCTCGCCGAGGACGACATCGCTCGCCGGAAGGAAGACCTCGCGCAAACCCGCGGCCGCGCGCAGAGCGGGGGCCACGTACAGATGGAAGCAGACCATCGCCGACACCGGATTCCCGGGGAGGCCGAAGAACAGGGTCTGGTCGCGCACGGCGAAGACGATCGGCTTCCCGGGCTTCTGCGCGACGCGCCAGAAGCGACGCTCGAGCCCGATCTCGTCCATCACGTCCTTCACGTGGTCGAAGTCGCCCACGGAGACGCCGCCCGTGGAAAGGACCGCGTCGAAGCGCAGCGCCGCCGTCAGCGCGGCCCGCAGCGCCGCGGGGTCGTCTCGAACGATGCCGAGGAGCGAGGGCTCCCCGCCGAGCTCGCGAACGGCCGCGCCGAGAGCATGCGCGTTCGAGTCGTGGATCTGGCCCGGTCCCAGGGCGCCGCCGATCGGCACGAGCTCGTCCCCGGTTCCTAGGATCGCGACGCGCGGGCGGCGCCGCAGGCGAACGGACGCTCGCCCGAGCGACGCGAGAAGCCCGATGTCGGGCGCGCCGAGACGCCGGCCCTCCTCGAGGACTCGATCGCCCGCGCGCATGTCCTCGCCGGCCGGACGGACGAACCGCCCTGCCATGGCGGAGCTCGCGATGGACACCCGCTCCGGGGCGTCCGAAGACGCCTCCTCGACCGGGATCACGGCATCGGCTCCAGCCGGAATCGGCGCACCGGTCATGATCCGGGCCGCCTCCCCGCGTCCGACCGTCAGGCCGAGCGGACGGCCGGCGGCGATCGTCCCGAGGACCCGGAGCTCCACGGGACAGGACTCGCTCCCACCCGCCACGTCTTCCGCCCGCACCGCGTACCCGTCCATCTGCGAGTTCGCGAAGGCGGGCACGTCGGCCCCGGCGACGACGTCCTCGGCGAGCACCCGGCCGACGCTCTCGTCCAGCGCGACCTCCTCTTCGGGGAGAGGTCGAACCGCCCCGAGAACCATGTCGAGTGCCTGAGCGATCGAGATCATCGCCCAGAGACACCGCACGATCGGCCGTGGGTCAAGTCCTTGCTTGGGTAGCGTAGACGGCATGGGCATACACGGTTCTGCTTGCCTTTTCGGATCGCAGGTGAGGAGCGTGTCTGCTTAAATGGTGTGCAGCTGCTCATGAAGAAGGCGGTCTCCGATTTCCTGTCGCGGCAGTGGCTGAACATTTTGGAGTGCATCGACCAAGGCGTGGTCGTCGTGGACCCGAACGCCACCATCCAATTCATGAATGAGGCAGCAGCGCAGCTCACGGGGCACTCCGCGGCACGGGCGGTCGGGCGGCAGGCCGACGCGGTGCTCGGCCCGAGCGCCTGGCTCGCCGAGCTCTTCTCCGCGACCCCGGACGCGCCGCCGCCGCGCCACATGCGGGCCGAGCTGGCTCTGACCGACCGCTGGGGTGGCCAGGTGCCGGTGCAGGCGACCGCGACGCCGCTCACCGACGAGCAGGGCGAGGAGATCGGGACCCTCCTCACCCTGGAGGATCTGAGCCGCCGCCGCGACCTCGAAGCGCGCGGCCTCGAGGTCGAGCGCCTCGCGGAGCTCGAGACGCTCGTCGCCGGCTTGGCTCACGAGATCAAGAACCCGCTCTCCGGGATGCGGGGCGCCGCGCAGCTCCTCGTCGGAGCGACTCGCGGCAACGCTCGCGTCCAGGAGTGCACCCGGATCATGCTCGAGGAGATCGACCGGCTGAACGGCCTGATGGCCCAGCTCCTCGAGCTGACCGGACCTCCGCGGATGGAGCGGATGGCGGTCAACATCCACCAGATCCTCGACCGCGTGGTCGCGATCGAAGGCGCCGGTGGCACGCGTTTCCTGCGCGAGTTCGACCCGAGCCTTCCCTCGGTCACCGGAGACGCGAGCCGTCTCACGCAGGTCCTCCTCAATCTCGTCCGCAACGCGGTCGAGGCGACGCCGGAGGGCGGGACGATCCGCCTCTCCACGCGCATGGAGACGACCTACCGGGTCGGTCGCGGAAATGGACGCGAGCGCTTCCTCTCCGTCGAAGTCTCGGACGACGGCGAGGGGATCGCGGAAGAGAACCTCAATCGAATCTTTTCGCCGTTCTTCACGACGAAGAGCGGCGGAACGGGCTTGGGTCTGGCGATCAGCCAGAGGATCGTCGCGGAGCACGGAGGCGTGCTTCGCGCACGCAGCGTCCCCGGAGGGGGCGCAACGTTCACCGTGACCTTGCCGGTGGATGCGGGAGTCACGAATGGCCAGTAGTGCCACAGCCGAAATCCTCGTTGCCGACGACGAACGCTCGATCCGCTGGGTCTTGCGCGAAGCGTTGACCGCGGACGGACATCACGTCCGCGAGGCGACCACCGGCACCGAAGCACTCGCGGCCCTGGGAAGCGGTGAGGTCGACCTCGCCTTCCTGGACATCCGCATGCCGGAGGTGAGCGGCCTCGACGTCGTCACCCGCGCGCAGGAAGCGGGCTGCTCCGCCACGCTCGTCATCATGACCGCGCAGACCACGATGGCGAACGCCGTCGAAGCGATGAAGCGCGGCGCCTACGACTACTTGACGAAGCCGTTCGACCTCGACGTCGTGCGCCTCCTCGTCACGCGCGCCCTCGAGACGCGTCGGCTCTCCTCGCGCGTCGACACGCTGCGGGTCGAGCTGAAAAAGCGGGTCGAGGTCGGCGTCGATCTGATCGGCCGCTCGCCGCCCATGCAGGCGATCTACAAGCTTCTCGGACGCGTCGCGAAGAACGACGCGACCGTCCTGATCGAGGGCGAGAGCGGCACCGGCAAGGAGCTGATCGCGAAGGCGGTGCACTATCATTCGCCGCGCTGGGAGGGGCCGTTCGTCGCGATCAACTGCTCGGCGATCCCCCGCGACCTTCTCGAAAGCGAGCTCTTCGGGTACGAGCGCGGCGCCTTCACGGGCGCCGTCGAGCGTCGCGCAGGGAAGTTCGAGCAGGCTTCCGGCGGCACCTTGTTCCTCGACGAGATCGGCGACATGCCGCTCGAGTTGCAGGCGAAGCTCCTGCGCGTCCTCCAGGAGCGCGAGTTCCAGAGAGTCGGCGGGCGGGACAGCCTTCGCGCCGACATGCGCGTCGTCGCCGCGACGAACCAGAACCTCGCCGAAGCCGTACGGGAGGGGCGCTTCCGCGAGGACCTCTATTTCCGCCTGAACGTGGTCCCGATCCACGTGCCGCCGCTGCGCGAGCGCGTCGGCGACATCCCGGAGCTGATCGAGTACTTCATCGACAAGATCAACCGCGACCTCGGAACCGACAAGACCGACATCTCTGCGGACGCGGAGGCGATGCTCGTCCAGTACCCGTGGCCCGGGAACGTCCGCGAGCTCGAGAACGCTCTGATCCGCGCATCGGTGATCGCGCCGGAGCGGACACTGATGCCGTCCGACTTCGCGCTTTCGGCAGCGCGACCGATCAAATCCGCGAGACCCGACTCGATGAGCGACGTCGTGCGCGAGCGCGCCCAGGCGCAGTTCGACGCGCTGGGGGGCCGCGACCCCATCGACCTCTACGCGAACCTCCTCGGTGAGTTCGAGCGCCCGCTGCTCGAAGTGGCGCTCGAGCGGACCGGAGGCAATCAGGTGCGGGCCGCGCAGATCCTCGGCATCAACCGGAACACGCTGCGGAAGAAGCTCCTCCAGCTCGGCTTGAACGCCCGGCATCGTCGCGTGTAGCGACTCGCCGGCGACTCCGGCGCAGTCAGGCCTACGCCGGCGATGGCAGCTCGCTCGACGGGAGCGTCACGGTCACGGTCGTGCCCGCACCGAGGCGGCTCTCGATCTGAAGTCGCCCGCCGCGCATGCTCCGTCCGGCACGAGGGCCCACGAGGGCCCACGCGAGCGACGCGACGAGGAACGACGCGAGATGACGGACGACGTCCCAGAGATCGAGCCCGAGCCGGCTGCCGCCCCGGTGGGCGGGGGCCAAGCTCAGCCGTCCTGCAGTCGCCGCTCGTCGAACATGTAGCCCACGCCGCGGACCGTCACGATCCACTCGGGCTCGGAATCGTCGCGCTCGATCCGGCGGCGGAGCCGGCGAATGTGCACGTCCACGGTGCGCGGCTCGACGTAGGTGTCCGGTCCCCAGACGAGCTCGAGGAGCTGCGCCCGGTCGTAGACGCGATTCGGGTGCGTCACGAAGAATCGGAGCAGCTCGAACTCGCGGAGCGAAAGCTCGATGCGGTTGCCGTCGATGTGGACCTCGTAGCTGTCGAAGTCGACGCGGAGGCCGCCGCGATCGTAGACCTCGTGCGGCGTCTCCGGCGCGCGTCCGTAGGAACGCCGCAGGATCGCCTTCACCCGCGCCGTGAGCTCTCGCGGGCTGAAAGGCTTCGTGACGTAGTCGTCCGCCCCGATCTCGAGTCCGACGACCTTGTCCGCCTCGGCGGAGCGAGCCGTCAAGATCAAGACCGGGACCGCGACCGTCGGCTCCTCGGCGCGGAGACGCCGGCAAACCTCGAGCCCCGAAAGCCCGGGCAGCATCAGATCGAGGATCACGGCCGCGGGCCGCTCGCGGCGCGCGAGCGCCAGCCCCAGGTCGCCGTCGGCGGCCTCGAGGACCGAGAACCCCTCGTTCTCGAGGCTCACCCGGACGAGCTCTCGAATGTCTCGCTCGTCTTCGATCACGAGGACCTTCCGGCGATCGCCGGCAACGGGCCCCGCAGGGCTCGCCGTGCGCTTCGTCTCCACTTCGCGTGGCCGCATCACCGCATCAGAGGCTCGAAGGCACGGAGAGATGTCGGATGCTCTTCCCCTTGACCATGAAGATCACCATCTCCGCGATGTTGGTTGCGTGGTCCGCGATGCGCTCGAGGTACTTCGACACGAAGAGCTGCGCCATCCCGGGCACGAGGAGGGAAGGATCGCTGCTCATCCGGGGTAGCATCTCGTTGAACATCTCGCGGTGCAGCAGATCGACGTCGTCGTCCTCCTGACACACCGCGAGAGCGAGATCGGCGTCCTCGCGCACGAACGCGTCGAGGCTCTCGCGAAGCATTTTCTTGACCATCTCCGCCATCCGCGGCAGGTCGACGATCAGATCGAGCGGCCGGTCGCTCAGCTCGATCGCGCGCTCGCAGATGTTGACCGCCATGTCGCCGATCCGCTCGAGATCGGTTGTGATCTTGAGACTCGTCGTGATCAGCCGGAGATCGCGCGCGGCGGGCTGGCGAAGAGCCAGCAAGTGCACACACTCCTCGTCGATCTCGACGTCGTAGTGATTGACCTCGTGATCGCGCTCGATCGTCGCCTCGGCGAGGCTTCGATTCGCGGTCGAAAGAGAGCGCGTCGCGTCTCCGATCTGGCGCTCGACGAGACCCCCCATCTCGAGGATGTGCTGGCGGAGGCGTCCGAGCTCTTCTTCGTATCGGCGGTCGGTGTGCTGCGGCATCTCCGGCTCCGTCAGCCGAACCGGCCCGTGATGTAGTCCTCGGTCTCCTGACGCGTCGGGTTCGTGAAGATCTGCGCCGTCGGACCGAACTCGACGAGGTTGCCGAGGTAGAAGTAAGCCGTGCGGTCCGAGACGCGGGCCGCCTGCTGCATGTTGTGGGTCACGATCACGATCGTATACCGCACCTTGAGCTCGTGGATCAGCTCTTCGATTTTCGCCGTGGCGAGCGGATCGAGGGCCGAGGCCGGCTCGTCCATCAGCAGGACCTCCGGCTCGACTGCGAGAGCCCGGGCAATGCAAAGCCGCTGCTGCTGGCCGCCCGACAGGGCGAGAGCGGAATCCGAGAGCCGGTCCTTGACCTCGTCCCAGAGCGCCGCTCGGTGCAGCGTCCGCTCGACGACCTCGTCGAGCCGCGCCTTGTCGCGGACGCCGTGGATTCGCGGCCCGTAGGCGACGTTGTCGTAGATCGACTTCGGAAACGGGTTCGAGCGCTGGAAGACCATGCCGACGCGCCGCCGCAGGTCCACCACGTCGACCGACGGATCGTAGATGTCGGCGCCATCGAGGAGGACCCGGCCCTGGAGGCGCGTCCCCGGGACGAGGTCGTTCATGCGGTTCAGGAGGCGGAGGAAGGTCGACTTTCCACAGCCCGATGGGCCGATCAGCGCCGTGACCTCCCGCTCGGCAACCGCGAGCGAGACCTCGTGCAGCGCCTGCGTTTCGCCATAGAAGAAGTCGACCGAGACGGCCTCGACCTTGGTCGACTTCGCCTCGGAGACTGCGGCGGCTGCAGGGCCGGCCAAGCCGCTGGTCATCTCGAACGCCAGGCCTCTCATCCGATCGTCGGCCATCTTGGGCGGTCCACCCGGTTCGTCCTCGAGCGACTCGATGCGTCGCGCTCGACCGCGGAGGCTCCCCCGCGGTCGGTCGGGGCCGAGACCGTACGCCGGTCCACCCCGAAGGTCCATCGCGGCGCTACCGGCGCTCCAGCTCGACCTTCCTGGTCCGCTCACGCTCCTCCCAGAAGGACAGCGCCCGAGCGGCCTCGGAGACCGTCAGGCGGAACTTCCGCTGAAGCCGCCGGATGTCTCTCAGGTCAGCGGGAAAGCGATCCAGGTGGCGAATGAAGGCGAGCGATTCAGGCCGCGCTCGCGTCGACGTCGTCATCGGGTCTCCTCGGAAGCCCCTCCACGGGGCTCTCCTCGCAACTGAGAGTAGTGCCCACGGATCGCCTTCCCGTTACGGGAAGGTTACAACCGTGTGAAAGCGGCCGTCCGGGCCTCGCGCGTCACATCATCTGGATCGAGAGGCTGGTCCCCCAACGAAGAACTCCGACGGCGAGGGCGACGGCTACCGCAGCCGCCCAACCACGCTCGATGGCCGCGTCCACGGCCAAGACGAATGCGGCCAGGAGCCAGACCGTGCCCAGGATCTCGAGGGCCGGGATGCCCGTCCCCAGGCCCAGGAGCGCGTAGACGAGCCGCGGCGCCGTCGCGAGCGCCATTGGCCGGACGACCGCCCCGTATCCGATCCCGCGCCGGAGCCCGGCCCCGGCGACGAGCCAAACGACCCCCGACTCGATCGCGACGGTGAGGAGCGTCACGATCACGTGCAGCAGGACGGCGATGACCGGAGCGAGGCCGATCTGCTCGGACCGTCCGATACCGGTCGCCGCCCCCGCCAACACGGCGACGGCGAAGCAAAGCCGCATCGAAGCCGGCTCACGCACGACCTCGCGGTACTGCATCGGACGAAGCAGCAGTCCGCCCAGGACGAGCTCGACGAGAGCGCCCGGTCCGACGAAGTCCTTCATGGCCTCACCGCGCGACGGCGGAGTCCGCCGATGGCACGAGGGCGCTCCACGCGGTGGAGCGCCCTCTGCATTCCGGCTCGCCTCGGCTGGCGAGTCGAGCCGACCTTCACGTCGCGCCTAGCTCTGCGGCACCAGCTCCACGCGACGATTCTGCGCACGGCCCGCTTCGGTCTCGTTCGTCGCGACGGGATCGGCCTTGCCGAATCCCTGCGCGGTGAGGCGGCTCGCCGCGACGCCCTGGCCGACCAGATAGTCCTTCACCGTCTCCGCACGGCGATCCGAGAGCGTCAGGTTGTACGCATCGCTTCCGATCCAGTCGGTGTAGCCCTGCACCTGGATGTTCACGCCCGGATTCTCGTTCAGGATCTTCGCCGCCTCGTCGAGGATCGGCGTCGCCTCCGGACGAAGATTGTACTTGTCGAAGTCGAAGTTCACGCCGCGGAGCACTAGCTTCTGCTTGGTCGGCGGGGGCGGCGGAGCCTCGGGCGGAGGCGCCTCCTCGTCGTCGAACAGAGCGTGACCGATCAACGCGCCCAGAATCGCGCCGGTCGCGATGCCGATCGCGATGCCGGCGCCGCGGTCCTTGTCGTCCGCCTTGAACGGCGGCGTCACGTTGTTCGCGATCGCACCGCCGGCCGTTCCGAGAGCCGCTGCACCGACGATGGCGCCGCCGATCGCGCCTTGTCCCCACTGCTTCGCGGGAGCGCAGGCCATCGAGAACATCAGCAGCACGACTGCGGCGATCACCCTCAAATTCATCGAGACTCCTCCTCTGTCATGTACGCGACCCGTCGCTCGGCGGACGCAGCTCGCGCGACCCCACCGCGCCCTCGTCGTACCTCCACCCGCGACGTGGGCGGTCGCTTATACCGCTTTCCTCCGGGGATGCAAAAAGAATCCCCAGGGAAGCGCGGCTCTCAGCTTGCGAGAGGTCTCGTTCGGCTCAGCTTCCGGCAGCGCCGCTCGCTGCGGCGCGACGGTCATCGGCTCCCGGAGCCTTTGCTTCCGCCGGCGGACGCGGTGCATTCGGATCCACGGGTGCAGCGTCTGCAGGCGCCAGCGCTTCGGCGGCGACCGCGACGCCCGCGGCGTTGCCGAGCGACATGATGTAATCGCGCATCGCCACGATCTGCTTGCTCTCGTCGCCGCCGAGCACGTCGGGCGGACCACCGGGATAGAACGCGGGCATCTTCGTGCCGGGCATCATCGCCTGCGGATCCTTGATCCACGAGAGGATCCAGACTGGGTTCAGACGCTCGTGCGCATACGCGAGGTTCGGCGCCCACTGCTCCATCGGACCACCGGGAGTCTCGTTGCCGCGCACGTGGCACGACCAGCAGGAGAAGTAGTCGTCGGACATCAGCATCTCGCCGACCTGCAGGAGCTCCGGGTTGGAGTCGATCTTCGGATCCCAGTAGAAGTAGGGGTCCTCGAGCTCCGCGAGCGCGGTGAAGTAGTCGACGATGGCCGTCGTCTCGTGATCCTCGAGACCGAACGTCGGCATGCGGATGTCGAGCCAGAAGCGCAACGGCTGACGCGCCGGATCCTGGAGGAAACCGAAGAACCACTCGGGCTGCACCTTCGCGCCCTCTCCGTTCAGGATCGGCGGTGCCGACGTCGGATTGTCTTGGTACAGGGTGCGGATGTAGCCGCCGCGTCCGTCGATCTGGTGGCAGCCCATGCAGTTGTAGCGCTCGACGATGCGGCGTCCCTTCTGGATGCGCTCCTGCCGGCCATCGTAGCCATCGGCGCGATAGCGCAACGGAGGCTGGTAGCCGCGCCGGCTCTGCAGCCAGACGCGGAGGTTCTCGATGTCCTCGTCGGCCAGGTGGAAGTTCGGCATCAGCTGCTCGACGTGCTCGGTCGCGTAGATCCGAGGGTCCTGGAGCTTGTGGAACGTCCAGGCGTTCCAGTTCCGCGGGATCTCCGGATGATTGCCGAAGTAGAGCTCTTCGAGCGGCTTCGTCGCGAACGACGAGAGCTCCACGCCGATGCGCGACTCCGCGTCCATGCCGTTGATCGAGTGACAGCCGTAGCAGCCGTACTTCCGGACGACGGCTTCACCTTCCTTCGCGAGCTCCGGCGACTCGAGGTCGGCGGAGGTGATCGTCTGCTCGGCCGCCGGCGCCGCGCTCGACAGGCTCAGGAGATAGGCCGTGATCGCGCGCGCCTCGTCGTCCGTCAAGCGGAGACTCGGCATCCGCGACTCGGGGTTGTACCCGCGCGGGTCCTTGATCCACCAGTAGATGAACTGTCCGGTCGTCTTCTCGCCGATCCGGGCCAGGTTCGGCGCGTAGTCCTTGTTCGCGCCGACCGGCGTCGCCACTTCGCCCTCGACCGCGGCGTGACAAGCGCGGCAACCGACTTCGTCGAAGAGCTCCTTGCCCTTCGCGACCTGCGCCGCGTCGGCGGGATCGATGCCGCCCGGATCCGGATGGCTTGCGAGCCAGCCCGCGCCGTCTTCCTTGCTCGACGTCCAGAGGTAAGCCGCCGCCGCCTTGGCCTGCGCGTCGGAGAACTCGAAGTTCGGCATCTTCGTGCGCGGCCGGAAGGCGTAGGGATCGTGGATCCAGCCGACCATCCACTGCGGGTCGACCTTCGCGGAGATCCGGCGCAGGCTCGGCCCGACGTCACCGAGGCCGTCGTAGTCGCTGACGAGATGACACCCGTGGCAACCGAGCTGCTCGAAGAGGTACTCGCCCTTCGCGAGCGACGGAGCGTCGCCGATGGTCGAAACGTCCCGATGGCAATCGAGGCAGCGCGACTGCATCTGATCGCCTTGGAGAAGCGGCTGCAGCCAGAATCGCACATCGCCGTGCGCCTGCTTGATCGAGTTCAGCGCGACACCCTGCCCGTCATGGCAAGGCGTGCACCCGAACTGGTCGGGCGGGTGCTTCGTCAGCAGCGGATCGCGCTTCGGGTGCGTCGTCCAGGGCTGCGCGACGTCCTCGAAGCCGCTCTTGTCGATGCCGACGTGGCAGGACGTGCAGCGGTCGACGCGATCGACGGGCTGCTCGAAGTTGTTGGTGTCGAAGTCCGGCAGCACGATCTGCTGGATCGTCGCGATCCGGTCCATCTCGACGTTGGCCACGATGGACTTCATGCCGTCGAGACGGTTCTGGATGAGCGCCCGCTCCGCCTCGTGCTCCTCGAGCTGCTTCTCGAGGGTCTTCACGGGCGCCTGCAGCTCGTCCATCTCGGCCTGGATGCGCGCGACGGCGTCGAGCGTGGTCTGCCACTCCTTCTCGCGCTCCCCCTTCTGGGCGATGAGCTCATCGCGCTGCTTCTGCGCGGCGGAGACGTTGCCACCCGTTTCGAGCGCGTGGTCATATTGGTACCAGGCGGCCTCGAGCTCGCTTTTCACGAATCGCACGTTCAGGTCCGCCTCGCCCTCGTCGAGCTTGGCCACGGCTATGCGCTTCTCGGCGTCGGCGAGCTTCGACGCGGTCTCTCCGCTCGCTTGACTCTCTTTCGCGGCGTCGAGCTGCTTTCTCAGCTCGACGTACTTCGGATCGTCGTTGAGCTTCTTCTCTTCCGCCTCGAGCTTCGCGTGCTCGCGCTCGTGCTCGATGTCGTAAAAGCCGTGCTGGTACTGCTTCCACGGCCGGCGGAGAAAGCTGTCGTCCAGAATCGCCCAGATCGCGCCCAGGACGAGCAGCGTCGCGCCGAGCAACCAGAGGCCGGCGTAGCTTCGCTTCTCGTCGTCGAGATTGAGATCCCGTCTCGCCATTCGTTCCCCGCGCGCGGTCAGGCGGCCCTGCGGCCTTCGATCAAACGTCCCACCAGAAAGATTGCGGACCCGATCATCAACATGTGCAGCTCGAAGCGAAGCCCTTCCTCGGTCGTCATGCCGTAGAGGAGACCGAATCCCACGTTGGTGATTCCGATCAACTGCAGCAGCTTGGCCAGGTAGAACCTCACGGGCGGCCCCGACCTAGATGTTGATCCAGGGCGTCTCCATGACGTACTTGATGTTCAACAGGTGCCGCAGGAGCATCTTGACGAGCACCGCCATCATGTTGACGAAGAGGAACGAGGTGATCAGGAACCTCGTCATTCCCCATCGCTCCATGAACTCCTTGCCCTTCAGCCACACCACCCAGGCATACATCCCGACCATTCCGACCACGACGAACAGGACCGAGACGACGAGCCCGAAGATCGCCGACCAGAAGTAATCGCGGATCCCGAACAGATACGGCAGGTTGATGTTCGTCAGGGCCTCGACCAGATGCGGGTCCCACTTCTCCCACGGCCAGAACCAGTTCCAGCCCGGCCCGCGCAGAAGCGTTCCGATCACGATCAGCGACACCCAGAGAATGTGGAAGCCGAAGTAGAAGGTCAGGATCTCCCACTTCCGATCTTCGAAGCAGTAGTAGCCGTTCCCCTTCGGGTTGATGTCGATGTACGGGATCACCATCAGCCCGACGATGATGAAGCTCGGCAGCACCACCCCGGCGTGCCACGGGTCGAAGAAAACGAGCATCTCCTGCAGGCCGAGGAAGTACCACGGCGCCTTCGAGGGGTTCGGGGTACGCGCCGGGTTGGCCGGCTCCTCGAGCGGCGCGTCGACGCCGAGGGACCACACGATCATCAGGATCATGATGATCACGCAGCAGAGGAACTCTGCGCGCACGAGGTGAGGCCAGGTGTGGACCTTGTCGTCCCCCGGCCCGATCGCCTTTTTGATCGAGACCTCGACCCGTTTCCCGGTCTCGGCCGGCTTCACCGCCGTCGCCATCTTCGACTCCCTCCCGTCCCGAACGACCTACAGGTTCTTGGGCTTGGCGAGAACGTACATCGCCCAGAGGATGACGCAGAAGACGATCGGCAAAGCGAGCACTCGCATCGATTCCCCCCGGAGCCTCAGAGAGCAGGGCCGGAGAAGCCGTCCCGACGGATGCGCCAGAAGTGAACGGCGAGAAAGAGGCTCGTCACGAGCGGGATGAAGATGCAGTGCAGGATGTAGAACCGCATCAGCGTCGCTGGCCCGACCTCACCGCCGCCGAACAGGAAGGCGCGCGCATCGTAGATCGGGTTCACCCCGAGGATCTCCTTGAACGGACCCTCGTGGCCGAGGACCGGCGTCGCGCGACCCATGTTCGAGCCCACGGTGACCGCCCAGATCGCGAGCTGGTCCCACGGCAGCAGGTACCCGGTGAAGCTCAGCAGGAGGGTCAGCACCAGGAGCAGGACGCCTACGACCCAGTTGAACTCACGGGGCGGCTTGTACGATCCGGTCAAAAACACGCGGAACATGTGCAGCCACACCGCGATCACCATCCCGTGCGCCGCCCAGCGATGCATGTTCCGCATCACGACGCCGAACGGCATGTCGAACTCGAGGTACTTCATGTCCGCGTACGCGTACTGCGTGACCGGGCGGTAATAGAACATCAGGTACACGCCGGTGACGACGGTGATCAGGAACATCAGGAACGTGATGCCGCCCATGCACCACGTGAAGCGCATCCGCGTCGCATGCCGCCGCACCTTCGAAGGATGCAGGTGGAGCCAGACGTTACCCGACACCATCAGGATGCGGTTGCGCGGCGTGTCGTCGTAACCGTGCCGGAAGATGGACTTCCAGACCGGCGATTCGGTGATCTGCTGCTTGACGTCTTCCCACCAGCTCACGGGTTCTCCCCCTGGACTCCCTCGTTCGGACGGACGCGCACGTAGCGCCCGACTTCGTCGATCAGGCCTTCAAGAACGAGCCGGGCTTGCCCCAATCGCCCTTCTCGAAGAGGAACTTCACACCGTTGTCGATCTGGATCTGCCCGTCCTCGGCGAGCGAGATCTTCAGGCGCTCGAGCGGCCGAGGTGCCGGGCCCTCGAAGTTGATGCCGCTCCGGTAGAAGCCGCTGCCGTGGCACGGACACTTGAACTTCGCCTCCGCACTGAGCCACCGCGGCGTACAGCCGAGGTGCGTGCACTTCGCCCAGAGCGCGTAGAAGCCTTCCGGATCGCGAACGATCCAGACGCGATAGTCGGCCTTGTACTTCTCGCTGACCTCGCCCACGGCGTAGTCGCTCGGCTTGCCCGCCTTGAACGTGGTCGGCGGAAGGAAGAGGACGCGCGGGAACGCGGAGCGGACCGCGGCGATGATCGTCGTCAACGAGAACACTCCGAAGAGCATCCAGCCCACGCGACCGAGAACGTCACGACGCGACCAGAGACCGCCGAGCGCCGCCTTCTCGCGCTGCCGCTTGCCGCGCTCGAGACGCTGCTCTTCTCGCCGCCGCTCGGCGAGCTGCTGGTCTTCGAGGCCGCCCTGCGCCGCTACTGCTTCGCCCGTTGCCATCGGTCATCCATTCATCTGTCTCATCTCGGCCGCGAACGCCTCGCTCCGGGAGCCGAGGATCGGCCGGCCGCTTTCCGCGCCGACCGTACTCGCCGCCCCCGACCGCGCTCCAATGAAAACGGATCGGCACCTCCCATTAGGGGGCCTGCTGGAGACGCGACTGAGACACGCACGGACGGTTAAACCTGGTGCGGATTTGCTTAATCTTTTCGCGCCGAGAGCGCCACTCCGAAGCGGCATCACTCGGTGTCGGCCCACCCCGACCGGCTCCGGGTCATCGCCATCACGAGCCCGACGAGGCACATCAGCGCGCCGATCGCCGCCAGGGCGAGGCCGACGAGGCCGAAAAGAGGCGCCAGAAGGACCCCGAGAAGCATCATCGGGATCCCGAGCCCGAAGGGGTTGAGGAGCCCGGCCGAGCTCTCGCGACGGGCACGCTCCTCCGGGGTCGCGATGACCTCGGTCTCGACCTCTTCCTTCAGCAGGTCGATCGCATAGTCGCGCATCACCGTGCGTCCCGAGGCCTTCTCGTCGTTGATCGCCTCGGCAAGCTCGCGTGTGAGACGCGCGATGCGCTCGTCCGCCTCCCTGTCTTCCTCGCGCGCGATGCTACGCCCCCTCGATCGAAACGGAGGGGCTGGCCCTCCTCCCGATCGCGCTAGACCAAGCATCCCGGGGTGTCAACGAAAGCGCTCGGCGACCGCTATGCCGAGAGCCGAGGACGATCGACTCGCTCGAGCCGGACCGGGCTCTCCGCCACCGGCTCCTGTGCCACGACGAGGCCCGAGCCGATCCGAGCGGCCAGCTCGGAGAGTCGAGCGAACGACGGCCCGCGCTTCAGCCAGACGTCCTTCTGTCCGCGCCGCGTCTCCTTCGTGATGCAGCCGATCTCGACGAAGCGCGAGATCGCGTTGCCGAACGTCACCTGCGAAGACGCCTCGGGCTTCAGCACCTCGCCGAGCAGAAGGGCCGCGTCGAAGTAGCGCTGCAGCCGTTGCAGGACCTTCGCCTGCGGCACCGGCTCCTCCTCGAGCTGCGCAACGGTCCGCGCGGCGATCCAATACGACTCGCGGAAGTTCTCGAGGATCCCGGCGAGCGCGTGCACGATCGGCACGTGCGCCCCCGTGCCGTTGACGTTGGCTCCGTGCGCCCGGAGAAAGTCGACGATCCCGCCGATCTCCGCGACCACCTCGCCTCTCTCGGGAAGCGGGAACTCCCAGCGGAAGAGATCGAGCCACCACGCGACCTCATCCTCGAGCTGGCTCCGCGGCACGCCGCGGAGCATCGCGTGCGCGACCAGCGACGGCATCAGGAAGAAGTGAATCCCGTTGTTCTTGTAGAAGTCGAGGACCTTCCGCTTCCCGGCCGGAACGCGCAGGACGCGCTCCCCGCTCGACTCGACCACCTCGAGCAGCTTCGCGGACGCGAGAAAGTGGATGATCTCGCCGAAATCCGAGCGCCCGAGATTTCGCTCGAGCGACGTCGTGAACGCCGCGCCTTTCCAGCGGAGGATCTCCGCGAGCATCCGCGCGCGGTGCGCGAACTCCCGGGACGCCTGCGACTCCTGGCTCGCAGAAAGGAGCACGGTCGCGCTGAGCGAGGTCGCGCCGACGACCGCTACCGCGTTCACCTCGTGCAGGATCCGGAAGCCGAGCTTCTGCACGAAGCGGCGCTGCTCCTCCGCGACCTCGGGCTCCTCGGCGCGCGTTGCGAATCGCGCGGCTCGGTCCCCGAGCATTTCGCGCAGGGACCGCGGCTCGGAGAAGCTGACGTACACGGTGCCGTGCCGCTGCTTCAGCACGCTGCGCGCGCGCAGGAGAGCTCCGAACGACTCCTCCTGCTTCGCCGCTCCGGAGAGCTCCGCGTCGTACGCACTCTCCTCGGCGATCCGCCCGTAGTGGATCGACACCGGAACCAGATAGAGATCCCGCCGCGCGCCCTGAAGAAACGCGCGCACGATCCCACCGAGCATGCCGAGCTTGGGCGTGAGGATCTTACCCGTGCGGCTTCGGCCACCCTCGATGAAGAACTCCATCGTGTAGCCGAGCCGGATCAGCGTCGAGAGGTAGCGATGGAAGACGAGCTTGTAGAGCGCGTCGTCCTCGAAGGAGCGCCGAATGAAGAATGCGCCCGCTCCGCGGAGCAGCGGCCCCATTGGCCAGAACTTCAGGTTGAGCCCCGCCGCGATGTGCGGCGGCGAAAGGAAGCTCTCGCGGAAGATGTACGAGAGCACCATGTAGTCGAAGTGGCTCCGGTGGCATGGGACGAGGACGACCGGATGCTGCTTGACACACTCCGCGACGCGGTCGAGGCCGCGCACCTCGACGCCACTGAAGGTCCGCTTCCAGATCTGGTGGAAAAGGATCTCGATGATGCCGAAGGCGAACCCGTTGAAGTTCGCCGCCATCTCCCAGAACATCTTGCGCGCTTCGCGCCACGCGCGACGCTCCGGGATCCCCTCCTCCGCCGCAATCTTCTCGATCTGGGCGACGACCTCGCGCCCCTCGAAGACTCGCTCGAGGATCGCGTCGCGCGGCACGACGAGCGGGCCCCAGACGGCGCGCTCCTCGTGCGCAAGCTCGCGTTGCAGCCAGTGCGTCAGGCGCCGCGCCAGCCGTGCCTGGCCGAGCGGACGGTTCGCGGAGATGAACTTCTCGAGGTCGACGACACGTCCGACCGTCAGCAGCAAGTCCTCGCGATTGATCGCGTACGTGATCAGCTTCTTCAGGTCGCTCGGCGCGTCGTGCACGCTGTAGGCGAGCGCCGAGATCCGGCTCGCCTGCCGCCGGATCACGCGGCCGCGGAAGAGAGAGACGGGGACGAGCTGGACGGGACGCTCGAGCTGCTCGCTGCGGCTCACGATCTCGTGCAGGAGGTCGCGGCCCGGCCGCGCGGCCGCAAGATGCGAGCGCACGTTCGCGAGGAGCCGCGGCCCCCGCGCGCGCAGGAAGATCAGGATCGGCTGTCCCTCGGCGACGAGACGGCCGGCGGTCTCGCGGTCGACTTGATGCCGACGTCGTCCCGCCGGCCGCCAGCGAAAGAGCCGCGCGATCGCCGTTCCGATCGTCGCGAACCAGCTCGATCCGACGCCGTTCGCGAAGCGCGCGAGAGGAAGCCCTTCGCGGAGGAAGATCCAGTTGATCAGCAGGTAGTCGAGCAGCGATCGCTGCCGGAGCACGTAGACGATCGTCGTCGTCTCCGAGAGCGCCTGCAGCCGCTCGACGTCGCGACGATCGAGGTGCACGTCCGCGGTGAGCCACCGCGCCACCCCCCGCGGGAGCCAGCCCATGCGCTCGACCATCGCCGAGGGATGCGCCATCAACGCACCGCGTCCTCGGCCTCGTCCAGGCGCTCGAAGAACGCTTCGACGTCCCGGCCGTCCTGATAGTGATGCGGTGCGACGCGAAGCCCGCCGAGCCGCACCTTGCAAACCACGCCGCGCGCCCAGAGCTCTTGTCGGACGCGTTCGGGGGTACCCTGCGGACGGAAGCAGACGATGCCCGAGACCGAGCGGCCGATCCGAGCGTCCCTGCCGCGCTCTCCGAGGAGCTCGCGTCCGCGGCTGCGAAGGCCTTCCTCGAGCTCGCCCGTCAGATTCGCGAGTCGGTCCTCGATCTTCGCGACGCCCACCTCGAGCGCGAGATCGACCGCCGCACCGAGGGCGTGCACTCCGAGGAGGTTCAGACTCCCCGCTTCCAGCTTCGCTGCATCGTGTCGCACGTGGAACTCGTACGGATAGTACCGATCCGGCTGCAGGACACTCTTCCAGCCGAGCTCGATGGGACGCAAGCGGTCGAGGAGCCGGTCCGAGACGGCCATGAAGCCGGTGCCTTCCGGCGCGCAGATCCATTTGTGCCCGTCCGCGGCCACACAGTCCAGACCGTCTCGCGAGAGGCTCACGTCGACGGCTCCGAGCGCCTGGATCGCGTCGACGACGACGAGCACGTCCTGCTCCCGGCAGAGCGCCGCGATGTCGGCGAGCGGTGGACGATCTCCCGTGGCGTACGCGACGGCGGAGAGTGCGAGAGCGCGGACGCGTCCCGCGAGCGCCGCACGGACCGCCTCGGGATCGCGCGCGATCGCTTCCGGCGAAAGAGCGCGCGTTTCGACGCCGAGACGATCGAGCGCGCGCCACGGGTACACGTTCGAGGGAAACTCCTGATCGACGGTGACGACGATGTCCCCGGCGCGCCAGTCGAGACCTCCCGCGACGAACGAGAGCGCCTCGGAGGTATTCTTGACGAAAGCGACCTGCCTGGACGACGCGCCGGCGAGCCGCGCGCAGGCTGCGCGCACCACCTCCGCGCGGGCGTTCCAGTACGGGTACCGATCCGCGAGCGTCTCCGCGGATTCGTGCGCGAAGCGCTCGATCGCCTCGACGACCCGCTGCGAAATCGGGGCGACTCCCGCATGATCGAGGTGAATCCGGCGCGACGCGCTCGGGAAGAGCGAGCGGTGCGGCGACTCGCTCAGCATCGGGCGCGATCGACCCGCGAGCCGCGGACGGCGCGGGCCGCCTCGACCGGGGCACGAACTGTCCGTATTCTCGTCTCGTGCCGGAGCCGGAAGAGCCGCGGCTCGCCGAGGCGTTTCGCTTCGAGACGAGCGAGGCGGAAGCCGGCGAGCGGCTCGATGCCTTCCTCGCGACGCGTCTCGGCCTCGGACGTCGTGCCGCGAGCCGCCTTGCCGAGCGCGCGCGCATCAACGGACGCCGCGCCCGGAAGGGGCAGCGCCTGGCGGGGGGCGACCGCGTCGAGATCGAACCTGCGACCGAAGTGTCGGCGGACGAGAGCGCTCTCGCACCGCACGTTCTTCTCGAGGAGGAGCTCCTCGTCGTGCTCGACAAGCCGCCGGGCCTTCCGACCGTCGCCGTGCGCGGTCGTGACGGTCCTTCCGTCGCGGCCTGGCTCACCCGCCGGCTTCCCGAATGCGCGGGGGTCGGCGGCCCCGGAGAGAGCGGGATCGTCCACCGCCTCGACACCTGGACCTCGGGCGTCCTCCTCGTGGCGCGGGCTCCCGCCGCGTACCAGAGCCTCCGCGGACAGTTCCGCCGACACCACGTCGAGAAGCGCTATCTCGCCCTCGTCGCGGGAGACCTTGCGGAGCCGGTCGTCATCGACGCCGCGATCGGACAGCACCAGAAGAGCCGGACGCGGGTTCGCGCTCTCCCGGCCGGAGAGCATGCACGCTACGAGGCGACACCGGCCGAGACGACCGTCGCTCCCGTCCGCCGGTTCGGCTCGCTCACGCTCGTCGAGGCGCGCACGGACACGGGCGCCCGACACCAGATCCGGGTGCACCTCGCCTTCGCCGGACACCCGCTCGTCGCCGACGAGCGCTACGGCGGAGCGCCGCTCGAGGGCGTGCCGCATCATCTTCTGCACGCAGCCGAGGTCTCGTGGCGCGATCTGCGCTCGGACGAACGGCGCACGATCCGGGTCGAGCCTCCGTCCTCCTGGCAGGAGATCCTCGCCCGCCTCGGGCACGAGCAGCGGCGCCGCGATCGCGCGCGCTGAGCCGCCCGTCAGGCCGCGCGGCCCTTGCTCTGCCCGCCGCTCCCCGAGGACGAGCACGGAAGGCAGATGTTCCGCGCGTTGTCCGGGTCCTCGACCAGTCCCTCGTCGAGGTTGTGGCACACCTTCTTGCACGAGACGCAGATGAAGTAGACGCCCTCGACGGTCTTGTCGATGCGCTCGCGATTCAGGATGCGTCCGGCGAGCTTGCCGATGCGGATGCCGAGCAAGTCCTCGTACTGGCGCTTGATCTTGCGGCGACCGGCTTCGTCCTTGGGAAGGTCTTCGTCGTCCTCGCCGCGTGGACGCTCGTCCTCGTCGAGGATGCTGAAGCCCTTCTTCGCGCGCTTCTTCGCAGGCTTCTTCTTCGTCGTTCGAGGCATGGCGCGTCCCTTCCCAGCGAGTGCCCCGCGGCCGCGCGGATCGAGGCGACGGAAGTCGATGATCGTGGTTGCCTCCGACAAAATCAAGGATCGCGCGAGCGCGGAGCAACGAAGCTTCGTGGTGGTCCGCGCTCCGGCGTTTTGCTAACCGCGGCCTTGTGAAGGTCCGCCTCACTCCGCAGGGACGCGAGCTCGACGTGGACGGCGTCAAGATCGTCGGCGACCTCCTGCGACGCTTCTCGGTCGTCCCCGGCACCGTGCTCGTCATTCGCGGGGACCGCTTGCTCACCGAGGACACCGCGCTCCGCGAGGACGACGACATCGAGCTCCGATCCGTCGTCAGCGGCGGTTGAGCGGCGCGCCGCAGCGAAGTCCGCTAGGATCTCCGCATGAAGTGCACCCGGTGCCGCGAGCCGGCCGAGGTGAAGGTCCGGGCGCACAACTCGGCCTTCTGCCGCGAGTGCTACGTGCTCTTCTTCGAGCGACGTGTCCTCCGCGCGATCGAGCACGAGAAGATGTTCCGGAAGGAGGAGCGCATCCTCGTCGCGATCTCCGGTGGGAAGGACAGCCTGGCGCTCTGGGACGTTCTCTCGTGCCAAGGCTACACGACCGTCGGCTTCCACCTCGCCCTCGGGATCGGCGGCTACTCGTCGCGGTCGCTCGACGTCACGCGACGATTCGCGGAATCGCGCGGGCTCGAGCTCCGCGTGCACGCACTCGCGGACGAGGGCCTCGCGGTACCGGACATGATGAAGGCGACGCGGCGCCCCGCTTGCGCCGCCTGCGGGACGGCGAAGCGCCACTACTTCGACGCGGCGGCGCTCGAGTTCTCGTGCGACGTGATCGCGACGGGACACAACCTCGACGACGAGGCGGCTCGGCTTCTGGGGAACGTGCTGCACTGGCAGACGGACCACCTCGCGCGCCAGCGCCCGGTGATGCAGCCGCGCCACGAGAAGTTCGTGCGAAAGGTGAAGCCGCTGTTCCTCACGAGCGAGTACGAGACGGCGTCGTACGCGTTCCTCCGCGGGCTCCAGTACGTCGTCGAGGAATGCCCGAACGCCGCTGGCGCGACGCAGCTCACCTACAAGGCGATGCTCGACCAGCTCGAGAGCACCTCTCCGGGCACGAAGCTCAGCTTCGTGCGCGAGTTCGTCGCGCGCGGCGCAGCGGCGTTCGAGCGTCCCGAGGGCGAAGGCCCCGGCGGAACCTGCAGCGGCTGCGGCATGCCGTCGTTCGGCACGCTCTGCTCATTCTGCTCGCTCCGTGCGGAGGTCGATCGCAAGCTCCGCAGCGGAGCCGCGACGCGCGGCGACGGTGCGAGCCGATGAGCGAAGCCGGGTCCCCTCCCGAGCCCGCGCTTACGGGCGTCCCGCTGGCCGCCGGCGAAGTCGTCCTGATGATCGACGGGAAGGATCGCGAGTATCTCCGCGACCTTCGGCCTGGACGGCGCTTCTCGTTCCAGGGCGGCTACGTCGACGCGGACGCAATCATCGGCCTTCCCGACGGCTCGCGCGTGAAGACGTCGATGGGACAGAGCGTGCTCGTCTTCCGACCGACGTACTCGCGCCTCATCCCGAACCTGCAGCGACAGGCGCAGGTCATCTATCCGAAGGACACCGGCGCTTTCCTGATCTACGGCGACATCTATCCGGGAGCGCACGTCGTCGAGACCGGCGTCGGGCCCGGCGCGCTCACGCTGGCGCTGCTTCGGGCGATCGGCCCGGAGGGCCGTCTCGTCTCGATCGAGCGGCGCGAGGACCACATCGACATGGCGCGCGAGAACATCGCGCGCCACCACGGCGAAGCGCTGAACTGGCGCACCGTCCTCGGGGAAGCCGCCGACATGCTGCCGCACGAGAGCGCGGACCGCGTGATCCTCGATCTGCCGGATCCTTCACCGGTCATCCCTGCCGCCGCAGGGGCCCTCCGGCCCGGGGGGGTCCTCACCTGCTGGGTGCCGACGACGCTGCAGCTCGCGGAGCTCGGCGCCGCCCTCCGCGCCGAGCCCCGCTTCGCCGCGGCGCAGACCTTCGAGCTCCTGCAGCGCTACTGGCACGTCGCGGCGAACTCGGTCCGACCGGACCACCGGATGGTCGCCCACACCGGCTTTCTCACCACGGCCTGGCGCCTCGCCGACGCGGTGTGACGCCCGCCCGCGCGATTTCCACGGGCTTCCCCCGAGCGGTCGCATTTGGTCGAATCGTCCGTATACTGATCGTCACCGCGCGCGCCCCGGAGGCCGCTCGGGCACGATATGAGCGACCCAGACGAGACCGAAGGCCAGTCCGAAGACGTCACCGAGGGCCTGGAGGAAGTCGCGGGGCGGTTCCTCGGATTCGACGAGGACACGAGCCACGTCGAGATCCCGGACACCCTCCCGATCCTCCCGCTGCGGGGCGTCGTCATCTTTCCGTCCGCGATCGTCCCGCTGCCGATCTCGCGGAAGAGCTCACTCGACCTGGTCGAGCATTGCCTCGCGAACGAGCGCCTGCTCGGGCTCGTCGCCCAGAAGACGGCCGAGGAGGAGCGTCCGAGCCTGGACTCCCTCTACGCCCGCGGCACCGCGGGGCGGCTCCTGAAGATGCTGAAGTACCCCGACCAGAGCGTTCGCATCCTGGTCCAGGGTCTCCGGCGGCTCGAAGTCGACGAGTACCTCCAGACCGAGCCGTTCTACACGGGC
Source organism: Deltaproteobacteria bacterium (assembly GCA_016874795.1). Taxonomy (GTDB): domain Bacteria; phylum Desulfobacterota; class Binatia; order UBA12015; family UBA12015; genus VGTG01. Next base: position 65,968 of record VGTG01000002.1, on the reverse strand, counting down.
CGCGTCCGCACGCTCCTCGACCGCTACGAGGTCTCGCGCGACCTCGAGGCGATCCAGGCGCACCTGGTGAACCAGTTCGCCAAGTTCGTCTCGATGATCCCGTACCTCCCCGACGAGCTGCAGCTCGTCGTGATGAACATCAAGGATCCGGGGAAGGTCACCGACCTGATCGCGTCGAACCTGAACATCTCGCTCGACGAGAAGCAGGATCTGCTGAACACCCTCGACGTCCAGACGCGCCTGCAGCGGCTCTCCGTCATCCTGAACCGCGAGATCGAGCTCCTCGAGCTCGGCTCGAAGATCCAGACCCAGGTCCAGACGGAGCTCTCGAAGAACCAGAAGGAATTCTATCTCCGCCAGCAGCTCCGGGCGATCCAGAAGGAGCTCGGCGAGGGCGACGGCCGGTCGAACGACATCGAGGACCTGCGCGCGAAGCTCGAAGCCGCGAAGCTCCCCGAGGAGGCACGCAAGGCCGCGGACAACGAGCTCGAGCGGCTCCGCGTGATTCCGCCCGAGTCGGCGGAGCACTCCGTCGTCCGCACGTATCTCGAATGGCTCGCGAACCTGCCGTGGACGGTTGCGACGCCCGACAACCTCGACTTGCCGCACGCGCGCGCGGTGCTCGACGAGGACCACTTCGCCCTCGAGAAGATCAAGGACCGCATCCTCGAGTATCTCGCGGTGCGGAAGCTCCGAGACGATCCGAAGAGCCCGATCCTCTGCTTCGTCGGACCTCCGGGCGTCGGCAAGACGTCGCTCGGCCGCTCGATCGCGCGTGCGATGGGACGGAAGTTCGTGCGGCTCTCGCTCGGCGGCGTGCGCGACGAGGCGGAGATCCGCGGTCACCGGCGCACGTACGTCGGCTCCCTGCCGGGCCGGATCATCCAGAACATGCGGACGGCCGGGTCCAACAACCCGCTGTACGTGCTCGACGAGATCGACAAGCTCGGCGCCGACTTCCGCGGCGATCCCGCCTCCGCTCTGCTCGAGGTGCTCGACCCCGAGCAGAACTCGACCTTCCAGGACCACTACCTCGACGTGCCGTTCGACCTGTCGCGCGTGATGTTCATCACGACCGCGAACCAGCTCGATCCGATCCCGCCGCCGCTCCGCGATCGGATGGAGGTGATCGAGCTCAGCGGCTACACCGAGGAGCAGAAGCTCGAGATCGCGAAGCGCCACCTCGTCCCGAAGCAGATCGAGGAGAACGGTCTTCCGAAGGACAACGTCACCTTCGAGGACGACGCGATCACGAAGATCATCCGCGACTACACCCGCGAGGCCGGCCTGCGGAACCTCGAGCGCGAGATCGGGCGCGTCTGCCGCAAGATCGCGCGCGCGTTGACCGAGGGGCGGACGGAGCCGACGACGGTCACGCCGGAGAAGGTGCGCGAGTTCCTCGGCGCGGAGCGCTACTTCGCCGAGGTCGCCGAGAGAGTCGGGGAGCCGGGCGTCGTCACCGGCCTCGCCTACACGCCGAACGGCGGCGACATCCTCTTCATCGAGTCGACGCGCATGCAGGGAAAGAAGGGGCTCACGCTGACCGGCTCGCTCGGCGACGTGATGAAGGAGTCGGCGCAGACGGCGCTCTCGCTCGTGCGCTCGCGGGCCTCGAACCTCGGCATCGCGCCGGACTTCTTCGAGACGTCCGACATCCACATCCACGTTCCTGCGGGAGCGATCCCGAAAGACGGACCTTCCGCGGGAGTGACGATGGCGACCTCGCTCGCCTCGCTCCTGACGAACCGGCCCGTTCGCCCCGACGTCGCGATGACCGGCGAGATCACCCTACGCGGGAACGTGCTTCCGATCGGCGGCGTGAAGGAGAAGATTCTCGCCGCGCGCCGCGCGGGGATCCGCACCGTGATCCTGCCGCACCGAAACGAGAAGGACGTCGAGGACGTTCCCGAGAACGTCCGCACCGAGATGCAGCTGCTCTTCGTCGAGAGGATCGATCAAGTGCTGGACGCGGCACTCGAGCCCGCCCCGGAGGCGACGCGCGGTGCGCAGGCGCGGCGCGGGGCGCCCTCGCCTCTCCGCGGCTGATCCGGCGGCTACGCGGGGCGTACGCAGGCGACGAGGATCTCTTCGGGTCGCTCGACGAGCCACGTCGCGCCTGCGCCTCGGATCCGCTCCGGGCTCTGAAAGCCCCACGTCACGCCGCAGACGGGCACGCCGGCGGCTCGTGCGGTCGCGACGTCCACGTCGGAGTCGCCGACGAGAAGAGCCTCCGCAGGCAGGATGCCCGCTTCGGCCACGAGGCGGAGGAGGCCCGCAGGATTCGGCTTGCGCGCCGTCTCGTCGTCGCCCCCGAGAACCGCGCGGAAGCGCCCTGCCAAGCCGAGACCGGCGAGGATCCGCTCCGAGGGGCGCTGCAGCTTGTTCGTCAGGACCGAGAGAACGACGCCGTTCGCCGCGAGCGCAGCGAGGAGCGAATCGACGCCGGGGTACGCTCGCGTCTGGTCGAGGAGGTGCGCGTCGTAGTGGCCCCGAAAGACCGCGTACGCGCGGTCGATGGCCTCCTCGGTCGGCGCGAGCCCCGAGGCGCGGAGGCTTCCCTCGACGAGCTTCCGCGTGCCGTTCCCGACGAAGCCGACGATCACGTCGCGCGAGAGCGGAGGGCGATCGAAGACCGCGAGCCCGGCGTTCACCGCAGCGGAGAGATCGGCCGCGGAATCGACCAGAGTGCCGTCGAGGTCGAAGACGACGTGGCGGTAGGCGGCGCCCAGAGCGAGCGCTCAGACCGAGAACGACGAGCCGCAGCCGCAGGTGCGGTCCGCGTTCGGATTCAAGAACTTGAAGCCGCCGCCGTGCAGGCTCTCGACGAAGTCGACGACGAGACCCTCGAGGTACTGCAGGCTCTGGCCGTCGACGAAGACGCGCACACCCTCGACCTCGGTGACGAGATCGTTCTCCTGCGGCGCATCGGCGAGACCGAGCGTGTACGACATGCCCGAGCATCCGCCATTGACGACCGCAAGACGGAGTCCCGCGGAGTCGGGACGCTTCTCGCGCGTGAGGAGCGCGCGCACGCGCGTTGCCGCGGCCGGCGACAGGCCGACGCGGTCCTCGGGAGCGCCGGAAGCGTCCAAGTGCACGATCTCGCTCATACTTCATTGACGCTAGCCACGAGCGCTTCTACAGTCAACTCGCGGCCGATCCGATATACCTCCACAGCGGTCGGAGGACGGAAGCCGATCGAAGAGTGAACCCGGCGCCATGGCGCGACCCACCATCCTCGAGTCCCACCCCACCGAGTTCTTTCGCGAGCTCGTGCGCGAGGCGATGGCGGTCCAGCGCGTGGAGCCGACCGAGGAGACCGAGTTCTACCTCGTTACGCTGCTCGAGCAGCACCTCCGGAGCCGCGGCGGCCTCCTCGACAAGCCGCTCGCCCTGACCTACCTCGAAGCCGAAGCGGGCGCTCCGGCGGCGAGCTTTCCGCGCTACAAGCTCGTCGGCGACACCGCGCTCTTCGTCTCGGGCCTGTTCGTCGACTGTCTCGACCGCACGGTCGTGCAGCCGGGCTACTACGTCGATCTCGGCCGGCTCGCGTATCGACGCATCGCCGAGCTCGGGGTCGAGCGCGTCCGCGAGATGTTCGCTTCGCTCGCCCTGCAATTCGTCGATCTCGTCCGGGTTCTCGGCGAGATCAGCGCGCGAGAGCTCTTCGCGAGCGACCGCGACACGCTGCGCATCTACCGGCGATGGCTCCTGACGCGAGGCGCAGCCGACGCGTCCGAGCTCATCCGCCGAGGGATCATCCCCGGCGAGCCGAGCCGCTTCACGCACTGAAGCGAGGCGCTTCGTTCAGGAGGCGGCGCTGAGGCGCGGCGGCTCGGGTTTCCGCGCGATCATCACCGTGAAGAGCGAGCGCGGCGAGGTCTTGAACCGGCGCACGTCCTCGAGATCGACCTCCTCGAGGAGCTCACCGACTCGCAGCGTCGTCCGCCAGCCGAGCTTCCGCGTGATCGGATCGAAGCGATCGACCACAGATGCGATGAGCTGCCGCTCGCTCCGGAAGTGGTTGATGATGACGATCTGGCCGCCGGGACGGCAGACTCGCGACATCTCGCGCATCATTGCGGCCGGATCGGGCACGACGCTGACCACGTGGAACGAGGTCACGTAGTCGAAGTGCTCGTCCGGGAAGGAGAGCTGCTGCGCGTCGCCGACTTCGAGGCGAACGTGCTGCCAGCCATTCCACCAGACCTTCCGCTGCGCACGCTCGAGCATGTCCGGCGCGAGGTCGACGCCGGTCAGATTGCAGTGCGGCGGATAGGCGTCGAGCGACAGTCCCGTGCCGACGCCCACCTCGAGAACGCGGCTACCGCGCGGGATTCCGAGCTCGCTCACCACGCGGAAGATCCGCGGCGAGAATACGTTCGTAAAGATGCGGTCGTAGAAATGCGAGAAGCGCGAGTAGATCTTGCTCTCGTGGGCCAGCGTGGTGTGCGGCGTCATCATCTCTCCCTATCCCCGCGATCCGCGCCGTGCTCGACGACGCGGCTCCAGGGCTTCGCACTCCCGGGCGGCTCGGGGGCCGACTTCGCCTCCAAATGCTCCGCTCCTCTCAGTCCGATCGATCTCGCTGGCTCCGGCCCTGTCGCCCCGGGAGGGGTCAGGCGGCCGTTGCCCCGCGAAGCTGTCGCTTGAACCAGGCGATGTCTTGCTTGCGGAATCGCCACTGGCGCCCGGTCTTGAAGGCCGGGAGGATCTGCTTCCGGGCGAACTCGTTGACGCGGTCGGGACTCATGTCGAGAAGTCTCGCGACGTCCCGGCTGTTGAGCAGCGCCTCGGTTCTGTCCAGCATCTTCGGGTCCATGGCTGGCGTGTCCGGTGGCTAACACGGTCCGGAAGGACCGGTCAACCCGACCACCCCTACCTGGGCTCGATGATACATTTTATCATCGAAATCAGCAACTTACGGGTCAAGGCGTGCATCGGACGAGGCCCATGTGACGGGCGCATGACGCAGGCTGCGCCCTCACACGCTCAAGCGAGCGAGACGTCGCTGCGAGAGCCGGAGGTCGTAGTACACGCGCGTCGCGAAGACCGCCGTGAAGACCGTCGTGATGATTCCGATGCACAGCGTCACGGCGAATCCCTTCACCGGCCCCGATCCGAACTGGAACAGGATCAAACCCGACACGAAGGTCGTGATGTTCGAGTCACGGATCGCCGCCCAAGCGCGCTCGTAGCCCGCCTCGAGCGCCGCGCGCGGCGTCTTTCCGAGGCGCAACTCCTCTCGCATGCGCTCGTTGATCAGCACGTTCGCATCGACGGCCATGCCCATCGTGAGGACGATTCCCGCGATGCCCGGCAACGTCAGCGTCGCTCCGAACGCCGCAAGGAGCGCCATCAGGAACAGCACGTTCAACGCGAGCGCGACGTCGGCCAGGACGCCGGCGCCGCGGTAGTACCAGACCATGAAGACGACGACGAGAAGCCCGCCCAGCGCGAGCGAGAGGATGCCCTGACGGATCGAGTCGCGGCCGAGCGACGGGCCGACGGTGCGCTCCTCGATGATGCGGATCGGTGCCGGTAGGGCACCGGCGCGGAGCACGATCGCGAGGTCACGCGCTTCCTTGATATCGAAGCTGCCCGTGATCGAGGCGCGACCGCCGCCGATCCGCTCCCGGATCACCGGCGCGGAGAAGACCTTGCCGTCGAGAACGATCGCCAGATTGCGGCCGACGTTCTCGCCCGTCAGCGCCTCGAAGTCGCGCGCGCCGGAGTCCGAGAGGATCAGCTCGACGTAGGGCCCCTCGAGCTGCGTCGCCGGGCGCATGCGCGCGTCGGCGACGGCCGTGCCGCTCATCAGAACGCGCTTCTCGAGCATGTACTCCGTCGGAGCGCCCGCGGTGGGCTGCGCCGCGGTCAGCTTGTCCGTGGGCTCCTTTCCTCCGTCCGAAACGAGGCGGAACTCGAGGACCGCGGTCTTTCCGATCAACTGCTTCGCACGCTGCGGATCCTGCACGCCGGGGAGCTGCACGACGATGTCGTTGGTTCCCTGACGCTGGATGGTCGGCTCGGCGACGCCGAACTGGTCGATGCGGTTCCGGATCGTCTCGAGCGACTGCTCGACGGCCCAGCGCTTGATCTGCTCGACGTCGCGCTTCGTGAAGGTCAAGCGCACCTGATCGAGCGACGCGTCTCCCGGCATCATCTCGAGGGTCGGGAAGCGGCTCGAGATCATCGCATCGAAGGCTTCGCGCTTGTCCGCCGCCTCGAGCTTTGCCGTGAGCGTCATGCCCTCGTGCGTGACGGTGACGGGGATGCTCTCCGCCCTGGCCTCGCGAGCGAGCTCCTCGCCGGTTCGAGCGAGGTTCGCCTCGACGCCCTTATCCACGTCGACGGTGAACAGAAGGTGCGTGCCACCGCGCAGGTCGAGACCGAGATGGATCGGATTCTCGCCGAGGAACGACGGCTTCGAGTCTTCCGGCCACACGACCGGCAGGAGGTAGATGATCGATCCGACGATGAGGGCCAGGAGGATCCCCAGCCGAACCATGACGTTTCCCGGATTCATGCGGACTTCTCCTCGACGGGCTTTGCGCGGAGGACCTGGCCGACCGCCGTCCTCTGCAGCCGGATCTGCACCTTCGGCGCGATCTCGAGCCCGACATCGGTCTCGCTGAGCTTGACGACGCGGCCGTGGATGCCCCCGGTCGTCACAACCTGGTCGTTGACCTTGATGCCGTTCAGCATCTCCTGCGTCTCGCGCGCCTTCTTCTGCTGCGGGCGGATCAGGAGGAAGTAGAACACCACCAGGATCAGCGCGAAGGGTGCGAGCTGCACGAGCGCGCCCGCGGGACCCGGCCCAGTTCCGTTCATTCGTTCCCTTTCGCTTCGAAGCCGCTCGCGCCGGAGCCGTCCTGGTCCGCCAGCGTGATGCCGAGCGACGCGGCGGTACGAGCGAGCGATCCTTCCTCGATCGCGCTCCGCAGCGCCGCCATGCGGCCGAGATAGAAATGCAGATTGTGCGTCGTGAGCGCCCGCGCCGCCAGCATCTCTCCCGACACGAAGAGGTGGCGGAGGTAGGCCCGCGAGAAGCTCCGGCACGTCGGGCAGGAGCAATCCGGGTCGAGCGGGCCGGGATCGGCGCGGTGATCCGCGTTCCGGATCGCTACGCGACCCTGCGACGTGAACGCCATGCCGTTGCGTGCGTTTCGCGTGGGCAGGACGCAGTCGAACAGATCGAATCCCATCGCGGTGAAGTGCACGAGCTCCTCGGGGGTCCCCACACCCATCAGATAACGAGGCCGATCTTCGGGCAACCGCGCCACGGTGTGCCGTGCCACCGCCCGGGTTCGCTGGCGATCCTCCCCCACGGAAAGGCCGCCCACCGCATACCCATCGAACCCGAGATCGGCAAGCTCGGCTGCGCTACGCTCGCGCAGGGAGAGGTCGAGGCCGCCCTGCACGATCGCGAACACCTGCTGGTCCTTCCGCGAGCGGACCGCACGCGCGCGCTTTGCCCAGCGCGTCGTCCGCTCGAGCCCTTCGCGAACCTCGAGGGGCGAGGCGGCCGCGTCGCAGCACTCGTCGAGGATCATCGCGACGTCGACGCCGAGGTTCTCCTGCACCTCGACGACGTCCTCGGGACGGAAGAAGTGGAGGCTTCCGTCGATGTGGCTCTTGAACTCGACCCCGGCGTCGTCGATCCGCCGGAGCGCCTTCAGGCTCCAGATCTGGAATCCGCCACTGTCCGTCAAGATGGCGCGATCCCAGCCCATGAAGCGGTGCAGACCCCCGAGGGCGGCGATGTGCTTCGACCCCGGACGAAGCTCGAGGTGGTAGGCGTTGGAAAGGATCATCCGCGCGCCGGCGTCCGCGAGCTCCCACGGCGCCATGCCCTTCACGGCGCCGTACGTGCCGACCGGCATGAACGCCGGGGTTTCGACGGGACCGTGCGCGGTCCAGAGGCGTCCGCGGCGGGCTCCGGTCGTCGGGTCGCGCGAGAGAACCTCGAAGCCGACCTTCCGCACCTCCTCGCGGCTCGAGACCGGCGGATGCATTCGCCCGGGACCTTAGCAGACGGGACCACCGCCGCAGGGCCACCGTCAGAGGACGAGCATCGCGTCGCCGTAGCTGTAGAAGCGATAGCCCCCTTCGAGCGCGGCAACGTAGGCAGCGCGCGCTCGCTCCGTTCCGGCGAACGCGCAGACGAGGGCGAGGAGAGAGGTCCCCGGAAGGTGGAAGTTCGTCAGGAGCGCGTCGACGACCTCGAAGCGCGCCCCGGGCAGAAGGACGAGGTCCGTCGACGCCTCGCCCCCTGGCCATCCCGCTCGAGCCGCACTCTCGAGAGCGCGTGTGCTGGTGGTGCCGACCGCAAGGACACGGCCGCGACCCCGCGTCTCCTCGATCGCTGCGCGCGCCTCCGCGGGGATCTCGTAGCGCTCCGGCTCCACGGCAAGCGCCTCGCGGCCGGGTTGCCCCGTCAAGAACGTCGCGGGCCCGACATGCAGCACGATCTCCGCGCGGCGGACGCCCCGCGCCTCGAGCGCTCCGAGGAGACGCTCCGAGAGATGGAGACCGGCCGTCGGGGCCGCGACCGACCCCGGCTCCCGCGCGAACACCGTCTGGTAGCGCTCGCGATCCTCCTCCGTCGCACCCTCGGGACGACGGATGTACGGCGGAAGTGGCGTTTCTCCGAAGCGCGTCGCGAGGGCGACGACGTCGGTCCCCGCCGCGAATCGAACCGCGACCGCGCCTTCCTCGTTGCGCTCGATCTGGACCTCGACGGAGCCCTCCGCGTCCTCGATCCCGAGCCGTTCGCCGGCTTGGAGACGACGCGCCGGCCGCGCGAGCGCCTTCCACACCGGACCGCCCGCGTCGTCTGCCTCCTTCGCGAGGAGAAGCAGCTCGACGCGGCCGCCACTCGCTCGCCGCGCACGAAGACGCGCGGGAATCACGCGGCTTCGATTGACGACGAGGAGATCGCCCGGATCGAGGAGGTCCGGCAGGTCGAGAACCTTCTCGTGCGAGATCGCGCCGGTTTCACGACGCACGACCAGAAGTCGCGCACCGTCGCGCTCGGCCGCGGGCGCCTGCGCGATCCGCTCGGGAGGGAGGTCGTACGCGAAGCCGGCGACGCCCCCCTCCGCCCCGGAGCTACTCGGCGTCCGTCCGCCGGCCATCGAGGAAGGGACGGATCAGTTCGATCGGCACCGGGAAGATCGTCGTCGAGTTGTTCGTCCCCGCGATCTCCCGCAACGACTGCAAATAGCGCAACGTCAGCGCCATCGGGTGCGTCGCGAGGATCGCCGCCGCGTCCGCGAGCTTCTGCGAAGCCTGGAACTCGCCCTCGGCCGCGATCACCTTTGCGCGCCGCTCGCGCTCGGCCTCGGCCTGGCGGGCGATCGCACGCTGCATCTCTCCCGGGAGATCGATGTCCTTGATCTCCACAGTCGACACCTTCACCCCCCACGGCTCCGTCTGCTGGTCGACGATCGACTGCACCTGATCGTTCACCTTCTCGCGCTCGGCGAGAAGCTCGTCCAGCTCGACCTGGCCGCAGACGCTCCGCAGCGTGGTCTGCGCGATCATGTTGGAGCCGTACACGTAGTTCTCGATCGCGATCACCGCACTCATCGGCTCGACGACGCGAAAGTAGAGAACCGCGCTCACCTTCACCGAAACATTGTCGCGGGTGATCACCTCCTGCGCCGGGATGTCCATCGTCACCGTCCGCAGGTCGATGCGCCGCATCGATTCGATGAACGGGATCACGACGATGATCCCCGGCCCGCGCGTTCCGACGGCGCGACCGAGGCGGAAGATCACCCCGCGCTCGTACTCCTGCACGATCTTGATGCCGGAGAGCGCGATCAGGACCAGGATCACCACGAACACGGTCAAGGGTTGAATCACCCACTCACTCCTTTCTCGTTGCGTTCTGCCGCGGGCTCGACCTCGAGCGTCAAGCCGTCGATCGCGAGCACGCGGGCACGCCGTCCCGCCTCGATGGGCTCGCGGGACCGAGCTTGCCAGAGCTCGCCGTGAAGGAACACCGTCCCGCGCGGCGCGACCCGCGTCCGCACCTCGCCCACCTCGCCGACGAGCGCCTCGCGCCCCGTGGCCGCGCGCCCACGCATCGTGCGCACGACGAGCGTTCCGACGACGAGCATGGCGAGGCCCACCGCGGCCGCGGCGCTGCCGATCAGCGCGCGGTCGACGTAGATTCCGGGCTCCGATTGATCGAACAGGAAGAGCGAGCCCAGCACGAAGGACACGACGCCCGCCGCACCGACGATTCCGAAGCTCGGAAGGAAGATCTCCGCGACGAGGAGGAGCACGCCGAGCACGATCAGCAGTGCGCCGGTCGTGTCGATCGGGAGGATCTGGAAGGACGCGAGGGAGATGGCGAGACAGAGACCGCCGACCACGCCCGGCACGAGCGTGCCCGGATGCGACAGCTCGAGGTAGAGCCCGAGGAGACCCGCGAGCATCATCAGGTACGCGACGTTCGGATCGGCGAGAAAGGAGAGCGCGCGTTGGCGGAGCGACATCGGGCGCACGGCCACCATCGCTCCGGCGACGCGGAGCACGCGCGACTCTCCGCCGACCTTGACCGTCCGCCCGTCGGCCTTCGCGAGGAGCTCGTCGAGATCGCGTGCGACGAGATCGATCACGCCGAGCTCGAGCGCCTCGCGATCCGTCGCGGACACCGCCTTGTTGACGGCCTTCGCCGCCCACTGGACGTTCCGTCCGCGCTGCTCGGCGACCGCCTTCGCGAACGAGGCCGTGAAGCTCTTGACCTTCTTCCCCATCGATCCAGAGAGCTCCGCGCCGCTTCCCTGCACGGGCGTGCTCGCTCCGATGTTGGTACCGGGGGCCATCGCCGCGACGTTTCCCGCCATCACGACGAAGACGCCTGCGGAAGCAGCTCCGGCGCCGCTCGGAGCGACGTAGACGATCGTCGGGACGGGCGACGCGAGCAGATCCTTCACGATCGTGCGAGTCGAGCTCAGGAGCCCCCCGGGAGTGTCGAGCTCGATCACCATCGCCGTGAACCTCTCGCTCTCGGCCTGGCGGAGACCCGCCTGGATGTAGTCGGCGCTCGCGGGGCTGACCGCCCCGTCGACGTGCAGAAGGAGGACCCGAGGCGCGGGCTCGGCACCGAAGGCGCGCCCGAGGTGCCCGCTCGAAGCGAGAAACCCGAGCGCGAGGACGATCGCGAGGATCGCCGCATGGAGCGGCCGCGTCACCCCGAGCGCAACCCGAGACGCGCCATCACCTGCTTGATGTCTTCCCAAACCTCTCTCTTGAAGGCGGGATTCCGCAGAAGGTGCGCCGGATGGAACGTCGGCATCAGCGGGATCCCGCGGTACTCGTGCCAACGGCCGCGGAGCTGCGTGATCGGCGTCGCCGTCTCGAGCAGCGTCTGCGCGGCGAACTTCCCGAGCGCGACGATCACGTCGGGCCGCACCAGGTCGATCTGGCGCGCGAGGAACGGCGAGCACGCCTCGACCTCGTCCGGCTCCGGATTCCGGTTCCCCGGCGGTCGGCACTTGACGACGTTGCAGATATAGACGGACGAGCGCGGCACGCGCATTCCCTTCTCGATGATGTCCGTCAAGAGGGCCCCCGCCGCGCCGACGAAGGGGAGCCCCTGGCGATCCTCCTCCTGCCCCGGACCCTCACCGACGAAGACGACGCGTGCCTGCGGATCGCCGGTGCCGAAGACGATGTGGGTGCGTCCGCGCGCGAGACGACACCGCTCGCAGCCCGCGAGAGCGCGCTGCAGCTCACCGAGATCACCCCCAGAGAGATCGTGCTTCGCTTCGCCGGAGTCGACTCTCGACGCCTCGCCGTGGTCGCGTCCCGGCGACGCGGCGCCGCCCCCGCGCGGCAGCGCGACGCCCTCGGGAATCGCCTCGACGCCGGAGAGCGCCAGCCACTCGACGTGCGCGGCTAGGTCGCGGGCGAGCGCTCGCACGGCTTGTGACATCGCGGCTGAGATCCTACGCTACTTGGTAGAAATGTCACCTCTCGCCTTCGCCGTCGCGTCCGGCTTCGCGGCGCTGTGCGGGCTCCTCCTCTCGCCTGTCGAGGCGTTCGCCTGGGGGCCCGTCACCCACCTCGTGCACGGAGCGCAGGTTCTCGGCAGGCTGGACGCGCTGCCGCCCGACGTCGCGACACTGCTCGGCCGCTTCCCGTACGAGTACCTCTACGGCTGCATCGGCGCCGACATCATCCAGGCGAAGAAGTTCACGCAAAGCCTGTACACGCACTGCCACCACTGGCGAACCGGCTGGACCGTTCTCGACAGCGCTCAGACCGACGCGGAGCGCGCCTTCGCGCGCGGGTATCTCTCGCACCTGGCGAGCGACACGTTCTCGCACAACTACTACCTCCCGGTGCGGCTGATCGGGAGCTTCCGCGCGACCTCGATGCGGCACGTCTACTGGGAGGCGCGGTTCGACGCGAACCAGCCGCCCGAGCGGCGGCCGCTCCTGCACCTCGTCGCCGCGAACCTCTACCCGCACTGCGACGACCTCGTCGAGCGCGTCGTCGAGCGGACTCTGTTCTCCTTCAGGACGAACAAGCGGATCTTCGACTCGCTTCTCGCGCTGCAGCGCCTCGAGTACTGGCAGACGCTGATGCAGCGGGCGACGCACAGCCGTCGCTATCCGCTCGAGATGGTCGACATCGACCGCTTCAACCACCTCTGCACGGAGGCGATCGTCGACTTGATGCAGAACGGACAGGGCGCCGCCTGCCAAACGGCCGATCCGACGGGAGCCGAGAACCTCGCTCTCGCCTATACGGTGCGAAAGCGGCTTCGCACGCTCGCGCGCCGCGGGACGCTCGATCAGGAGCGCGAGCAGGAGATCATCGCGAGCGTCCTACCGTCGCTGGAGGCGTCCCTGGACGCGCCGGCCCGCGCGGCCGGCTGAGCGCGACACTCGCGGGCGCGTCGACGGGGCCTGCCCCCGCTGCCGCGAGGTGCGCAGCCTCGCGACCCTATCGAGGATCGCGTCCGCGACCTCGTCCTTGCCCTGGAGCGGGAGCGCTTCCGTCCCGGCCCGATCGATCAGCGTGACGAGGTTCGTCTCGACGTCGAAACCTGCACCCGCGGCCGTCACGTCGTTCGCGACGATCAGGTCGAGCGCCTTTCGCTCGAGCTTTCCGCGAGCTCGCTCGATCAGATCGGTGGTCTCCGCCGCGAAGCCGACGACGACGCGTCCCGGGCCGCGCGGCACCGCGGTCGCGATCACGTCCGGGGTCGCCTCGAGCTCGAGCGTGCTCCGTCCCTTCTTCTTCGGCGCCTTCTCCTTTGCGGGACGCGAGGGGCGGAAGTCCGCGACGGCCGCGGCCGCGATCACGACGGTCGCGGCACGCGCTTCGCCGCGAACCACGCGCGCCATCTCCTCTGCCGTTTCGACGCGCACGGTGCGGACGTGGCGCGGGTCCGCGAGGCTCGTCGGTCCCGTCACGAGGACGACACGAGCGCCGCGCCGTGCCGCCGCACGCGCGAGCGCGAAGCCCATCTTGCCGGACGAGCGATTCGAGACGAAGCGCACCGGATCGATCGGCTCGCGCGTCGGCCCAGCCGTGATCAGCACGGTCTCGCGTGCGAAATCGTCCGGCGCGAGAGCCGCCGACACCTCCTCCAAGAGCACGTTCGGATCCGGCAGGCGCCCCAGGCCCTCGTAGCCGCAGGCGAGCGAGCCGACGTCCGGCTCGACGATGCGCCAGCCGCGGCCCGCGAGTCGCGAGAGGTTCTCCTGCACGAGCGAGTTCTCGTACATGTGGACGTTCATCGCCGGCGCGACGACGACCGGTGCCCGCGTCGCGAGGAGGATCGTGGTCAGGAGATCGTCCGCGAGCCCGGCCGCGCACTTCCCGATCACGTTCGCCGTCGCGGGGGCGATCAGGACGACGTCGGCACCGTCCGCGAGCTGGATGTGGCCGATTTCGGATTCCTGTCCGAGATCGAAGAGGCTCGTCGAGACCTTCTCGCCCGATACGGTCTGCAGCGACAGCGGCGTCACGAACTCGAGGGCGGACTGCGTCAAGACCACGCGCACGCGAGCACCGCGCTGCCGGAGAGATCGGACGATCTCCGGCGCCTTGTACGCGGCGATCCCGCCCGTCACGCCGAGCAGGACGCTCTTGCCCTCGAGCCTCAAGCGGCCTCCGAGGTCGACGCCGCGTTGCGCACGTCACCGAAGGAGAGGTGAAGCCGCGACATCGACCAGAGTCCGAGTGCCACGATCACGACGAGCTGTACGATCCAGTTGAGGACCCCGTACGTGAACCCCATCGTGTCCGGCACCCCGAAGAGCGCGAGTGCCGCCTTCGAGCCGGCCCAGAAGACCCCGATGAAACCCGGAGCGGACGGAAGCGACACCGCGACCGCTACCGCGACCGTGACCGCGAACCCGAGCGGCACGAGCGGCGCGTCGATCTCGAGCGCGAGCGCACCCGCGACGAAGCCCGCGACCGCCACGAGCCAAACGAGAGCCGAGTACACGATCACCGGCAGCAGGACGCGAAAGTCGGAGAGACCCCGCAGGCCGTGGAGCACGCCGCGGCCGATCTCCCGTACGATGCGCGCCGCGAACGCCGGCAGGCGGTCCGCGATCGCGTCGAGACGGGCCTCGAGCCAGCCCGCGCTGCGGATGATGACGACCACCGCGAGAAGCGCCACGCCAAGGAACACCACGATGCTGTTTGCCCAAGCGCGCGCGAAGTCCGCCTGCGGAACGAGAAACACGGTCAGAACGGCGAACGCGCCGAGCATGACGAGGTCGCAGAAGCGCTCGAGCCCGACGGTGGCAAACGCGGCCGGCGTGCTGATCCGACCGGCGCGGCCGACCACGACCGGCTTGATCACCTCGCCGGCGCGGAGCGGCAGCACCATGTTCCCGAGGAAGCCGATGTTCGTCGCGTGGAATACCGGCGTGTCCCCGAGCGGTCCGAGCGTGCCCAGGAGGAGCTTCCATCGCACCGCGCGGAGCCAGAGCGCGAGCACGGCGCACGCCGCCATCGGAACGAGCCAGACCAGCCGCGCTTGGCCGAGGTCCTCGAGAAACGAGCCGAGCTGGACTCCGGACAGGCTGTACCACAGCGCGCCCACCGTGATCAGCACCGAGACGACGATCTGGATCGTGCGGTTCACGCGTTCGGAGAAGCGGCTCGAGGCTCGGCGAAGCAGAGAGAAGGAGCGAGCGTCGCGGCGAGTCGCGCGAACGCGCGCCCCGCTTCCGACGCGGGAGCCGAGCAGACGATCGGCTCGCCGGCGTCGCCTTGCTCGCGGATCGCGGGCTCGATCGGGATCTGCGCGAGGAGCGGCAGCCCCGCCTGCTCGGCGAGACGGCGACCGCCGTCGCGTCCGAAGAGATACTCGTCCTCGCCGCACTCCGGACAGCGGAAGAAGCTCATGTTCTCGACCACGCCGAGGATCGGAACCTCGACCTGGCGGAACATCGCGAGGCCGCGCACGACGTCGCGCAGCGCGACCTGCTGCGGTGTCGTCACGAGCACGGCGCCGGTCAAGCGAACGCGCTGTGCGAGCGTGAGCTGCGCGTCGCCGGTGCCGGGGGGCAGATCGACGACCAGCACGTCGAGCGGTCCCCAGACGCAATCGCCGAGGAACTGCTGGATCAAGCCCGCGACGAGCGGTCCGCGCCAGATCACGGGAGAGGTATCGTCCAGAAAGAAGCCCATCGATATGCAGCGGACGCCATGGCGCGTCACCGGATGGAAGCGCTTGCCGCCGGCCGCGGTCGGGCGGTCCTGGATGCCCATCACGATCGGCAGGCTCGGGCCGTGCACGTCCGCATCGAGGAGACCCGTGCGGTGTCCCGCCGCCGCGAAGGCGCAAGCGAGGTTGCTCGCGACGGTCGACTTGCCGACGCCGCCCTTGGCGCTCGACACCGCGAGCACCGCCTTCACGTCGGGTAGGAGATCTTCGGTCGGCTCGGGCGCTCGCGGTGGCGCCGCAGGAGGCGGCGTCGCCTGCACGGCCTCGACGTCGAGAGCGAGGCCGAGCGGTGCGAGCGCTTCCGCCATCTGCCCACGGAGCGCGTCCGGAAGCGCGCGTCCGCCCGGGAGGCGAACGCGCACGCGCGCCCTTCCCGCCGCGACGTCGACTCCTTCGACCATGCCGAGAGTCACGATGTCGCGCGGAAAGCCCGCGTACTTCACGCGACCGAGCGCCTCGAGAACGCTCTCCGCGCCGACCGCCTTGTCGTCGTTCATGGGCTCGGTTAGTCCCTAACACGGAGGTTCGACCGACCAAACCTTGACTCCCGAAAGCCCGATGAAAGGATCGCGCTCGGACGCAAGCCCGAGCGGCCTCTCCGTCACATGACGCTTCCCTCGACCGTATCGACGCTCCGCCCCGACGCTCCGCCGACGCCCCTGGCGCTGGTCGCGGACGACCTCGCGCGCGTGGAGACGCGCATCCGCGAGCTCGTCGCTTCGCGCGAGACGAGGCTGTCCGAGGTCGCCGGCGAGCTGATCGGCTCGGGCGGAAAGCGCGTCCGGCCCGCGCTCTCGCTTCTCGTGTTCCGCGCCGCCGGGGGAGACGACGCAACCGACGTGATCGACATCGGCGCCGCTCTCGAGCTCATCCATTCGGCGACGCTCCTGCACGACGACATTCTCGACTCCGGCATGACGCGGCGCGGGCGCCCGTCTCCGCTCGCGCGTCACGGCGTCGGTCTGACGCTCGTCACGGGTGACTTCCTCTTCAGCAAGGCGTTCGGCGTCGCGGGCCGCTTCGATGCCATGGTCGTCGGCTGGGCGACGGACGCGTGCATCCAGCTCTGCGAGGGAGAGATCCTGCAGCAGCGCTTCCGGCGCAATCCCGACGTGCAGCTCGCGGACTATCTCGAGGTCGCCGAGGCCAAGACCGCGTCGCTCTTCAGCCAGGCCGCGCGCATCGGCGCGCATCTCGCGGGCGCGGATCCCGCTCTCGTGCACGCGATGTACCGCGCCGGCTACGAGGTCGGTCTCGGGTTCCAGATGGTCGACGACCTGCTCGACGTTCTCGGTCCGCCCGAGGTCATCGGCAAGCCCGTCGGGAGCGATCTCCGCGAGGGCTCGCCCGCGCTGCCGACCGTGCTCGCTCTGCCGCACCTCCCGGCGGTTCGCGCCGCCTTCCTCGCCGAGGAGCCGGATGCCCTGAGCGTCGAGCGGGCGCTCGACGCTCTCCGCGGCTCCACGGTCCTCGACGAGGTGCGACGCATCGCCGAGGAGCGGATCCGCTCCGCTCGCGCAGAGCTCGACCGCCTTCCTCCGTCCGCCTTCCGAGACGGACTCCATCAGCTCGCGGACCTCGTTCTCGAGCGGACCGCCTGAGCGCGAAGACGCCCACTGCGGGGGGCGCTGTGGCGCCGGCTCGCGGCCTCGACTAGGCTTTCGCTCGAGAGCACGGCGATGCCGCTCGATCGATTCCAACGAGAGATCGACTACCTCCGGATCTCGCTCACCGACCATTGCAATCTCCGCTGCGTGTACTGCATGCCGCTGACGGAGATCGGCTACGCTCCTCCCGCGGGCGTCCTCCGCGCCGACGAGATCGAGCGCGTCGCGAAGGCCGCGGCTCGCGTCGGGTTCCGGAAGATCCGTCTGACCGGCGGGGAGCCGACGCTTCGCCCGGACCTCGTCGAGATCGTCGAGCGCGTCGCGCGCGTCCCCGGAATGCGCGACGTCGCGATGACGACGAACGGGATCCTCTTGCCGCGCCTCGCGCCGCTCCTCAAGCAGGCGGGCCTGCGTCGCGTCAACGTCCACCTCGACACGTTGAACCCCGAGCGGCTCTCGCGGCTGATGCGCTGGGGCGGCTTCGAGCAGATCTGGGCTGGGATCGAGGCGGCGTGCGCCGCGGGCTTGACGCCACTCAAGATCAACTCCGTCGTGACGCGCGGGTTCAACGAGGAGGACGTGGTCGATCTCGCCGCGTTGACCCTCGAGCGCAACTGGCACGTCCGCTTCATCGAGCTGATGCCGCTCGGCGGCGGCGAGTGCGCCCGGGAGTCGGTCTCGCGCTACGTCTCGAACGTCGACACGCGGCGCCGCATCGAGGAGCGCTTCGGGCCGCTCGCGCCGCTCGAGCCCCTGCATCAGTCCGACGAGTCGAAGAACTACCGCATCGGCGACGCGGCCGGCGTGATCGGGTTCATCAGCCCCGTCTCGGAGCCGTACTGCGGAAGCTGCAACCGGATGCGTCTCACGGCCGACGGCCGCTTCCACCTCTGCCTCCTGAACGACGACGAGCTCGACGTGCGCACGGCCCTGCGTGAAAGTGCCGACGTCGAAGCGCTCGGCGCGATCCTGCTCCGCGCCGTCGGAGCGAAGCCGACCGGACACGCGCTCTCGCAGGGGATCTCGACGAGAGAGCGCTCCATGCACCACCTCGGGGGCTGAGCGCCTCGTGTCGTCGACGAGCTCCGAGTCGGAAGCCGTGCCCGAGCTCGCAATCGTCGGCGCCGGCCCGGTCGGCCTGTACGCGGCGTACTACGCCGGGTTTCGCGCGATGCGCACCGTCGTGTTCGAGTCGCTTCCTTTCGTCGGCGGGCAGATCGCGACGTTCTACCCGGAGAGCCTCCTCTACGACGTCCCCGGGTTCGCCGAAGTGCGCGGCGACGAGCTGATCCGGCGCCTCGAAGCCCAAGCGCGCCGCTTTCCGATCGACTTTCGGCTCGGGACGCGCGTCACGCGCCTCGAGCCCGCGGGCGACGCGGTCCAGGTGCACTTCGAGCCCGAGACCAAAGAACGCTCGGAGAACGCGAGCGCGAATCCCAGGGGTGCGCTCTCCGTCGCGGCGGTCCTCCTGACCACGGGAATCGGTCGCTTCGTCCCACAGCCCATTCCGAGCCCGGAGATCGAGTCGTTCCGCGGACGCGGCCTCGACTACCACCTCGCCGATCCCGCGACGCTCTCCGGAAAGCGCGTCCTCGTCGCCGGCGGAACGCAGCGCGGAGTCGAGCTGGCGCTCGCTCTCGCGAGCGTCCGCGCCGACGTGGTCCTGATCCACCGCCGTGATCGCCTGGCGATCCCGAGCGAGCTGCAGGATCGCCTTCGTGCTTCGCCCGTCCGCTTCTTGCCCTTCCGGGAGCTCGCCGCTCTCGAAGGCACGCTTCGAGTCGAGCGCGCGATTCTCGAGGACCCGCGCGACCGGGCGCGCGAGGCCGTCGCCGTCGATGCGGCGCTGCCGTGTTTCGGGTTCTCGGCGCACGCAGACGACCTGTCGAGCTTCGCGGTCCGCCTCGACGGCGACGCAGCCGTCGTCGACCCGACGATGGCAACGAGCGCTCCCCGCGTCTGGGCGGCGGGCGACGGCGCTTCGTACCCGGGCAAGGTCCGGATCCTCGCCGCCGACTTCGGCGAAGCGTGCACGGCGGTGAACAACCTCGCCGGCGCGATCGTCCCGGGCGCGCCCGTCTTTCCGGGCTACAGCTCGCACCGCCAAGGCGCGGCACAGCGGCCACGTCCGGCGCGCGTTTTGCGGAATCCGTAGGGATGCTAGGCTCGAAGAAGCATGACGGCGGGCGAGATCCAGAAGCAGATCGAGGCCAGCATCGGCGGGGCCACCGTCGAGGTGCGCGACTACACGGGCACCGGTGATCACTTCGAGGTTCGCGTCGTCGCTTCCGCCTTCGAAGGAAAGACGCCAGTGCAGCGGCATCAAATGGTTTACGCGGCGCTCGGTGCGTCGGTCGACGGCAGGACGATCCACGCGCTCGCCCTGAAGACACTGACTCCGCAGCAAGCCGCGTCGGCGCGCTGAGTACGGAACGAGGAACGAGACCATGGCCGAGAGTGCAGCGGACCGCATTCGCAAGACGATCGATTCCAACCGCATCGTGATCTACATGAAGGGGACGCCGTCGTTCCCGATGTGCGGCTTCTCCGCCGCGACGATCGAGGTCTTCAACGAGCTCGGCGTTCCCTACGAGACGGTCGACGTACTGACGGATCCCGAGATCCGCGACGGCATCAAGCGCTTCTCCGACTGGCCGACGATCCCGCAGGTCTATATCAACGGGCAGTTCATCGGCGGCTGCGACATCGTGCGCGAGATGCACGCGAACGGCGAGCTTCAGCCGCTCGTCCAGGGAGCGCTCCAGTAGCCGCCGGGACTCCGGACGCCGCCCTCGCCGGCGTGCGCGTCCTCGATTGCGGGACGTTCGTCGCGGCAAGCCATGCCGCAAAGCAGCTCGCCGACCTCGGTGCGGAGGTCGTCAAGGTCGAGCCGCCCGCAGGCGACGGGACACGCGCGCGCGGTCCCTTTCCCGGCGGAACGTTCGATCCCGAGGCGAGCGGCCTCTTCCTCTACCTGAACGCGAACAAGCGCGGGATCACGCTCGATCTCGAGAAGCCGGAGAGCCGGCCGGTGCTCGATCGCCTCGTCGCCGCTTCGGACGTCGTGCTGCACGACGTCGCACCGGACCGCATCGCCGCTCGAGGTCTGGAAGCCGATCGGCTCCTCGAGTTGCAGCCGTCGCTCGTCGTCACCTCGATCACGCCCTTCGGCCTCGACGGGCCGAAAAGCGGGCTTCGCGCGCACGACCTGAACCTCTGGTGCGCGGGCGGAATCGCGTTCCTGAACGGCGGCGGACCGGCGGCCGCGGACCTGCCGCCGCTCAAGGTGTACGGCCAGCAGGCCGGCTTCCAGGCGGGGCTGAACGCCTCGGTCGCTTCGCTCGGCGCCCTCCTCGCAGCGCAGCAGAGCGGCCACGGGCAGCTCGTCGAGGTCTCGACGCAGGAGTGCCTCGTCTCGATCCTCGAGCTCGCCTTCGAGCACTATCCCTACATGGGTATCAGCCCGTCGCGGCTCGGACGAAAGCCGATCCAGCCGCTCGACTTCCTGCAGTGCAAGGACGGCTGGATCTACATCTGCTGCGTCGAGGAGCACCAGTGGCGAACGTTCCTCGAGCTCGTCGGCAGCCCCGAATGGGGCGAGATGGAGATCTTCGGCGATCGGCTGCAGCGCGGCACGAACTGGGACGCGCTCGAGATTTTCCTGAACGAGATCGCCGCCGAGTGGACCGTCGAGGAGCTCTATCACGCGGCGCAAGCTCGGCGGATCCCGTTCGCGCCCGTCTCGACGATGGGCGACCTCCTCGCGTCGAAGCACCTGCAGGCGCGCGGGTTCTTCGCGACGGTCGAGAGCCCGCGCGGGCACGCCGTCACCGTTCCGGGCGCACCGTACCGGCACGCACGGACGCCGTGGCGCCTCCGTCGGCGCGCGCCCGCCCTGGGCGAGCACACGGACGAGGTACTGCGTCACCTTGGCTACGACGCGAGCGAGCTCGAGCGCCTGCGCGCGAGTGGAGCGATCGGGTGAACCGCACTTCGGGCACACCGCCGCTCGACGGCGTTCGCGTCGCCGACTTCACGTGGGTGTGGGCGGGTCCATTTTGCACGCTCCAGCTCGCGCACCTCGGCGCCGAGGTGATCCGCGTCGAGACGGCGGGCCGGCCGTGCGTCACGCGCCTGTTGCCCCCATGGCCCGACGGCCAGCCGGGCGTCAATCGCTCCGGCTACTTCAACCAGTACAACCAGGGGAAGCGGAGCATCGCCCTGGATCTCGCCACCGAAGCCGGTCTCGAGGTCGCGCGCGATCTCGTGCGCACGAGCGACGTCGTCGTCGACAACTTCGCGGCCGGCGTGATGGAGAGGCTCGGCCTCGGCTACGAGGCATGTCGTGCGCTTCGCGAGGACGTCGTCGTCATCTCGCTGTCCGGGTACGGAGCGACGGGACCGGAGCACGGCTACGTTTCGTATGGTCCAGCCCAGGTCCCTCTCTCGGGCTTCTCGTCCGTCACCGGCTACCCCGGGTGGAGGCCCATGCACGTCGGCATCTCGTACGGCGACCCGACCGCGGGCCTGCACGGCGCGGTCGCCATTCTCGCCGCGCTGCTCTACCGCCGGCGCACCGGCGAGGGGCAGTTCATCGACCTCTCGCAGTGGGAGAGCACGATGACGCTGCTCCCCGAAGCGATCCTCGCCGAGACGCTCGGCGCCGGTGCGCCCGAGCGCGACGGCAACCACGATGCGCTCTGGTCACCGCACGGCGTCTACCGCTGTCGCGGCGAGGACCGCTGGGTCTCGATCGCGGTCGCGACCGACGACGAGTGGCGTGCCCTCGCGCGGCTCGCGTTGCCCGACCTCGAAGGCGATCGCGCGCACGCAAGTGGAGTGGGACGGAAGGCGAACGAAGCGGAGATCGACCGTCGCCTCGGCGTGTGGTGCGCCGAGAAGACGCGCGAGGACGTGACGGAAGCGCTCCAGGCGCTCGGGGTCGCCGCGTTCCCCGTGATGGACGCCCGCGATCTCCACGACGATCCGCATCTCTCCGAACGCGGCTACTGGGTCGAGCTTCCGCATGACGAGGTCGGCGTGCGTCGCCATGCCGGGATCCCGTACCGCCTCCACGGAACGCCGCTGGCGGTGCACCGGGCCGCTCCATGCCTCGGCCAGGACACGAGCGCCGTCCTTCGGGAGATTCTCCGCTACGACGAGGCGCGCATCCGCGCGCTCCAGGACGCCGGCGTCCTTCGCTGACCGAAGCTCCGAGCTCGTATCAGCCGGGAACGAGCTCGACGATCTCGCCCGCGGGCTTCGTTCCGAGCTCGAGATCGATCTCCGTGACGACGTGGGCCTCGACCGTCACGAGCCCGCCGTTCGCGGCTTCACTTCCCGCGCACGGCTTCGCCACATCGAGGGAGATGCGCGCACTCTTCGATGCGAGCCCGGCCTGAAGACGGCCCAGCTTCTCCACCCCGAGCGACGATCGCGCTTCGCCTTCTCCTCGCTGCAGTGTCGCGGATGCGACGACAGGCGCTGCTTGCGCCTGTCCCGTCGAGAGACCGGCCAGTGCCGACCAACGGGCTTCCGAGACCCAACCGCGCACGGGCAACACCGCCGCGCCTTCTCGTACCGGAAACGCGCCCGCGACGACCTCGTACGAGTCGCCCGCACCATCGATCGCGACGACCTCGATCGGCACCGACGAGCGATCGAGCGCACGCGCGGCACGCTCGACATCCGCGACGCTCCGCGCACGCGCGAACGCGAGGAGACCTCCGAGCGCCGTCGTCAGCGCGTTCGGTCCCCAGCGGAGCGCGATCGAGACGGGACGGCCTTCGCACGGACCGTCGAGCTGATGCACGAGGTGTGAGACCAGGGGACCGTTTCGCGTCTCGACGACCTCGAGCTTCCGCGACTCGCCCTCGCGCACGCGCACCAGCTCGCGATGCGCACCGAGCTTCGCCCAGCCGGCCTCGGTGCGAAAGTGACCGATGCCGTCGAGCTCCTCGAGGACACAGTCGGCGTCGTCGACGCCGGCCGTGCTCGTGGCCCAGGCGACGTGCGCGTTCCTTCCGATCGCGATTCCCGGGAGGCCGACGTGGCTCACGCCGATCACCTGGAAGTCGGGCGCCTCGAGATGAGAAACGTACGCCGCGCTCTCCGTCGCTGCGGGCGTCCGAGCGAGGCTCGCAAAGGCTTCGCGCACGAGCTCCAGGAGCCGACGATCGATCCGACCCCAGAGAGCCAATCTCTCCGCGTCCGGAGAAAACGCTTCGAGGCGGTGGCGCGAAGCGTAGCGCGCACGCTCCGGCCCCTCGGTGGCCCACGTGCTCGCGACGCCGAGCTTCTCCGCCCAGCCGTCGACGCCGCGCTTCCAGGCGAGGAAGAGCTCGATCGCGAGAGAGTCTGCGACCGTCCACGGCTCGATCTCGTAGCCGAGCGCCGGAGCCTCCTTCGTGGCGAGATGCGCTCGGCCGGCATTCACGCCGCCCGCGAATGCGGCGAGCGCTTCGCGCGCGGCGCCGTCCACGCGATTTCCGACGGCCGCGGCGCGACGGGGGATCCCGATCGTCCGCACGAGCGCATCGAGCCGCTCTGCCGAAGGTCCGAGGATCTCCGCGGCTCGCCCGCACGCGATCCGGCGGTGCACGTCCATCTGCACGAGGCGATCCTCGGCCATGCAGAAGCCGAGCGCGGCGTACGCGTCCCGCTCGCGCTTCGCGAACACGTGCGGGACACCCCCTTCGTCGCGGATCACTTCGGCCGTAGCGCCGAGCGCCGCGACCGTGCGACGCGGATGCTTCGGCGCCACAGCCTCGCGGCGCCGACGTCCCTGCGAGCCCTCCGACGAGGCCTCGTCGACGTCGTCGGCCGGCAGGTCCGCAGAGACCCACGAGGAGCCGCCGAAGCCGCTCTTCTCGTACGCGCTCTCCTCGTCGCTCGACGCTGTGGGGTATGGGCCTTCCGCCCAGCGCGTCGCGCCGAAACCCGACCTTCCCTCGGCCCGGCCACGCGCGCTGGACGACGGATCGGACGGACCACCACCCCCCGGCGGCCGCCGCTCACCCGCGCTCATGCACTCTCACTGGACCAACTTCATCTGAGGCTCGCCTCACAGAGCACGCTAACCAGATTGCGGAGCTCTCTCAAATCGAGTGCCATCCCTCGTCCTTCCCGACCACCCGGATTCGCGATACGATAAGGCCAAGGGCGGCGATGCTGGTCGAGCAGGCTGTTCAGCGGGCCGAGGCGATCTTCCGGTTCACGGAGGAAGTCGATCGTCGCCTTGCCGAGCATGGAATCGCGGGCGTTTCCGATCTGTTTCGGACCTACTCTCAGTTTCGCGAGGCGATCGGCCGGCTCGACGCCCGCGAGCTCGCCTCGGCCGTGGGCGAGGCGGAGCGCCTGCGCGGGCTCCTCGTGCAGATTCGCGATCAGATCACTCACCTGAGCGCGCTGAAGGCGTCCTTCGAGGTCCGCCACTGAACCCAGGGAGCAGCAACCCGTGAAGGACTTCGGGCATCCCGCGAGCACTCCGCAGCAGATCGCGCAGACCGACGACATCGCGGTCCTGCTCTCCGTGTTGCCACCGGCGGTCGACGCAGCGCTCGCGCGCCATCCGGACCTCGAATCGTTGCTCGAGGTCGTCCTCGATCTCGGCCGGACGCCCGAGGCACGGTTTCCCGACGGAACGGTCTGGCTCGGCGACGAACTCGTCACGCGAGAGCACCTGGCGCACGCCACCACGCGCGTCGGCGCTTTCACGGCCGACAACCGCGCGGGCATCGAGCGGACGCTCCACCGCATCTCCGCTCTGCGCAATCGGGCGGGCGACGTCGTCGGGCTGACGTGCCGGGTCGGTCGCGCGGTACACGGTACGATCGAGATCGTGCGTGATCTGATCGAGTCCGGCCGGAGCACGCTCCTCCTGGGCCCCCCGGGAGTCGGCAAGACGACGCTCCTCCGCGAAGCGGCACGCGTCCTTGCCGACGAGGTCGGTCGCCGTGTGATCGTCGTCGATACCTCGAACGAGATTGCCGGCGACGGCGACATCCCACATCCGGCGATCGGACGCGCCCGGCGAATGCAGGTCGCCTCACCGGATCGCCAGCACGCGGTGATGATCGAGGCCGTCGAGAACCACATGCCCGAGGTGATCGTCATCGACGAGATCGGGACCGAGGCCGAAGCGGCGGCCGCGCGGACGATCGCGGAGCGCGGCGTACAGCTCGTCGCGACCGCACACGGCCACTCGCTCGAGAACTTGATCAGCAATCCGACTCTCGCGGACCTCCTCGGCGGCATCGAGTCGGTGACCCTCGGCGACGACGAGGCGCGCCGCCGACGGAGCCAGAAGACGGTCCTCGAGCGCCGTCAAGCGCCCACGTTCGACGTGCTGATCGAGATCCAGGACCGCTCGCGGCTCTCGGTACACCACGACGTGACGCGGGTCGTCGACGCGCTGCTGCGCCGACGCCCGATCGCACCCGAGATCCGCCTGCGCTCGAAGTCGGGCGCGATCGAGATCCAGCGCCCCGAAGCGGAGCCCTCCTCTGCCGAGGTGCCGCGCCGGCGACGGCTTCTCCGGATCTATCCGTACGCCGTCGGCGAGGAGCGCCTCTCGCGCGCGATTCGCGCCACCGGCGCCGCCGCCGTGGTAGCCCGCTCGTCCAAGGACGCAGACCTGATCTTGACGCTCCGCACGTATGCGCGCCGCCAGCCGCCGAAGCTGAAAGACGCGATCGCCCGGGATCTGCCGGTGCACCTCCTCCGCAGCCAGAGCGTCGCACACATCGAGGAGTTCCTACGGGAGCTCGAGGAAAGCGATCCGAGCAACGAGAGCGCGGTCGCGGAAGCCGAGGATGCGGCGCGCACCGTGCGGGAGGAAGGACAGGCGGTCGCGCTTCGTGCACATCCTGCCGCGGTTCGCCGACGCCAGCACGCAGTCGCGGAGCGCTTCGGGCTGATCTCGGTCAGCCGCGGACGCGAGCCGAACCGCCACGTGATCCTCCTTCCCGGAGAAGCCATCGACGATCTCGCCGGGAGCCGCGACGCTCCCATGGACGGGCCGGGCTCGCTCGACTAGGTAGAGTCGGCGTGTCGCTACCGGGGCTTGCGCTGCGCCTGGTGAGCTCGTCGCTGACTCTGCTGCAGAGTCTCGCCGAGACCGCGCTCGGCGCCGTGGAGAAGGCGTGCCGGAGCCTTCCCGACTGGACGGGCGGAGCTTTGCCCGAGGAGCCCGAGGCGGCTCCCGGCGAGCCGCAGCGGCATCACGGCGGGAGCGCAATCGCCCTCGAGCGCGACGCGACGAGGCGGCGACCATCGCTCGAGCGCGTCGCTCCTCCTCCGAGCACCCCCGCGCGTCCATCGGCTCGAGCGACGCTCGAGCCGTCGCCGACTTTGCCGCGCCCCGCGGATCGCGAGCGACTCGTCGTCCTCGCGAGCGCTCCCGGAAGCGTGTTCGCCTACTGGCAGGTCTCGCAAGGACGGCGCGAGCGGGTTCTCGCGGACCTCGCCGTACCGAGCGAGGAGACCCAGGAAGTCTTGCGCGTGCGCCCGCTACAGTCCGCCTCCTCGTCGGCGGAGTGGCGCATCCCCGTACCGCCTCGCGCGACGAGCCGCCACATCGACGACCTTCCCGCCGGCTGCCTCCTCGAAGTCGCGCTCGGCATCGAGGCCGGCGACCGGTTCGCGACTCTCTGTCCGGTCGTCGCCGTGCGGACGCCCGAGCCGCTGCCACTCCCCTCGCCCGCTCGGGGCGACGCAGGCGTCGACGCTCCTGTCCACCGGGAGCTCGCCGCTCCGTCGCTCCGGGTGCTTCCGTGGACCGGGATGGTCACCGAGTCCCGCGTCACGCCTCCTTCGTCCGCCGAGTGGTCGGATGCCGAAGCTCGCCGGCGCCTGGCCTCGTCGACGGAACGTCGCTCCTCGTCCTGAGTGGACACGTCACCGGCGCATCGGGCGGCCGCCCCGACCGGCCACCTCCTTCTCGTGCTTCACGCACACCTCCCGTGGGTGCGGCATCCCGAGTATCCGGACTTTCTCGAGGAGCGCTGGCTCTTCGAAGCGATCACGGAGACCTACCTGCCGCTGCTGAACGTCCTCGAGGGCGTCGCGCGCGAGGACGTCCCCTGCCGACTCGCGCTCTCGATGAGCCCGACGCTTCTGGCAATGCTCGTCGATCCGCTGCTGCAGGGCCGCTACGTCCGCCACCTCGATCGGCTGATCACCTTCAGCGACGCGGAGGTGCGAAGGCTGCGCGGCGAGGAGGATCTTCAGAGGGTCGCGCGACTCTACCGCGAAAGCTTGCGCGGCGCGCGGCGGTCCTTCTGCGATCGCTACGAGGGCAACCTCCTGCCCGCCTTCCGCAGCCTCGCCGAATCCGGCGTCCTCGAGCTCGTCGCGTGTCCGGCGACGCACGCGTATCTTCCACTCCTCGTCCATCCCACCGCGGTGCGCGCGCAGATTCGCGTCGGCATGGACGAGTACCGCCGCCTGTTCGGGTGGGATCCCGAGGGGCTGTGGCTGCCGGAGTGCGGGTTCACGCCCGATCTCGACGAGATCCTCGCGGAGTGCGGCGTGCGCTGGACGATCCTCGAAGGGCACGCGTTCGGGCTCGCCCAGCCGCGGCCGATTCTCGATCTCGACGCGCCGTTGCGAACGCCGGCCGGCATCGCGGCCTTTGCGCGCGATGCGGAGATGGCGCGGCGCGTGTGGAGCGAGCGCGAGGGCTACCCTGCGGATCCGGACTACCGCGACTTCCATCGCGACGTGGGCTTCGATCTCGACCTCGATCTCGTGCGCACCATCATCGCGCCGACGGGCGAACGCGTCACGACCGGAATCAAGTATCATCGCATCACCGGTGCCGGCCTCGCGAAGGAGCCGTACGATCCGCTCCGCGCCCGCGCGAAGGCGAGCGCGCACGCGAGCAACTTCGTGGCGCACTGCACGGGTCGCCTCGGACGTCGTGATGCGAGCCGGGCGCCGAGCCCCGTCGCCGCCTACGATGCCGAGCTGTTCGGCCACTGGTGGTTCGAGGGCCCCCAGTGGCTCGACCTCCTCGTCCGTAAGCTCGCGTACGACCAGAGCCTCATCGCGCTCGCCACACCCAGCGACGTGCTCACCGACTCGCCGCCCGAAGCGACGGGCCTTCCTGGCGCGTCGAGCTGGGGCGAGGGAGGCTATCACCGGGTCTGGCTGAACGGGGCGAACGACTGGATCTACCCGCCGCTGCACGACGCGGGTGATCGGATGTGCGCGCTCGCGTCTTCTCATGCGGAGCCGCGCGGGCTCGAGCTACGCGCGCTGAACCAGGCGGCGCGCGAGCTGCTGCTCGCGCAAGCGAGCGATTGGCCGTTCATGATGTCGCAGCAGACGGCCGTCGACTACGCGGTGCAGCGCGTACGCGGGCACCTCGCGTCGTTCGCCCGCATCGCGGACGACCTCGAGAGCCGCAGCCTCGACGACACGTGGCTCGCCGAGCTCGAAGCCCGGGACAATCTCTTCCCGGCGCTCGACTACCGCGTCTATCGGACGGGGCAGCGGCCGCGCTAGCGACCGCTACCCGGCCGGATCAGACTTCGAGGAAGGACTCGAGCCCCGCGTTGCCGCAAAGGTCGCGGAGACGCGTCAGCGCCTTCGCCTCGAGCTGACGGATGCGCTCGCGGCTCACGCCATAGCGTACGCCGATCTCTTCGAGCGTCTCGACCTGGTCGTCGTCGAGCCCGAAGCGCAGGCGGATGATCGCCTGCTCGCGATCGGGAAGCTCGGTGAGCACGTCCTCGAGGTGGCGCGAAAGGTCGCCCGAGAGGCTGCGCGCCTCCGGACGATCGCCCTGCTCATCGGGGATCACCTCGGCCAGCGTGCGGTCGTCGTCGTGGCCGAGCTCCATGTCGAGCGACAGCACGTGCGCGGGCTCGGCCATCATCTCGAGCTGGTTCTGGTCGATGCCGCCGGCCTCGATGATCTCGTCCTTCGAGGGAGCGCGATGGAGCTTGCTCTCCAGCGCCTGCGACAGGCGCCCGACCTTGCGGCGCAGCTCGTGCCAGTGCACCGGCGTGCGCACCACCGAGCGGTCGTTGTCGATCGAGCGGGCGATGTACTGCCAGATCCACCAGACGGCGTACGTCGAGAACTTGATGTCCTTTGCCGGGTCGAACTTCTCTACCGCGCGCAGAAGACCGAGCGTGCCCTCCTGGATCAGGTCGGGCAGCGGCAGTCCGCGGCGCGCATGCTTGCGGGCGATCGCCGCCACCAGGCGAAGGTTCGCACGCAGCATGGAGTCGCGCGCGCTGCGGTAGGCGTCGAGGCGAATGTCGAGCTCGCGTGCGAAACGGCTCACGCGCTCGCGCGTCAGGCGCAGCTTGCGGAGCTTCGCGGGGCTACGAGCGAGCTTCCGGGCGCGATCGGCGACGAGAAGAATCTCGCGCTCGCGGAACTCCTCGGTCGGACGGATCACACCGCGACCGCGCTCGGTCAGCGTGACGTTGACGATGCGCGGGTTGCGGCGCAGCCAGCGCACGACCGAATCGCGCGCCTGGCTGATCTCCGTCGTCAGCGTACGCTCCGCCTCGCGATCGAGGAGCGGCGTCTTCGCCAGATCGGCATAGAACCGGCCCAGCACGTCGAGGTCGCCGATCAGCGGCTCCTCGCCGGCCGTCGAGGAGCTCTTCGTCGAGGAGCTCGAGGTAGAAGCCTCTTCCTCGATCTCGCCGAGCTCTTCGGCGGAGGGCGAGCCTGCCTGCGCCGGCTCGTCGCTTACGGTATCACCCCACTCGGGGTGCTCTGCCGTTTCCGTCTCGTACATCGGTGCGCTTCGCATCTTCTCCCTAGCCTCTCATGCCTCGGCACGTCCGCCAAGCGGCTCAACCGGGCCCAAACCACTCCGAGCGGGTTCGCGGCCCCGCTCGCCCAGAGTGTCACGACGACCTTCTCTAAGGCAGGCCCGTGGGAACGGCCCCGCACGTTCGGCCTGCTCGACCGACGCGCCCCGCCCGACTCCACCCGAGTTCCCGGGCCTCGAATCTCCGAGACGACGCCAGCGTATCAGCGTTGACTCAACGTGTCACCAGTTTGATTACACGTTTTGTTACTTTTTCTTCCGATGGGAAAGAGCAGCTTCTGAATCGCCGGATTCGATGAGCCGCCCCTTACAGGGTTTCCCTGACCGAGTCGCAAGGAATCGACGTCCCTTGCATCTTCGCAGGTAAATCCCTCCGAGATCATCCGTCCGATCGAGGCATCGACGGCATGCAGCTTGCGACTCTTGCACCTCGGTCTCGTCTCCTTCCGCACGAGGCCACAGGCTGTCGCCGCCGTTGGCGGGTCTCGTCCCCCCCGCCACTCCCCTTCACCTCCTCCGGCGACAGGAGGGACGGGCACGGGGGCCCCGAGCTTCCGTACCCGTCCCACCCCCCGACTCGAGCGGCCTTCCCCATCACGAGGCCTCCGGTTGCGCGCGTCAGAGTCCGCCGTTACCGTGCCGGAAGCGGGTCTCCCGCACGGAGGCGGTTCGATGGCCGACAAGAAGCTCAGCAAAACAGCCCGTGCTTCGACGCGCGGAAAGGTCGTCCTGAAGGCGTGGCACGTGGCGCGCGACAGCGGCAAAGCCGTGAGCCGCGTCAAGCTCGTGAACCACCTGATCGAGGGGAAGCGCACGACCCGGCTGGGCTGGGTGACCGAGGACGGCAAGATCTACCTCGACCACCAGGTCGAGTACCGGCACGTCGACCAGCCGACCGCCGAGTAGCGCTTGCCGGCTCAGCCGCGCCGGGCCATCCAGGTCGACAGGCACACGCGGACGAGCGTCCCCTCTTCGTCAACCCGCGTCTCCTCCTCAGCTTCGCGAGCGAGACCGCGACGCTCGAGCTCCTCGTAGAAGGCCTCTGTACGAACCCGCCGAGCGTCGGCGATCACGAGGCGCCCGCCCGGCGCCAGGGAACGCGCAAACGCGCTCGCCAGCCGCGCAAAATCTTCACGTTCGTAGAGGAGCTCCGCGGCGGCGATCCAGTCGAACCGTCGCCCCTCGGAGTACTCGCCGATGTCGCCCACGGCGATCTGGACTTCCAGGCCGAGCCGTGCCGCGCTCACCCGCGCGAACGCCACCGCATCCGGGTTCCGGTCGACCGCCGAGACCCGCGCGCCCCGCCGAGCGGCGGCGAGAGTCACGAGCCCGAGGCCGCATCCGGCATCGAAAAGCGTCCGTCCTGCCAGATCTTCGCGCCTGTCGAGGAAGGCCGCGAGAAGCGCTGCCCCGCTCCAGAGGAGCGTCCAGTACGGAGGCTCCATGCCGGCGTCAGCGAGAAGCCGATCGCGATCGAGGAGCGTCTCGAGGCCGCGCACAGCGACGAGCTCGAGCGGCCCGCTCGGCAGCCCGATCGAGCGGATCTCCGTCGGCCAGCTCGCGATCCGCGGCGGCGTCTCGCCTCGCCTCATCTCGCTTACGAAGCGCCGATCCGCGCACGGACGCGATCCAGAAGGGTCCGGATCTCCTCCACGCCGAGCCGGGCGCCGAGCCATACGTAGAGCGCGACGCCCGAGGGAATCGCGATCGCGACGACGACAGCCTGGCCGGCGAACGTCGCAGGCGACGCGATCGCCTCGACTCCGAAGCGCACCGTGAAGCACGCGACCGCGACGCCCAGCGAAGCGAGCGCGATCCGCGCGGCCGCGCTCCCGATCGGGAGCCGACCGATTCTCCCCACGAGAACGAAGAAGAGCGCGGCGAAGTTCAGGAGCGCGACCGCGGACGTAACGAGCGCGAGCGACACGTGCCCGAGACCGAGCCGGTGGATCGCCCACCAGTTGAGGCCGGCGTTGACGAGGATCGAAGCGCAGCTCACCAGAGCGGGCGTGCGCGCGTCGCCCAGTGCATAGAACGCCGGCACGATCACCTTGATGTTCGCGTAGCCGGCGAGCCCGATCGTGTAGGCGACGAGCGCCTGCGCGGCCATCGCGGTGTCGTGCGGTCCGAAGCGGCCGTGCTCGTACACGAGGCCGATCACCTCCGGCGCGAGGACCGCGAGCCCGACCGCGGCGGGAAGCGTGAGCGCGAACACGAGACGCAGCGCGCGAGCCACGGTCGCGTTGAACGACCCGGCATCCTCCCGTGCGACGCTGCGCGAGATCGCCGGGAGGGCGACGACTCCCACCGCGACGCCGAAGAGACCGATCGGGAGCTGCGTGAAGCGAAACGCGACGTTCAGCCACGACACCGCACCATCGCCGAGCGTCGAGGCGAAGTTGTTGTTGACCATCACGTTGACCTGGACCGCGGCCGCGCCGATCGTCGCGGGTGCCATCAACGCGAGAACGCGGCGCAGCCCCGGATCGGTGAACGAGATCTCCGGGCGATAGCGGTAGCCGAGCCGGTAGAGCGACGGCACCTGCACGAGGAGCTGTAACGCTCCGCCGACGAGCGTGCCGACCGCCATGCCGGAGATCGCTCGCGCCGCGGCCGCTCCGTTCGTCCCCGCTTCGCCACGCCAGAGCCCCGACATGTACTCCGGCTCGAGCCACCACGCCGTCGCGACCCCGACGACGATCGAACCGAGGTTGAAGAAGCTCGAAGCGGAAGCAGCGACGCCGAAGCGCTCCTTCGCGTTCAGCATGCCCATTGCGACGGCCGCGAGAGCGACGAGGAGCAAGAACGGAAACATGATCCTGGTCAGGGAGACGGTGAGCTCTGTCTTCCCGGGCGTCTCGGCGAAGCCCGGCGCGATCACGTCGACCCAGCCTCCCGCGTAGAGCATCCCGATCGCGACCAGCCCGCCGACGACCAGCAGCAGGGCGTGCACGACGAGGTTCGCGAGACGCCACGCGCTCCGCTCCCCCTCGCGTTCGAGCTTCTGCGCGAACGTCGTGACGAACGCGGCCGAGAGAGCGCCCTCCGCGAAAAGGTCGCGGAACAGGTTCGGAATGCGGAAGGCCGTGACGAACGCGTCGAGCTCGCGGCCCGCCCCGAAAAAAGCGGCAAAAACCTGCTCGCGGACGAGGCCGAGCACGCGGCTCGCGAGGACCGCGCTCCCGACGATCGCCGTCGAGCGCGCCAGGCGCGGCGCTTCGGACGTCGCCGGCGTCGCGCTCACCAGCACCGCCCGCGAAATGCGCGCG
This sequence comes from Deltaproteobacteria bacterium, assembly GCA_016874795.1. Classification (GTDB taxonomy): domain Bacteria; phylum Desulfobacterota; class Binatia; order UBA12015; family UBA12015; genus VGTG01. The sequence continues at coordinate 32,581 of VGTG01000002.1, read as the reverse complement.
CGCGCTTGACAGACGTCGGCGCGCGCGTTGGTATCTCGAGCATGTTCGGGCTCGGCGTTCCGGAGCTGATCATCATCCTCGTCTTGGTGCTCCTGATCTTCGGACCTCGCAAGCTCCCCGAGCTCGGGAGCTTCGTCGGGAAGTCTCTTCGTGACTTCCGCGACGCGCTCGACCGACGCGACGAGGGGCCGCCCTCCGATCTCCCCACGGACGGCGACGAGGCACGCAGGGCCGCCGCGAGCCAGGAGGCGAAGAAGCCCGACGCTTGACGCGCGTCGCCCGCTCTCCGCGTGTCCGCCACCGTTGTTCCTCTCGGCCGTCCGCGCGAGCGAGGCTCAGAAGCCCGTCGCGGAGACGACGCGCCCGCGCTCTCCGACCGTGACCGCTCGACCGCCGTCGTAGTACCAGACGGAGCCGCCGCCCGGCAGCGGCTCGACCTGGCGCGGCGTGCCGAACTCGCGGACGAGACGCTGCGTCGACCATCCCGTGCGGACGCGTCGCTCGCGAAGTCCGCTCCGCGCCGGCACGACGTACGGCTCCATCTGCGGTACGCCTTCCATCGATCCCGGCGGAGGAGGCGGAGCGGGCGGAGGCTGGCTCTCGAGCTCGGCGAGGCGCTCCTCGAGAGCAGCGACCTCGCCTTCCAGGGACTCGATCGTCTGCGACTGCTTGGAGACGCGGTCGCGGAGTCCGCTCACGGTGGCCTGCGAGCCGCTCGCGCCGGGCTCCTCGAGCGGTGACGGCTCGCCGGCCTCCTCGCGAAGCTCGCGCACGATCTCGTCGACCCGAGAAGCGTCGCCTTGCAATCCGCCCGAGACCTGAACGCGCGTCTCGGTGCGAGGCGGCGGCGCGGCTTGCGGCGCGGATGCTTCCTCTCCGACGGTCGGAGCGCTCGTGCCCCCGGCGGCCCCGCCCTCGCTGCGACGAGTCGAAACGACGCGCGAACGGGTCTTTCCGGAAGCGGACGCCGGCGCCGCCTCGGGCACGATCTCGATGCGCGATCGGTCCGTCAGCTCGATCCGCGGGCGCCCTTCGCGCTCGACCACGACGCCGCGGATGTGCACGCGCCGGCCTTCGTACGTCTCCTTGGGCGGCGGGAATCCCGCGACGTCCGCGGCCGCGATCGTCGCGACGAGACCGCTCCAGCCCGAGCCGAGCGAGAGGAGGCAGGCCCGGGGCGAGCAGATCACGCCCTCGACGAGCGCGTCGACGGTGACGCTCTCGCCAATGCGCCGCTCGGCGTCCGCCGACGACATCGGCGCCGGGGACGCAACCTCGCTCCGAACCGCAACGAACGCGAGAGCAACCGCGAAAGAGACTGCGACGGCCCGGCCCGCCCGCTCGCCTTGTAGCGGGGAGGCCCCTGCCCTACGCTTCCGGTCGTGGCTTCGCCGAAGATTCGCAGCACGAGCCGCGTCGGCCACTACGCTCTCGGCATCGACTGGGAGGGTGGTCACGAGTCGATCATGCCGTACACGCACATCCGCGCCCACTGCCCGTGCGACGACTGCACGAAGCTCCGCGAAGCGGGCGAGCTTCCCGGCGGCCCTGGAACGCAGCTCGGCGACGTGGAGATGCTCGGCGATCGAAGCATCTTCTTCACTTGGACGGACGGCCACGAGAGCGTCTTCCTTCTACCGGAGCTGCGCGCGCTCTGCCGCTGCGCCTACTGCATCGGCGAGCCGGAGCGGCCGATCACCGGCGGCCCGCCGGCACCCCCTCCGGATGAACCGGAGCGTGCGTGAGCGTTCAGTCCTCGAGCGAGATCGCCTTCGTCGGACAGCCGCGGACGGCCGCCTCGACCTTCGCACGCAGGCCTTCGGGCGGGTTCTCGTCGAGGATGTAGAGGAAGTTGTCCTCTCGGACTTCGAAGACCTCGGGCGCTGCCACCTGGCACACTGCGTTGCTGTTGCACTTGTCGAAGTCGACGACGATCTTCATGGCGCCCTCCCTTTTCGCACGCGCTCTCTTCCACGCTCTAACTTCCGGAGGATCACCGTGTCCAGACTCGTCCTGCTTCGCCACGGCGAATCGCAATGGAACCTCGAGAACCGCTTCACGGGCTGGGTCGACGTCCCCCTCACCGACAAGGGCCGCACCGAGGCGCGTCGCGCCGGCACGCGATTGCGCGAATCGAGCCTCTCGTTCTCGCGCTGCTTCACCTCGGAGCTGCAGCGCGCGCAGGAGACCCTCCGCATCGTCCTCGAGGAGCTCGGCGCGACCGACCTTCCGGTGGAGCGGGACCAGGCACTGAACGAGCGTCACTATGGCGATCTCCAGGGGCTGAACAAAGCGGAGACGGCCGAGAAGTACGGCGCCGAGCAGGTGCACCAGTGGCGGCGCAGCTACGACATCGCGCCGCCGAAGGGCGAGAGCTTGAAGGACACTGCGGCGCGCACCCTGCCCTACTTCGAAAAGCGCATCCGCCCCGCGCTCGAAGCCGGTGAGGACGTTCTCGTCGCAGCGCACGGCAACAGCCTGCGCTCGATCGTGATGGACCTCGAGAAGCTGACGCGCGAGCAGGTGCTCGAGCTGAACCTCGCGACGGGCGTACCGCTCGTCTACACGCTCGGCCCGAACCTCGAGATCCGCGAGAAGAAGATCCTCGAGTAGCTCTCAGGAGAGAGCCGAGATCAGCATCTCGAGAACCTCGGTCGCGTCGCCGACGATGCCGAGGTCCGCCCCTGCAAACACCTCGGCCTCGGGATCCCGGTTCACCGCGACGACCGTTTGCGCGCGCCGGATCCCGACCATGTGGTTGAAGGAGCCGCGCACGCCGAGCGCAACGTAGAGGTCGGGTGCGACGCTCCGACCGGAGATCCCGACCTGCATCTGGCGCGGCAGCCAGCCGAGATCGCACACACGACGCGTTCCCGCGACGACGCCGCCGAGCCGCGAGGCGAGCTCCTGCGCCCGCGCGACGCCCGCCTCGCCGAGACCAAAGCCGACGCACACGACGATTCGCGCTTCCTCGAGGTCGGCTCCCGCGCGATCCACTTCCTCCACGAGCCGCGAGCAGACGATGCGCTCCGCGGCGGGACCGGTTGTCGGAAGAGCGATCCGCTCCGCAGCCGGACGGCCCGCATCGGGCAACGCCGGATCGAGGACACCCGGGCGGAGCGTCGCCATCTCCGGTCTCGTCTTGGTCAGGATCGGCGCTACCACCTGCCCTCCGAACGCGGGCTTCAGCTGCCGGAGGCGCCCTTCGCCGTCGAGCGCGACGCCGATCGCGTCCCCCGTCAGGCCGAGCCCGAGGCGCGCGGCCACCTGTGGAATGCGCTCGCGGCCGAGCGACGTCGCGGGAGCGAGAACGATCCGCGGCGCGTACTCTCGGATCGCGGCCTCGAGACACGCGAGTGCGCGCTCGGGCGCCGCCCCGGCCCGGTCTCCTTCCGCGAGCAGCAGGACATCCCCGCCGCGCGCCCCGAGCTCGCCTGCGAGAGCTGCGTGATCGGTAGAGCGAGGGACAATGCGATCTGGTGGAAGGTGCGGGTCGAGTAGAAAAACCGACGTGCCCGTCGAGGTCGCGCGCGCGAGAGCATCGGCGGCGCCCAGGAGCTCCCAGGTGACCGGCCGCACCCCTCCGTCCGGGGCGCGCTCGCCGATGACCCAGACCCCGCCGCTCGGATCGGTCCGCCGCGGATGTTGCGGCGTCGTGCCGCGGTGCGTGCTCCGTGCCGCGGAGCGAGCGCTCTCGACGGTCGCGAGCAGCGACGTACGCGTCGCCTCGGGCTCGTCCGCGTACGTGTGCCGGAGGCGAGCGCGCTTCGATTCGACCGGCTGCACCTCCTCGACCCACGTGGGAGAGCCCGCCTGCCCGTAGTCCGTCGCCGCTCCGCCGAGATCGGCGCTCGTCCAGCGCGTGACCCTCGCTTGCTCGGCCGCCTCGTCGTCCGGGAGCACGCGCGGGACGCGCGTCTTCCAGCGATCCGTGCACGTGACGACGGCGGGCGTCTCACACGCGAGATCGGCGAAGCCGTCATCGCCCTCGCACTCGACCTCGAGCCGCGCGCCCGCCTCGGTCTTCGTCGCGACGAGCCGTCGTACGCCGCCGAGGAACGGGATGCCGAGGAGGGCCGCGACCTCCGGGCCGACCTGACCCGTGTCGGAGTCGATGCTGTAGCGTCCCGCGAGGATCAGATCGAAGCCGATCTTCCGCGCGGCTCGCGCGAGCGTACGCGCCGTCGCGAGAGTGTCCGCACCGGCGAACGCCGGATCGCAGAGGTGGAACGCGCGATCGACGCCGAGCCCGAGACACTCGCGCAGGCTCCGCTCGGTCTGTGGCGGGCCCATGCTCAAGACCGCGATGCTTCCTCCGAGCTCCGTCCGAAGGCGCGTCGCCTCGAGGACCGCGCGCCGGTCGAACGGATTGATCAGCGTCGCGACCCCCTCGCGGCGCAGGCGCCGCGTGACCGGATCGAGCTCGAGGTCGGAGACCTCGGGAACCTCCTTCACCAGGACGAGAATGCGCATCGACGTCGCCCCGCGGACCACCTCGGCGTTGCGTGCCCTTCGCGCACGCTTCAGCCGGCCGGCCGGAGTACCTCCTCGCCGCCGAGATACGGACGGAGAGCCTCGGGCACGACCACCGAGCCGTCCTCCTGCTGGTACGTCTCGAGGACCGCGATCAGGACGCGGGGCAGCGCGAGGCCCGAGCCGTTCAGCGTGTGCACGAGCTCGGGGCGCGCTCCCGCCTCGCGACGGAAGCGGATCTGTGCGCGCCGCGCCTGGAAGTCACGGAAATTGGAGCAGGAGCTGACCTCGAGCCACTCGCCGCAGCCCGGCGCCCATATCTCCACGTCGTACTTCATCGCCGCGACGAAGCTCAGGTCGCCGGTGCACATCTGCAAGACGCGGTGCGGGAGACCGAGGCGAACGCAGATGTCCTCCGCGTCCGCGAGAAGCGACTGAAGCTCCGCGTCGGACGACTCGGGAGCGACGAACTTCACCATCTCGACCTTGTCGAACTGGTGGCCGCGCTTGATGCCCCGCACGTCGCGGCCCGCGGACATGCGCTCGCGGCGGAAGCACGGCGAGTACGCGACGTGACGGATCGGCAGCGAGCGACCGTCGAGGATCTCGTCGCGGTAGAGGTTCGTGACGGGAACCTCCGCCGTCGGCACGAACCAGAAGTCGTCCTCGGCGTCGCGGTACATCGTGTCGCCGAACTTCGGCAAGTTGCCGGTCCCGACGAGACACTCCTGCTTCACCATCGCCGGAGGGTAGATCTCGACGTAGCCGTGATGTCGCGTGTGCACGTCCAGCATGAACGTGATCAGCGCGCGCTGCAGCCGCGCGCCCGCACCCGTCAGCACGTAGAAGCGGCTTCCGGAGATCTTGACGCCGCGCTCGAAGTCGATCGCGCCGAGCGCCGGACCGATCTCCCAGTGCGGTTTCGGCGTGAAAGGGAACAAGCGCTGCTCTCCGGCGGTCCGCACGACGACGTTCGCCGAGTCGTCGGGGCCGACGGGTACGTCCGGATGCGGTAGGTTCGGGACCTCCAGCATCTTCTGCGTGAACTCCGACTCCGCAGCCTCCGCGACGGCTTCGGCCTCGGCGATCGCGGTCGAGAGCGACTTCAGCGCGGCGCCGGCCGACTGCCGTTGGTCCGGCGGAAGCGCACCGATCTCCTTCGATCGCCGTGTGCGCTCGGCGCGCTTCGTCTCGAGATCGTGCAGCGCGTCCCGGCGCCGCTGATCGGCGGCGAGGATGTCGTCGACGACCGAAGGCGGGCACTGGACGGTCGCGAGCCCGCTCTTCACGGCGTCGGGGTCATCCCGGATGAGGCGGATGTCGAGCATGCGGCTCCTTCGTAAACACGTCCGGTGGCGCAGAGAAAGGGCGTGCGCCGCGGGCCGCTCGATCGGCGCCGCGCAGCCGTCTCAGAGAGGGCTCTCGAACGCATTTCGCACGAGCGTGCAGAGCGGGATGCCCTCCTTCCAGTCCACACCGACGACGTCGAAGCGCGCGGGCGGGTACCTCCCGCCACGACGCTGCCGCGCGGCGAGCCAGGCGCTTGCGGCGCGCGCGATGCGAACACGCTTCGTCGCGCCGATCGTCTCGAGCGGTCCACCGTGGCGCCGGCTCGAGCGCGAGCGGACCTCGACGAAGACGACCACTTCGCCGTCGCGAGCGATCACGTCGATCTCCGCGCCGGCGAGCCGCACGTTCCGCTCGAGGACGCGGTAGCCCTCGCGCACGAGAAGTGCGCAGGCTGCATCCTCGGCGGCGCGCCCGCGGGCCGCGCGGGGATCGCGGGCGATGCCCGCTTCGTTCCTCCCCCGCGGATCCAGCATCCCGCCCGATGCCTCCGCGCGAGGTTCTTCTCAAGACGCGTTCGTATTGGCACCGGACGCAAGCCGAAGGCCGCTCGGCAGCGACTCCGCGAGGACCATGGCCTGCTGGCTCGCGTCCATCGCGACGACCTCCTCCACCCAGCGCGCATAGCGCGCGCCCTCTGGCGCCGCGCACAAGCGCTCCGCGACCTTCGCGAGGACTTCGGGCGGAAGGTCGCGCGCGCGATCGCCGGTGCGCCGCGACGCCTGCGCGACGGCGAGCGACGTCGGACCGGGCCGCGTCCACGACCCGGACAGAATCGGCTCGAGCCATCGAGCGACCCGATCGGGCTCGATCACCGCGTTCGCGGGGCCGTAGACGAGAGCGCGCGCCGCGAGCCGGCCGAAGGCCCAGATCTCCGCGTCGCCCGCGCGTCCCTTCGCGATGCCACTCGAGAGCGCCGAGGCAAGCTCTTCCTTCGCGCGCGGCTCCAGCAGCTCGAGTGCGCCGGCGACCTGCCAGATCTCGCGCTCCTCCTGCTTGCCAGCCTTCCAGCGAAGCGGCTTTCCGCGCTTCCGCGCCTCCGGAACGAGGACCGGGCGGATCTCGCGACCCAGGACCTCCTGCTGCGCGCGCGTCAAGCCGCCCGCGACACGCTTCCACATCGTCCACCACTCCGCGCGCGACTGCGTCGCGTTCGCGAAGACGAGACCCGGCTCGAAGAGACGCCAGAGCTGCTCCGCGCGGAAGCGATCGCGCTCCTCCCCGAAGCCCGGACGGAGGAAGAATCCCGCGAGGTTCAGCCAGCGCGCTTCGTGGGCCGGGCTGCGCTCGCGCCCGCGCGAGAGGGCGAAGAGCCCATCCCAGAGCCGGCGGATGCACGCGATCGGCCACGAGTCCTTTCCCGCGTCGAGAGCGTCCTCGAGCTGGCGGCCGAGCGTCACCGGCTCCACGTCGCTTCCCGCGAAGCAACCTTCGAGCAGGGCCAACGCCGCCTGGACGCGCTCCGGGGCGATCACGAGCGACTGCTCGTCGCCTCGCGCCGGAGGCGCGTCGTCGGGACTCTCCTCCGTCGCGGCCACATCGTGCGCGCGTAGGTCGAACGCCAGCCGCCAGCGATGGTCCGTCGTGCGCGAAAGGCACCAGAGCTCGAGTGTCCCCGTCTCCGTCAAGCTCGAGCGGAGATGCACGGGCACCTCGCGGGACACGAGCGAGCGGCCGAAACGAAGCACCGTCGACATCGGCGGCAGAGGAACGAGAGTCTCCGGAGCGGCCTCGACCACGGTGCCGCCGTGGTCGCCGATCCGAGTGCTCGACGAGTAGACCGAGAAGCGCACCGGCTCGTTCGCCGTCACGATGAAGTCCGGCTCGCGGACGTCGATCTCGGCGCCCTCCTCCATCCCGCGCGGCACGACGCACAGCACGCGGCGCTTCGCGGCGTCGGCGTGATCGTCGAGGCCGAGGTAGTACGCACGCGCCGCTCCGCCCGTGATCCGGACGCCGATCCCACGACGCGCGAGACCGTACGCGACGGCGCCGCGCGAGACCGCGAGGTCGAGATCCGCGCCCGCGAGCTCCGCTGGCCGCCGTCCGAACCACTGCTCCAGACGATCGAGGACGCGATCGCGAACGGCTGCCGGCTTGACGGCTCCTCCGTTGAAGAGGACCGCGTCCGGTGCGACCTCCTCCGCCGGGCCGCTCGAGCGCAGGAACGCCGCGAGGTGTCGCGTCACACCCGGATCGGCCGCGTAGGGAAGTCCGAACTCGACGAGACCCGCGCCGGAGCTGCGCTGCGGCTCCGCGGCGAGCGTCGCCTCGGGAAAGAAGCCCTCGAGGACCTCCGCGAGGACGTCTTCCCGGACCACGTCGATGCGCACCGCGCCGCCGACGACGCCGCGCCCGCGACCGGGAATCGAGATCGCGACCGATTCCGGCGGCTCGCTTCCGAGAAGCCGCTCCTTCGCTTCGCGACAGAGCGCCGTGAGCTGCTGCCAGCGGCCCGCGTCGAGACCGCTCGCGCCGTGGCGGTCGGTCACGCGGCGCGCGAGCGCCAGGTCCATGTTGTCGCCGCCGAGAAGGAGATGGTCACCGACCGCGACGCGCTCGAGCTCGATCCCGGAGCTCTCGTCTTCGAAGCCGCGCACCGCGATCGCGGAGAAGTCCGTCGTTCCTCCGCCGACGTCGAGGACGAGGACGCGCTCGAGACCCGTCAGCCGCTCGCGCCAATCCGGATGCGCCGCGATCCACGCGTAGATCGCGGCCTGCGGCTCCTCGAGAAGACGGACGCGCGTGAGCCCCGCTTCCTCCGCGGCGCGAACCGTCAGCTCGCGCGCGACCTCGTCGAACGAGGCGGGAACCGTGAGGACGACCTCCTGCGACGCGAGCGGCGCTTCGGGATGGTCCGCGTCCCACGCTGCCCGCACGTGCGCGACGACGGCGGTCGAGGCGGCGACGGGCGAGATCTTCTCCGCGACGTCTCCGCCCCACGGCAAGATCTTCGCTTCACGATCGACGCCGCCATGACACAGCCACGACTTCGCGGAGACCACGAGGCGGCCCGCGATCCGCGCTCCGAGGCGACGCGCGAGCACGCCGACCACGCGCCGGTCGTCCTTCGCCCAGGGAAGCGTGAGAGCGCCCGCCGGCACGTCGTGCTCGCTCGCCAGATAGAGCGCGGACGGAAGCATCGGCCGCAGCGCACACTCTCCTTCGGCGACGAGCTGCGGAATCGCGAACGACTCGATCGCTCCGCCTCCGATCGGCGCGAAGGACGCCGTCGTGTTGGTGGTGCCGAGGTCGATCCCGACGACGAAGCGGGCCGCCCGCGGCGAGCGCTTCGGATCGGTCACGTCCGCGCCGTGCTCGGCTCGCGGACCGTGAACTCGAGCTTCCACCGCGTCTCGGCGCCGGCGAAGTAGAGCTCGAGAGTGCCGATCTCGGTCACGTGTGCCGCGAGGTGCACCGGGACGCGGGCGCCACTCTCGCCCTCGAGACGGACGCTCAGCGGCGCCAGCTCCTCGAGCTCCTCCGTCTCCCAGTCGTCGAGCACCTGCCCCGGCGAGTCCTGCTCGCGCACGGTCGAAGCGAAGAAGCGGAACGTCGCGGTCTCGCCGACGAGGAGACCGAAGCGGCTGTTCGGCAGATCGAGCTCGGTCCCCTCCTCGATCCCGAACGGCACGACGCAGAGCGCCTTCACCGGAGGCGGATGTCCCGGGACGGCCGGCATCGCGCTCGCGACACCGACGTAGTACGAGCGCGCGGTCCCTCCGCGGATGCGCACGCCGCGCCCGCGTCGCGCGAGACCGTAGTAGGCCGCACCGCGTGCGACCGCGTGCGCGAGATCGGTGCCCGGGAGAAGCCGCGGCGCAGCCGCTTGCGACTCGCTCGCCCAGCTCGCGAGCACTTCGCCGAGACGCCCGCGGATGCTGTCCGCGGCCATGACGCCGCCGTTCAGGAGGAGCGCGCTCGGAAGGAGCGAAGCCGAAGCGGTTCCGCCGGCGGACGCGACGTTCCCGCGATGCGCCTCGAGGAACGTCGCGAGATGCCGCGTGATCGCGGGATCGCGCGCGAACGGCAGGCCGATCTCGCTCAGGCCCGCGCCCGCGGCGTCCTCGACGCGCGCTCCCGTCGCCACGGCCGGCAGGAACCCGTCGAGCACGACGGCTTCGACCTCGCTCCGCGCGAGATCGGTGCGCACGGTTCCGCCGATCAGCTTCCGGCCGCGGCCGAGGACGGAGATCGGCACCGCGTCCGGCGCGTCCGCGCCGAGAAGTCGCTCCTTCGCCTCCCGGCAGCCCTGCACGAGACCGCGGAACTGCCACGCGTCGAGCTTGGTTCCCCCGGCCCGAAGCCGCTCGCGCACCGCGAAGGCGAGTGCCAAGTCCATGTTGTCGCCGCCGAGAAGGATGTGATCGCCGACCGCGACGCGGCGGAGCGAAAGCTCGCCTTCCTCCTCGTCGACGAGGATCAGGCTCAGGTCCGTCGTCCCGCCGCCGACGTCGCACACGAGGAGCACGTCGCCGACGCCGACGAGCTCGCGCCAGCGCTCCCCGGAGCTCTGTACCCACGAGTAGACGGCGGCCTGCGGCTCCTCGAGGAGATGGACGCGCGTCAAGCCGGCGTCCCCCGCGGCGCGGACGGTGAGCTCGCGCGCACCCGCGTCGAACGACGCCGGCACCGTCAAGAACACATCCTGCTCGGCCAGAACGAGCGCCGGGTCGCCCGCGGCGATCGTCGCGTCCCAGGCATCGCGGAGATGCGCGAGATAGCCCGTCGAAGCCTCGAGCGGCGACAGACGCTCCTCCGCGGCGAGACCGCCGGGATCGCCCTCGGCGGCCCACGGAAGGATCGGCGCGGTGCGGTCGACGCGCGCGTTGCAGAGCCACGACTTCGCCGACGACACGACGCGCTCGGGTGACTCCGCCGCACGCTTCGCCGCGAGCGAGCCGACGACGCGTCCGAGCGGTGCAGCGCCCCACGGAAGCTGAATCGCGTCCGCCGCGAGCTCGCCTGCCGACGGGATCAGAAGGAACGACGGAAGCTGCGAGCGTTCCTCCACCGTGCCGGGCGCGGTGACCTGGGGAACCGAGAAGAGTCGGATCGGCGGCGCTTCGCCCTCACTCGTGTTCGCGTACGCGAGGACGCAGTTGGTCGTGCCGAGGTCGATCCCGACGACGAAACGACTCTCGCTCATGCAGCGCCGACCTCGACCTCGGCGGGAGCGAGGATCGTCGGATCGCTGCCCGGCGTCGCGACGGGAAGCCGCACCTCCGTCGCACGCCATCCGCCATGGCGCAGGACGCCGCGATAGGGCGGCTCGCCCGACGGATTGCCGGTCACGCGGATCAAGCCGGGAGAGAAGTCCGCCGGGACCTCGACGACGTCCCCGTCGTCGCCCGCGAGGATCGATTCGAGCGTCAGGCGATCCTCGACCGCTCGGCGGAGCGCCGCGTGGATCCCGCGTACGGCAGCACCCACCTGCTCGTCCGAGTACCCGTCGAGATCCTCGCGCACGAAATCGACGAGGCGCGCCTCCTCCTGGAACGCCGCGAGAAGACGGAGACCGCCGGCGCCCGGAGCGTCGGCCGGAGCGTCGGCCGGATCCTCGGCCACCTCCGGGGTCCCCTCCGCGGACGCCGACGCGGACGTGCGCGCGCCCCCTCGCGTCGAGACGAGCAGGATCAGCATCACGAGGATCGGTCCCGCGACCGGCACGAGGAGCCACGGCAGCATGCCGCCGCCTTGCAGCTCGCGCGTCACTCCCGCGACGCCCGTCGCCACGCCGGCCTCGCGCACGCGCTCGAGCACGTCGAGCCCGGGCTCCGTTCCGAGCTGCGCGAGCGCGACGGCACCGGCGACGGCGAGGACGAGCAGAAGCCCGGCCGTTACGTAGATCCCCGTCTTGCGGTTGGACGTGTCCGCCATGCAGGTGCTCCCTCTTTCGCGATGGCCGGTGGACGACCCGAGCTCGCCGGGAACATCGTGCACCACCGCCGGCCGCGCCGGCAAAATTGCCGCTCCGCGCGACGCCGTGCTAACGCATAACAGATGCCGGTCTCCCTGGAAGACGTGGATCACATCGCGCGGCTGGCGCGCCTCGGCCTGACCGACGAGGAGAGAACGGCCCTCCGCGGCGAGCTCGAGTCGATCCTGGGTTACGTCGAGCAGCTCGCGAAGCTCGATACCGGCGGCGTCGAGCCGACCGCGAGCATGCGCGACGATTCCACGCCGACGCGGCCCGACCGGACGAGCAACGACGACGACGCCGAGAAGCTCGTCGAGCGGGCGCCGGACCGCCAGGGAACGTACCTTCGCGTTCCCAAGATCATCGAAGCGTCCGAATAGCCTCTTCCCGATTCCATGAGCTCCTCTGCACCGTCGACGATCGATGCGGCGAGCCGCGCGCTCGCCGCTGGCGAGCTGTCCGCGACCGACCTCGCGAGCGCGATGCTCGATCGCATCGCCGCGGTCGAGCCGACGGTACACGCGCTCCTCACGGTGACCGCCGACCGCGCGCTCGCGGACGCGCGCGAAGCCGACCGCCGACGCGGCGCCGGAGAGAGCGGTCCGCTCCTCGGCATCCCGATCGTCTTGAAGGACCTGTTCGCGACCGACGGCATCCGCACGACGTGCGGCTCGCGCATCCTCGAGCACTACGTCCCGCCGTACGACGCCGACGCGGTGACGCGGCTCGCGCGTGCCGGCGCGGTCCTCGTCGGCAAGGCGAACATGGACGAGTTCGCGATGGGCTCGTCGAACGAGAACTCCGCGTTCGGCCCGTCGCGGAATCCCTGGGATCCGGGCCGCGTCCCGGGGGGCTCCTCGGGGGGCTCCGCGGCCGCAGTCGCCGCGGGCGAATGCCTCGGCGCGCTCGGCACCGATACGGGAGGCTCGATCCGGCTTCCCGCGAGCTACTGCGGCGTGACCGGCCTGAAGCCGACGTACGGCCGCGTCTCGCGCTATGGAGTGACGGCGTACGCGTCCTCGCTCGATCAGGTCGGACCGTTCGCGCACACCGTCCGTGACGTCTCCGTGCTGCTCGGCGCGATCGCGGGACACGATCCCCGCGACTCGACGTCGGCGCCGCAGCCGGTGCCCGACTACGTCGCGGCGCTGACGGGCGACGTGCGCGGCCTCCGCTTCGGGATTCCCGCAGAGTACTTCGCAGACGGGATCGCGACGGCGGTGGAGAAGTCCGTTCGCGAAGCGATCGAGACGCTCCGCGGTCTCGGCGCGACCGTCGTCGACGTGAGCCTGCCGCACACCTCGTACGGGATCGCGGCGTACTACCTGATCGCGACGGCGGAAGCCTCCTCGAACCTCGCCCGCTACGACGGCGTGAAGTACGGGCATCGCGCGAAGCGCGGCGCGGACGAGCTTCTCGAGATGTACCGGCACACCCGCGACGAGGGCTTCGGCGCGGAGGTGAAGCGGCGAATCCTCCTCGGCACGTACGCGCTCTCCGCCGGCTACTACGACGCGTACTACCGGAAGGCACAAAAGGTACGGACGCTCGTGCGGAACGACTTCCGACGCGCGTTCGAGACGTGCGACCTGATCCTGACGCCGACGTCGCCGGGCACCGCCTTCCGTATCGGCGAGAAGGTCGCGGACCCGCTCGCGATGTACCTCTCGGACGTGTTCACCGTCCCGACGAACCTCGCCGGTCTCCCCGGGCTTTCGGTGCCGTGCGGGTTCGACGAAGCGGGCCTTCCCATCGGCCTCCAGCTCCTCGCGCCGCCGTTCGAGGAGGCCGATCTGCTCCGCGCCGGCGACGCCTACCAGAGAGCGACGGACTTCCACGAGCGCCGGCCGGCGGAGATCGGGGCGGCGAGCGGCGGCCGCAGCGAGGCGAGCGAGCAGCAAAGCGCATGAGCGATACACGCGACGAGACTCCGGACTACGGCGACTGGGAGCCGGTGATCGGCCTCGAGGTGCATGCGCAGCTCCTGACCGAGTCGAAGCTCTTCTGCGGTTGCTCCGCGAGCTTCGGCGCCGCTCCGAACGCGCACACCTGCCCGGTCTGCATGGGTTTCCCGGGCGTCCTGCCGGTCCTGAACGAGCGCGCTCTCGAGTTCGCGATCCGCACGGGGATCGCGACCGGATGCACCATCCCGACACGCGCCCGCTGGGCGAGAAAGAACTACTTCTACCCGGATCTCCCGAAGGGCTACCAGATCAGCATGTTCGACGAGCCGCTCGCCATCGGCGGCGGGATCGACGTCGAGACGCCCGCGGGAACGAAGCGTGTCCGGCTCACGCGCATCCACATGGAGGAGGACGCCGGCAAGAACATCCACGATACCGACGACGCACACTCGCTCGTCGACCTGAACCGAGCCGGCGTCCCGCTGATGGAGATCGTGAGCGAGCCGGACATCGCCTCGGCGGCCGAGGCCGCGGACTACCTCCGCACGCTCCGCTCCCTCCTCCAGTATCTCGAGGTGTGCGACGGCAACCTCGAGCAGGGAAGCTTCCGCTGTGACGCGAACGTCTCCGTCCGGAAGAAGGGCGACCCGAAGCTCGGGACGCGGACCGAGATCAAGAACATCAACTCGTTCCGCAACGTCGAGCGCGCGATCGACAGCGAGATCCGCCGTCAGATCGACCTGATCGAGAGCGGCGGCACGGTCCGACAGGAGACGCGCGGCTGGGACGCCGATCGCGGCCGCACGCTGGCGATGCGCTCGAAGGAGGACGCGCACGACTACCGCTACTTCCCGGAGCCGGACCTGCTTCCCCTCGAGGTGCCGCGGGAGCGCATCGAGGCCATCCGGGGAGAGCTGCCCGAGCTCCCGGCGGCGCGGCGGGATCGCTTCGTCGAGCAGTACGGGATCCCGGACTACGACGCCGGCGTGCTGACGGCGCGACGCGATCTCGCCGACTACTATGAGGCCGCGGTCCGCACGCACCCGAACCCGAAGGCGCTCTCGAACTGGGTGATGGGCGACGTCCTCCGGACCGTGCGCGAGCGCGGCCTCGACGAGGCCCTCGTGATCCGCGACTGGCCCGTCTCCGCCGAGAGCCTCGGTCGCCTCGTCGCGCGCATCGACGACGGCACGATCAGCGGCAAGATCGCGAAGACCGTCCTCGAGGAGATGCTCGCGAGCGGAGCCGAGCCGGACGACGTGATCGAGCGCAAGGGACTTCGCCAGGTCACGGACGCGGGCGCGATCACCGGAGCGGTCGAGGAGGTCCTCGCCGCGAATCCCGACAAGGTCGCCGAGTACCGGGGCGGGAAGGACAAGCTCCTCGGCTTCTTCGTCGGACAGATCATGAAGGCGACGGGCGGCAAGGCGAATCCGCAGGCGGTGAACCAGATCCTTCGCGCCCGCCTCGGCGAGCCGGGGACCTCGTCGGGAGGTTGATCCGAAGCCGAGATCGCGGTGGTCTTTCCCGTCGCGCCGGGCATAGCCTCGCCGCGATCCGTCGCCGATGAGGCCGACCGAGCCGAGATCTCGCGCAATCCTGCCGATCCTCGCGGTCGCGGGCTTGCTCGCGGCGAGCGGGATCGGGTGGAGTCTCCTGAACCTCGGGCGCGTCCCGCACTACGGCGACACGGTCGAGTACCTGCGGCTCTCGCGCGGTCGAGGGGTCGACGCGTTCCGCGGTCCGCTGTATCCGGCGCTGCTCCGCATCGTCGACGGACTCGACGGGAGCCCGCGATTCCCGCGTCATCTCGCGTGGGAGACGCCGCGTGCGATGGCGCGCCTCCCGTGCGCCGCTCCGCGGATTCTGACGACGCTCCAGATCTTCCAGATCCTCGTCGGGATCGGTGCCGTCGCCTGGTTCGTCCGCTCGTTCGCGGCGCTCGACCTCCTCGCCCCGCGGCTCGGAAGACGCGCCACCGCGGCGAGCGGCGCCGCGCTCGTCGGCGCTCTCGCGTTCGACCCACTCGTCGCGCACTTCCAGCTCTCGATCCTGACGGACGGGCTCTGCCTCTCGGCCTCGCTCGTCGCGTGCGCCGCGCTCGCGCGCGTGGCGCTCGCGGACGCGCCGCGGCTCCGGACCGCCCTGCTCCTCTTCTTCGCGGTGCTGGTCGCGGCCTCCCTTCGTCCGGAGAAGGGATGGGTCTGGCTGGGGACGGCCCTCGCGAGCGTCGTCGTGTGGCGCTTCTCCGGAGCAGGCACCCGGTGGGGACACGCGCTGGCGATCGGCGCGACGGCGGCCGCGGTCGTCGGAACGCTCCTCTGGCATCGCGCGGTGCACGAGGAGCGCGGGAGATGGGACCTCTACACGACGGTCCTGAATCAGCGCGTCATCCATCCGCACCTCGCTTCGATCCGCGGCGATCTTTCGCCGGAGACCCAGCGTCTCCTCTCGCCCGAAGCGGCCGCGCTCTACGATGCACGGATCCACAACACGTGGCGCGTCGTCAACGAGATCACCCGGAGCGACCCGGAGCGGCGGAGCGCGCTCACGGAGGAGCTGGCCGTCGCGGCGCTCCGGCGCCACGCGGGCAGGATCGCGGCCGACTCCGTCTCGGATCTGGCCGAGCACGCGATCGCGACGCCGTCGTGGTACGGACGCCTCGTCGCGTGGGCGCTCGAGGGAGCCCCGGTCGCGGCGTACCGCCGGCACTCCGAGATGACGCCGCGGACGTGGGCGGCGCTCGCCGACCACCGCCCGGGTCCTTCCCTCGTCCTGGGGGTGTTCGCCGGGGCGATCTTCCTCGCGGCGACGTTGCTCGCGATCGTCGCGTGCCTGCGGCGCTCTCGCTGGCTCCGCGAAGTCCTCCAGCCGCGCTGGGTGCCGGTCTTCGCCTTCGCTCTCGGGAACGCCGCGGTGTTCTCGTTCACCGCCGACCTCGTGCACATCCGGTACGCGTTGTTCGCGCACGTCGCCTGCCTGCTCCTCGCCTACCGGGGCGCGCTCGAGTGGGCCGCTGCGCGGACTTCTCCTCTCAGCCGCCCTGCTGGAACTTCCGGATCTCCTCGGCCGTGAGGGGCCTCGGCCGCCGATGCATCTGCACGAGCCAGAGCCGCACGCCCTGGTGGCGCGCGGAGGCGACGAAGTAATCGCGCGCACGATCCGGAGGGATGTCGGCGACGAGCTGCGGCTGGAAGAACGGATAGACGTACTCGCTCTCGAGCCAGAGGCGCGCCGCAGACGGCGGCAGGAGGAGGTAGACCTCGAACCCGTCCTGGAGGAGCCGATCCAGGAGGAAGCCCGGCGATACGCCCCAGCGAACGACCTCGTCGAGGTAGAGCGCGCTCGCATCCGTATAATGATTGATGTTCTCCGCCGGCCGCCCGACCTCCGTCGTCGTGATCACGACCGCTCGGTCGCCGAGGGCGGCGGAGAGGGTCGCACGCGCCTGCTCGACCGCGGGCCGCTGGAAGCTCGCGAGCTGTCCGATCCCCTGCACGGTCCTCCAGCCGGTGAGGGAGGCGAGCGCGAGCCCGAGGATCACGGGGAAGAGATGCCGACGCCGGTCCGCTCCGGGCAGCACCGCTGCGGCCAGACCAATCGCGATCGCGCCTGCGAGAACGAGGATCACGAACGGCAGCGCGCCCGCCGCGCTCGGGTCGGGCGTCCCCGCGAGCCAGATCACGCCCGCGAGCCCGACAGCGGCGAGAAGCGCCGGGGCTCCTCGCCCGAACCGGCGCAGCATCGCCGGCAGCTCCATCAAGCCGCTCGCTCCGCGCACGACGAGAAACGTGAGCAGAAGGATCGCACCCGCGAGGTAGCGCGCATCGGGTCTCGCCCAGAGGCTGAAGAAGAGCGTCGCGATCACGCAGTACGGCACTGTGAGCACCGCGAGCGCCGGCAGACGGAGCGCCAGGATCGCACCGAGCGCGCCGAGGCCGAGGCCGAGCGCTCCGAAGATGTCGACGAAGAGAGCGAGGTTGCTCGGCAGCGTCTCGCGGAGATGCCGCAGCCGGAGGCCCCCGCCCTGCAGGAGTCGCTCGGCGCGGGTCTTTCGCGCTCCGCCCGGCTGCGCGTACGCTTCCGATGGAAGCGAGACGGCGGCGAGCGCCGACCAGACTCCCCCCTCCGTGTCTTCTTCGCCGTGATCCCGGGAGGAGAGGACGTGGTCGAGCTCCATCGCCTGCGTCGGGCGAAGCGGATTCCCGGTCGCGACCGCGTTGTATGCGAGGAGCGGCGCGGCGCCGATCGCGACCGCGATCGCGCCGGCGGCGAGGTCGCGCGCACCGAGCGGTCGCCAGAAGGCGAGAAGCCCGACCGCGGGCAGCGCGTACAGAACGGCGTCCACGCGGATGCTCACGGCGAAGCCCAGGAGAAGCCCCGCGACGGCGAATCGCCAAGGCGATCGCCTCGCGCCGCTCGCCGGGACGAGGGTGCCGAGCCCCGCGAGCGCGACGGCGTGCGCTGGCACGTCGCGGAGCGGGGAGATCGACCAGAGGAGGAGATGGTTCGGAAGGAGCGTGACGAGAAGCGCGGTCGAGAGGCCGAGCCACGCGGAGCGGAATACGCGTCGCGCGACCCAGTAGACGCAGACCAGCAGGAGGCCGACCGCCGACGCGTTCACGTAGTGCGGCGCGAGCTCTCCGAAGAGGAGTGAAGCACCTGCGAGCACGAGCGGAAATCCCGGCGCGTACCGACAGAAGAGCGAGCCGTCGTGGAGGACGTACGTCTGTGCGAGTACGTCCGCGTCGAGGTGCTTCGGCAAGAACGACTTCAGCGTCCCGACGAGGGGCCAGTCGTGGACCACCCGCCCCGCGGTCAGATCGCTCGCGAAGGTCAGATACCCGAACTGATCGACGGCGAGGTACCAGCTCGTTCGGCGCACGACCCACACCACGACGACCAGGACCAGCGCCGCCATCAGCAGGGGGGGCAGCCACGCCAGCGGCTCGTCGTCTCGGGAAGCGGGTCCGTCGGGCGGAGGCATGAGCCGCCCCGATAGCAATTGCCCAACCCTGGCGCCGCTGCGGCAAACCCCCCGCAAACCGGGCCGTGAACGGGGCGCTACGCGGGTCGATTCTCTCCCGCGGTGTGGAACGATCCCGGAATTACCCGCTCAGCCGGGAATAAATCCGTTGACTCATCTCTTACCCGGATCGTATGACCATCACCGATGCAGCTGCAGCCGGGGCCAACCACATGCGCACTTTCCGTCGGTCGAGCGACTCCTATTGCGAAACGGTAGCCACGGCCAGACCCCCAACCCCCTGTGGATAGGAGGATTCGTATGAAGAAATTCTTGGGAACCATGACCGCCCTCGCCGTGGCGCTTTCCGCGTCGTCGGTGATGGCGGCAACTTACCTCGCGGGCGATTTGCTCCCGTCAGAGTTCGGCGGTGGATGGATCTCGCCGAGCCCGACCGTGTTCAAGGACATCGGCAAGGCCGCGGGCGCGGGCTCGAAGCTCGCCTCCGGCGCGGCCAAGTGCTACAGCAAGGGCGCGGGCAACGCTTCGAAGAACAAGCCTTCGGGCGTCGGACCCTGCATTAACAACTCGAAGAAGGGCGTGATTCCGAAGTATCTCGCCTCGATCGGCGCCCTGGCGAACCTTCCGCCGTGCCACAACTATGCTGGCGACGCGGGCTTCATCAACGGGCTCGTGAAGCTGTTCAACCCGATGATCTACTGCCAGTCGCCGAGCGGCGCGTTCCTCGACGGAGCGAGCTTCTAGGCTTCTGACCGTTCCCGGGCGTACCCAACGCCCGGTCGCTCGACCAAGGGAAAGGCCCCGGGGAGTGATCCCCGGGGCCTTTCGTCTCTTCCCTGATCGCCGAGGCCGCTACTTCGCGCGGATCCGGTCCTCCATCCCCTTCAGCTCGGGCGCGACCGTGCCGGGCGGGATGATCTCCATGAGCTGCTCCGCGGTGATCGCCCCCTCCGGCAGCGGCTCGTTCACCGAGATGTCGACGTAGTCCTGGTCCTTCTCCCCTTTCGAGTCCGTAACGATGACGCTCGCACGGAAGCTGCCGGGGACCTCGTAGACGTGCTTCGGCGCCTGCTCGGTGCTGAATTCGGTCGCGTCCCCGAAGTCCCAGATGAAGGTGAAGGGCGGGGTGCCCGTGTTGTCGATGATGTCGACGTTCAGCTGCACCGTCAGCGGCACGTCGCCGATCGACTCGTCCGCGTCCGCGAACGCGGTCAGGAGGCCCGGCTCCTCGCCCGGTGCGGGGCCGTCCGGCGAGATCGCCATCCCCGGCTTCGCGGCGGCCGGTGCCGCCTGAGCGGCTGCTTGCGGAGCCGCGGGAGCCGCCGGTGCCGCAGGTGCGACCGCCTCGGCCGCGGGGGGAGGTGGCGGAGCGGACTTCTCTTCGCTCGAGCACGCGCCCACCGCGAGAGCGAGTGCTCCGATTGAAAAGAAGGTCGTGATCGAGCTGGCAATGGATCTCATAAGAAGGGCTTTCTTGCAGACCGTCCGCGCTCAAGTCAACGTCGCAGACGCCCGGGCGATCCTTGCCTGTCCGACGAGAAACGGCCAATATCCGCGCGCCAAATCGTCGATCGGGGGATGGCATGAACAACCTGGGGCTACTCGGCGCGGCGCTGCTCTTGGCGGGTCCCGCACTGGGCTGGGGACGCGTCACCCCGGCGCTGGCCGCGTTCTCCATCTTCGCGCTGGGCGGCCTCCTCTCGACGGTCGTCGCCGCAACGGGCCTCGTCCAGGCGGCGCGCGGCCGCGGCTTCTCCGGGCTCGGTCGCACCTGCGCACTCGTCGGCGCGATGATCTTCGTCTCCCTCTCCCTCCTCGCGACGCGTCCCGGTGGTCCGATGATCAACGACTTCACGACGGACACGAGCAATCCACCGAGCTTCCAGAACGCGGCCGGTCTTCCGGCGAACCAGGGTCGCAACCTCGGCTACGACCCGAGCTTCGCTCCCCAGCAAGAGAGCTGCTGCTCCGACCTCCAGCCGGTGCGGCCCGACATGCCCATGAAGGAGGCATTCGCACTCGCTCTCGCGACGGCGAGGGAGATGCCGAGCTGGACGGTCGTCTGGAACGATCCGCAAGCGGGACAGATCGAAGCCGTCTCGCAGAGCTCGATCTTCGGCTTCGAGGACGACGTCGCGATCCGCGTGCGTGACGGCGGCGGCAAGAGCGTCGTCGACATGCGATCGAAGTCGCGCGACGGCCGCGGTGATCTCGGCGCGAACGCAGCGCGCATTCGAGCCTACGTGAGCGCGCTCGAGAAACGCCTCTGATCGCGAAAATCCGCTCTGGGAGCGACTTTTCGCGCCTTCGATGTCGTGAAGTCCTTGACAGCCGCGACGAGCTTTCGTAAGAGGCGCCTCGCCCGCCGTTTGCGGCAAGGGAGAATCACCAGCTTGAGGAGGGGGTGTGTGCAATGACGAAGTCACAGTTGTTGGAGAAGCTCGCGACGTCCGCTGACATCACGAAGAAGCAGGCAGATCAGTTGATCACGGCGCTGGTCGACACGGCTTGCAAGTCGGTCAAGAAGGGCGAGCCCGTGAAGATTCCGGGTCTCGGCATCCTTCGCCTTCGCAAGATGAAGGCCCGCATGGGCCGCAACCCGCAGACCGGAGAAGCGATCAAGATCCCGGCGCGGAAGAAGGTCGGCTTCACGGTCTCGAAGACCTTCAAGGACAGCGTGCTCGGCGCGAAGCGCTGAACGACGACGCCGAGGCTGACTCCGCGCGAGTCAGCCTCGGCGATACGCCTCTCGCGGAGACTCGGGCGCGGGCGAGCCGCGCTCGCCCGCGAGTCATCGAAGCTTCGAGCTTCCGGCCTGCATTTCTCACCAGATCACGTCGCGAGGCGGTCGAGAGTGCGGGAGATTCGCGAGCCTCGGACCGGAGGGCAACGCAGGCGTACTTGAACAGTACGTCGAGGAGCCCGGAGGGAGAAGCTCGCGAAGATTCGGTGCTATCGGCCGCCGCAGTAGGGATCTGGTGAGAAATGCAGGCTAGCGTCCGTGGCAGCGCTTGTACTTCTTGCCGCTGCCGCACGGACAGGGGTCGTTGCGGCCGACCCTGTCTGCGTCCGCTTGGGCCGGCGCAGCCGCAGCCGCCGTGACGGCGCCGTGGCTCAGCGTCATGCGCTGCTTCGGACGACGCTCCTCGAGCTGCTCGACGTCCTCCTCGCGCACCACCTGGACGGTGAAGAGCTTTCGCACGGACTCGCCGAGGATGCGGTCCATCATGTCCTCGAAGAGCGCGAAGCCTTCCTTCTGGTAGGCCTGCAGCGGGTTCACCTGCGCGTAGCCGCGTAGACCGACGCCTTCCTTCAGGTGGTCCATGCTGCGGAGGTGGTCCTTCCACTGCTGGTCGATCGTCCCGAGGATGAGCACGCGCTCGAGATGCCGCATCATCGGCTCCCCGAACTCGGCCTCGCGCCGGTCGTAGATCTCCTTCGCGGCCTCGACGATGTGCGCTTCCAGGGCTTCTGGCGTGAGGCCCTCGCGGTCCTCCTCCGGAAGATCGAAGCGGAATCCGAAGCGCTCGAGCACCGCGTTCCGGATCGCGTCCCAGTCCCAGTCGCCCGAGGGAAGGTCGTCGTCGACGACCGAAGCGACGAGCGCGGCGCCGAGGTCCTCGATCATCTCGCCGACCTCTTCCTCGTGTCGCTCGCCGGCGAGGGCTTCGCGGCGCCGGTGATAGATCACCTCGCGCTGCTTGTTCATGACGTCGTCGTACTCGAGGAGGTGCTTCCGGATGTCGAAGTTGTGCGCTTCGACCTTCGCCTGCGCGTTGGCGATCGCGCGCGTCAGCATCCGGTGCTCGATCGGCTCGCCCTCCTCCATTCCGAGACGCGTCATCAGGCCCTGGATGCGCTCGGCTCCGAAGATGCGCAGGAGGTCGTCCTCGAGCGACAGGAAGAAGCGTGACGACCCCGGGTCGCCCTGGCGGCCGGATCGGCCGCGGAGCTGGTTGTCGATGCGCCGCGACTCGTGCCGCTCGGTCCCGATGATGTGGAGACCGCCCGCCTCGAGGACCTTCCCGCGATCTTCCTCGAAGGTCGACGCATACTTCTCGACCAGCGCCTGGAAGTCGGGGTCGTTCGGATCGCGGCGCCCGAGCTCCGCGACGGCGAGAGCCTCGGCGCTGCCGCCGAGGACGATGTCCGTACCGCGGCCGGCCATGTTCGTCGAGATCGTGACCTGTCCCGGGCGGCCCGCCTGGGCGATGATCTCCGCCTCGCGGCCGTGCTGCTTCGCGTTCAGCACATGATGCCGGATGCCGCGCCGCTTGAGCAGCGCCGAGAGCCGCTCGGACTTCTCGATCGAGATCGTACCGACCAGGACCGGCTGCCCGCGCTCGTGGCACTCCTCGATCTCGTCGAGGACCGCCTCGAACTTCTCCGGTTCGGTCTTGAAGACGACGTCGGCGTTGTCGATGCGGACCATGTCCCGGTGGGTCGGAATCACCGTGACGTCCAGCTTGTAGATCTTCTTGAACTCGACGGCCTCGGTGTCGGCGGTGCCCGTCATGCCGGCGAGCTTCTTGTACATCCGGAAGTAGTTCTGGAACGTGACCGTCGCGAGGGTCTGGTTCTCGCGCTCGACCTTCACGCCTTCCTTGGCCTCGACCGCCTGGTGGAGGCCGTCGGACCAGCGGCGTCCCGGCATCATGCGGCCGGTGAACTCGTCGACGATGATGACCTCGCCGTCCTTCACGACGTAGTCCGTGTCGCGTTTGAAAAGGGCGTGCGCGCGGAGCGCCTGCGTCAGGTGGTGGAGCGTGTCCTGGTGGCGAAGGTCATGCAGGTTGTCGATACCGAGGAGCTCCTCCGAGCGGGCGTACCCCTGCTCGGTGAGGATCGCCTGCTTCATCTTCTCGTCGACGAAGTAGTCGCCCTCCTCCTCCTCCCCCTTCTCGGGCTTCCGGCCCGGCTGGAGGCGCGGGACGACGCGGTTCACGACGGCGTACAGCTCCGTCGATTCCTCGGCCGGACCCGAGATGATCAGCGGGGTACGCGCCTCGTCGACCAGGATCGAGTCGACCTCGTCGACGATCGCGTAGTTGAGCTCGCGCTGGACGTAGTCGTCGAGCGAGAACTTCATGTTGTCGCGCAGGTAGTCGAAGCCGAACTCGTTGTTCTGACCGTAGGTGATGTCGGCGCGGTAGGCCGCCTGACGGGTCGCGTCGTCGATCCCGTGGACGATGACGCCGACCGTCAGGCCGAGGAACTGGTAGATTCGGCCCATCCATTCCGCGTCGCGCCGGGCCAGGTAGTCGTTCACCGTGACCACGTGCACGCCGCGCCCTGTCAACGCGTTCAGGTAGACCGGCAGCGTCGCGACGAGGGTCTTGCCCTCGCCGGTCTTCATCTCGGCGATCCGGCCCATGTGGAGGATGATCCCGCCGAGGAGCTGCACGTCGAACGGCCGCATCCCGACGGCGCGCCGTGACCCTTCGCGGGCGACGGCGAAGGCCGGCACCAGGATCGAATCGAGCTCGGCGCCCTGTTCGAGCTCCTCGCGGAACGAAGCGGTCCGACCACGGAGCTCGTCGTCGCTGAGCGCCTGTATCTCCGGCTCGAGCGCGTTGATCTCGTCGACGAGAGGCCAGAGCTTCTTCAGCTCGCGATCGTTCTTGGTTCCGAAGACTTTTCTGACGACGCCGCCCAGCATCCTTCCGACCCCGATCCGAGTCCGAGCTCGTGGCGCCCGGTCAGCCCCTCAGGGTAACCAGAACCCCTCTCGGTCTGCAAAGAAACCATGCAGCGCGCCGGCGCTCACCCGCGCACGTCACCCGCGCTCTCGTCCCGGTATGGTCGGCGGACCCGGTAGATCTGTGCGCGCTCTTCGATCGCCGCGGCGAGCGCTGCGTCGCCGGCCTGGCGTGCGAGAGCCGCACCACGGAGGGCATTTCGCTGCGCCGCCCGGAAGTCGCCGCTCTCCGCTTGCGCCGCGGAGAGGGTGTCCAGAAGCTGGGGATCGCGAGGGTCGCCGAGGCGCAGGGCTTCCTCCGCGAGGCGGCGTGCCTCTCGCCCGTCGCGGACCGTCGGGTCCGGGCTCGTCGCGAGGAGCCACGCGAGATTGTTGTAGGCCTCCGCCTCGCCGGGCGCGACGTCGATCGCGCGCCGAAGCTCCCGCGCCGCTTCCCCCGCCCTGCCGCTCCGCGCGAGTGCCGCGGCGAGACGCCCGTGGAAATCCGGACGTCCCGGAAGGAGCTCGATCGCCTCACGGTAGTGGACGATCGCCGCCTCCGTGTCGCCCTCGGTCTCGAGCGCGATCGCGAGGTTGTAGTGCATGACGAAGTTTCCCTCCGTTACGGCGACGGCGTGCTCCGCGAGACTCCTGGCATCCTGCCAGTGGCGAAGCTGCGCGCGGCTCGCGGCCGCACAGGCGACCAACGCGATGAGCGAAGCGACGACGACCGCAGCGCGCGCCGCGGCTCCGCGCGCTGCGACCTCCGCCCCGAGCCAGGCGAGCATCACGAAGAGTCCGACGAGCGGCAGATAGCCGTAGCGATCGGCGACGGCCTGCTGTCCCACCTGGACGAGCCCGATCACGGGGACGAGCATCCCGACGAACCAGAGCCATCCGAAGAGAAGGTACGGGCGCCGCCGCGCCTGCTGCATCGCAATCCCGCTCACGCCCGCCAGCACGGCCACGACGAGCGCCACGTGCGCGAGACCGGGGCCACTGGCGCCGACGAGCGCCGGATGCGGATAGAGGACCGCGAGATGGCTCGGCCAGAAGAGCTTCTCGACGTACCAGAGGTACCCCGTCGCCGCGTTCGCGAGTCGGGTCCCGACCTGCAGCCGGGGCGCATCGATCACCGCCCCCGCGGCCCCCTGCGCCGCGAGCGTGACGACGCTCGCCAGCCCGACGAGAGCGAAGAGCGGGAGCTTTTCGACCACGAGGCGAGCGCTGCTCTTTACCTGCACACGGCCGAGCGGCCAGAAGTCGAGAAGGAGAAGGACGCACGGGAGCGTCACGAGCATCGGCTTCGCCATCAGGCCCGCCGCGAGAAGCAGCGCAACGAGCGCGTAGCGGCCGGCTCCTCCGCGGTGCACCCAGGCGACGTACGCGCAGAGCGTCGCCCAGAAGAACGCCGTCGACAGCACGTCCTTTCGCTCGGAGATCCACGCGACCGACTCGACGTGCAGCGGATGGAGAGCGAAGAGCGCCGCGACGAGCGCGCTCGGCCCGTCTCGTCCCGTCGTCCACGCGAAGAAGCCGAACACGAGCGCCGTGCAGAGCGCGTGCAGGAGCACGCTCGTCAGATGGTGAGCACCCGGATCGAGCCCGAAGAGCTCGACGTCGAGCATGTGCGAGAGCCACGTCAGCGGATGCCAGTTCGCCTTGGCGAAGCTGCCGAACGCCCACGCGACCGCGCCGGGAGAGAGCCCCTGCGCCACGACGGGATTCTCGTAGACGTACCCGGGGTCGTCGTAGTTGACGAACCCCGCGTTCCGGAGAGGCAGGAAGACTGCGACCGTCGCCGCCGCGAGCAGGAGCGCGATCGCGCCGCGGCGACCCACCGCCGTCACCCCCCCTTGAGGACGACGCGAACCGCGGACGCCACCGTGGCGCCGTAGAAGCGCTCCCCGATCCGCATGAAGCGATCGGCCGCGTCGGTGACGAAGAAGCTCGCCGAGCCCTTCCCCTTCGATCGCGCGATGCCGTCGCTCGCGAGGACGCGCCTCACCTCGCGCGCCGTCTCCTCGGCGGAGTCGACGAGGCGGACGCTCGGACCGAGGAAGTCCGCGATCACCTTGCGCAGGAGCGGATAGTGCGTGCAGCCGAGGATCAGGGTGTCGATGCCGCTCTTCTTCAAGCTCGCGAGGTAGAACGAAGCCGTCCGGCGTGCGATGTCGTTCTCGGTCCAGCCCTCCTCCGCGAGCGGGACGAAGAGCGGGCAGGCGCGCGTGAAGATCTCGACGTCGGGAGCCCGCGCGCGGAGGCATCGCGGGTACGCGCCGCTCGCGATCGTCGCTTCCGTGCCGATCACGCCGATGCGCCCGTTCCGCGTCGCCGTGAGCGCCGCACGCGCTCCGGGCTCGACGACGCCGATGATCGGGATCGGATAGCGCGAGCGGAGGACGTCGATCGCCAGCGCGGAGGTCGTGTTGCACGCGAGGACCATTAGCTTGACGCCGCGCTCCCCGAAGAAGTCGGCCGTCTCGATCGCGTATGCGGTGATCGCCTCGCTCGACTTCGTCCCGTACGGAACGCGCGCCGTGTCGCCGAGGTAGATCAGATGCTCGCGGGGGATGCGCCGCGAGAGCGCCTCGAGGACGGTCAATCCGCCGATGCCCGAGTCGAAGACGCCGATCGCGTCCTCCGGGCGCCGACGACGTGCCGTTCTCGCGGGCCTTGCCGTCGCTCCCGCCTTCCGCTTGCGGCCGCGGCCCGCCTTCCGCTCCCCCATCCTTGCCGAGCCTCCTAGCGAAGCGCCGCGAGAGCCGTCAATCGACGCCAGAGATCGCGCTCGCCCTCGCCCGTCACGGCCGAGAACGGGATCGCCTCGGCGGCCTCCGCCGGCAGCTCACGGAGACACTTCGCGCGCTCGGCCTGGCGAAGCTTGTCGATCTTGCTGAGCGCCACGACGACGGGCCGCTCGAGCTCGGCGAGAAACCCGAGGAGCTCCCGGTCCAGGTCGCCGACGCCGCGGCGCGCGTCGACGATGACGACCACGCCGCGGAGCGTGTCCCGGTCGCGCAGGTACTCCTCGATCAAACCCGCCCACTGCGCGCGGATCTTGACCGGCACCTTCGCGAAGCCGTATCCCGGCAGATCGGCGAAAACGATCTCCTCCGACCCGACGAAGAAGTTGATCTGCTGCGTGCGGCCCGGAGTGGAGCTCGTTCGCGCGAGGCCCTTCATCCGCACGAGGCGGTTGATCAGGCTCGACTTTCCGACGTTGGACCGCCCCGCGAAGGCGATCTCGGGCAGCCGCAGCGACGGGACCTGTCCTCCAGGGCCGACGGCGCCGGCGAACCGCCACGCGCCTCCGCCCCACGCTCGCGTCAAGTCAGCCGCCGCGATCCGGCCGGTTCACTGCGTCCACTGCCCATCGTACTCGCGGATGTGCGGATCCTTCGCCGCCTCGTCCTCCGACAGGGTCGCAGGCGGTGTCGTCTCCGCGGCGCCGCTGAAGCTGAACTTCTCCTCGCCCGCGAGCATCCTCGGCGTCAGCACGTAGTTGCCTCCGAGGGTCGGCTCCCAGATCGCGTTCGCGGTCTCCGTGCTTCCCAGAGTCAGCCCGTACGCGAGGCCGCCGACGACCGCGCCGATCGTCGCCCAGACGAACTTGGCAGGCATGTAGACGACGTTCGTGACGACGGCGCCGACGCCCAGGCCGAATTCCTTCCAGAAGCCGCCCTCGTCGGCGTTCTCCGCACGCGCATGCACCGGCAGCGCCAGCACCGAGCTCATCACCACGGCGACGACCAGCCGCCGACGACGCACGAGACCAAACCGCGTCGATCCCATTCCTACGCCACCCATTGGGCTCCTCCACCTCCAGCGCGCGGCCCCCGCCGCGCGGCCACTCACTCGGTCCGGACGACGGCTTCCGCGGGCAGCAAGCCCAGCAGACGATCGAAGGCGCGGCGCACGTAGTCGCCGTCCTTCGACTCGATCGTCAGCTTCACGCGATACTCCGGATTGTCGATCTTCGGGTAGCTTCCGAGCATCAGCTCCGGGAACTCGACCATCGTCTGGTTGAGGGACTCCGCGATCATGCTCTCGCTCCAACGCGTGTAGATCACGCGCAAATGGAACGGCTCGGTCGCGAAGCGCGCGCGCAGCCCCTCGAACTTCTTCCGTAGGATCTCCGGGATCCCGGGGAGGATGTACATGTTCTCGACGAGGATCGTCGGAAAGCCGAGCTCCGCGTCGTGCACGAGCACGGCGCCTTCCGGGACCTCCGCCATCTTCAGGTGCGCCGCGTTCACGTTGTCCTTCAAGAAGCGGCGGATGTTCTCCTCCATCTCGGGATGGCGGATCACCTTTCGGCCGAGGCCGCGCGCGATGCCCTCGATCGTCACGTCGTCGTGCGTCGGGCCGACGCCGCCCGAGGTGAAGACGAAGTCGAAGGCGGCGTGGAAGACGCGCGTCTCCTCCGCGATCAGGTCCACCTCGTCGGGGATCGTGACGATGCGGCGGAGCGCCACGCCGAGCCGGCGCAGCTCGGACGCCAGGTACGGCGAATTCTCGTCGGTCACCTTTCCCGAGAGGATCTCGTTCCCGATGACGATGATGCCGGCCGTCCGCTCCGCCATCCGTTCACACCGAGATGGCGTCCTTGCGGAAGTCGCTCGTGCCGATCTTGATGTTCACGATCGCCGGGCGGTTCGCCGCAAGCGCACGCTGCAGGGCCGGACGGATCTCGTCGGGCTTCTCGCAATGCTCGCCGTGGCACCCGAGAGCCTCGCCGACCTTGTCGTAGCGCGTGTAGTCGAGCGAGCACGCGATCGCGCGGTCCGGGCCGTAGATCTGCACCTGTCCGCGGCGGATCTGCTGCCAGGCGGCGTCGTTGCCGATCACGCCGACGACGTTGATCCTCTGGCGCGCCATCGCCTCGAACTCGAAGCCGTTCAGCCCGAACGAGCCGTCGCCGTAGACGATGATGACGTTGCTCTTCGGCTTCGCGAGCTTCGCCGCCATCGCGAAGCCCGGGCCAGCACCGAGCGTGCCCAGAGGTCCCGCGTCGAGCCAGTGGCCCGGTTTCTGGATCTTGAGGACGTTCGCGGCGGTTCCCACGAAGTCGCCGCCGTCGCCGATCACGATCGTGTCCTCGTCGAGGACGCCGTCGATTTCCGTGCACGCGCGGACCGGGTTGATCGGCACCGCGTCGGAGCGCATCTCCCCTTCGGTCGCGGCTCGCTTCTCGCGGTCGATGCGGCGGATCTCGTCGGTCCAGGTCTTGTAGAGCGTCGGCTCGAAGCGGCTCTGCTTCGCCGCGTTCGTGAGCTGCTCCATCACCATGCCGGTGTCGCCGACGATGCCGACCTCGATCGCGCGGTTGCGGCCGATCTCGCCGCCGTCGAGGTCGATCTGGATCAGCTTTGCGTCCGCGGCGATGTGCGAGCCTCTGCCGTAACCGATGCGGAAGTCGAGAGGCGTGCCGAAGATCATGACGACGTCGGCGCGCTTCAGCGCGTCCTTCCGCGCGAGCGTCATCCACGAGGGATGACTCGGCGGGATCGAGCCGCGCGCCATGCCGTTCACGAACACGGGCATGTCGAACGTCTCGAGGAACGGCAGGTAGGCGGAGCGGCGGCGCGACCACCAGTACTGGCTGCCGACGAGGCACACGGGACGCTCCGCACCACGGAGCAGGTCCATCGCCCGCTCGATGTACTCGGGGTCGCCGGCGAGCCCGGCCTTGGTGCGGTACTGCGTCGGAAACACGCAGTTCTCCTCGGGAACGCCGTCGAACAGGAAGTCGATCGGCATCTCGAGGAAGACCGGGCCAGGGACGTTCGTCGTGGCGATGCGGAAGGCCGTCGAGACGTACTCGCCGAGGCGCTTCGAGTCGGGCACCGCGACCGACCACTTCGTGATCGGGCGCATCAGCTCGACATGGTTCATGTCCTGCAGGCCGCCCATGTCCTGGAAGCCCCGCGGCGCCTGGCCGCCGATGATCACCATCGGCGCCTTCGCGCGCTGCGCCGTCGCGACGCCCGTGACGGCATCGGTCAGGCCCGGACCAGCGGTGACGATCGCGACGCCCGGCTCGCCGGTCACCCGGCCCCAGCCGTCCGCCGCGTGCGCGGCGGTCTGCTCGTGCCGCGTGTCGATCACGCGGATTCCGTGGTCGATGCAGCCGTCGTAGATCGACATCACATGGCCGCCGCACAACGTGAAGACGAACTGCACGCCCTCGTTCGCGAGCGCGCGGGCGACGATCTGTCCTCCGTGAAGATCTCCCATGTTCGGTCGGTTCCTGCTCGTTGCCCCAGGGACGCTTATAGGCGCCGCCGATTTGAGTGGCAACCCGCTCCTCCGCGCGTGTCCGGCGGCTCCCCGTCTGCTAGGCGACGCTTCGAAGCCGCATGACACGCGTCGAGAAACTTCGCGATCGCCTACGCACGGAGCTCGCCGCAGCACTCGTCGAGGTGCAGGACGACAGCGCGCGCCACGCCGGTCACGCCGGCGCCGCGGGAGGTGCGGGGCACTTCAACGTCGTCGTGGTGTCCGACCGCTTCGCGGGAATGGGACGCGTCGAGAGACACCGCGCCGTGTACGCCGCCGCCGGCGACATGATCCCGCACGAGATCCACGCGCTCTCGGCGCGCGCGTATACCCGGGACGAGTGGGAGCGCCTGCCTCGCTGAGGTGCTGAGATTGCCGGCGCGTACCTCTTGGAGCGCGAGCAGCGCGCGAACGGTGCAAGGCGTGCGCGCACGTTCGGCCGCCGCTCGTGGCGCCGGGGCCGGACGATCCGGCGGCGCGCTCACGGCACCAGTGGTTCCGCTTCTCAGAAGCGGTGGCTCATCTCGATCCCGAACCAGCGCGGCGGCTCGTAGTATTTGAGGACGGTGAGGCTCAAGCGCGGGCCGAGCGCGAGGGAGTCGCGGAAGTACTCCGTGTCGAGCAGGTTGTTCGCGAAGAAGGCGAACTGCGAGCGGTCGTCGTTGAAGTCGTAGCTCAGCCGGAAGTTCACGAGGGAGAATCCCGGCTGCACGAGCTCGGTGATCTCCGGGCCCCAGTTCTCGGTCTGGCTCTGGTAGCTCCAGTCGAGGCGCGGCGTGACCCAGCCCTCGAGCCAGCGGGGCTGGCCCAAGCTGCTCGGCAGCTCGACCGAGTACTGCACGCCGATGTGCGTCTGCCACCGGGGCAGGAACGTGAACTGCTCGCCTGCCCGGTTCAGGGGCTCGCCCGTCATCGCGCTCTCGGTCCCCGGGAAGTCGTCGTACTTGCCGTCGAGGTAGCCGACCGACCCGTCGAACAGCAGCCCGTCGAGCGGCTGCCCCTGGGTCTCGATCTCGAATCCCCGCGCGGTGGACGACGCCGCGTTGGAGACGATCACGTCGGGGAGCGAGAGGAGCGGCGTGATCTGCGCGTCGATGATCTGCGGGATCTGCTGGTCCTGCCGGTCCTCGATGAAGAAGGCGAAATTGAAGCTGATGCGCTCGTAGAAGATGCTCTTGAGCCCCCACTCGTACGAGTTCATCGTCTCGGGCTGGAACGGCTCGAGGGTGCGCGGGTCCGAGGTGCGCGCGCCGCCGTTCCAGCCTCCGCCGCGGAAGCCCTTCGCGTACGTGAAGTAGCCCATCAAGTGGTCGAGGCTCATCGCGTCCACCCACTCCGCGGGCGCGAGGAGGGCGAGGCTCGCCATGGGCGTCCAGTCCGAGAAGATGGCCGAGCCGTCGAAGTCGACCGGCAGCGGCTCGTTGACCGGCGGGATCGCGAAGGGTTGCTGC
Organism: Deltaproteobacteria bacterium; assembly: GCA_016874795.1. Taxonomy (GTDB): domain Bacteria; phylum Desulfobacterota; class Binatia; order UBA12015; family UBA12015; genus VGTG01. The sequence goes on along the minus strand of VGTG01000002.1, from coordinate 540 downwards.
AGGGTGCGGAACAGACCCTTCTTCTCCTCGGTGTAGCGGAGGCCACCAGTGAGGCTCAGCCAGTCGGTGAAGTCCGCGGTGGCCTGCGCGTAGATCGCCCAGTCCCAGTTGTCGGTCGCCGTGTACCCGAGGGCGGGCGCCAGGCCGACCGGCGCCGTGCCCAGGAGCGCGCCGGGGTACGCGTCGATCCCGGCGTTCTCCGTCGCCTCATCCCAGAACCCGAACGCCCCGCCGACGAAGGCGATGCGATCTTCCCACGCCGAGCCGTTCACCTGCAGCTCCTGCTGGATCTGGCGCTGGACCCCGGTGTCGCCGCCGAGGTTCGCGATGCTCCCCTCGAGCGGTCCCGCCAGCGTCTCGTAGTACGGGCCGTTCCCGAGGCTGCTCGCGACGGCCACGGGGTAGGGGGTGCCCTCGCCCTCGATCCGGTCGGCCACGTGTTGCTCGCGCCACGCCGAGCGCAGCGTCACGAGGACGTCTTCCACCCCCGGCACGTCGCCGACGTCCCACGCCAGCACGCCCCACGCCCCCGCGCTCTCG
>VGTG01000001.1 GCA_016874795.1 Deltaproteobacteria bacterium | reverse complement strand
GCCGCTCGTCCCGGCGGGACACGACGGGCACTGGAGCTCCGCGCTGCAGAGCGACGGCTCCTTCATGGGCGGAAGCCGTCTCGCCGACAACGCCGACGGTACGTTCACGACCGGCGAGGTGCTGACCCGCTTCGGCGCGCTCGACCAGTATTTCATGGGCGTGCGGCCGCCGGAGGAGGTGAAGCCCTTCTTCATCGTCGAGGAACCTTCCGAGGAGATGAACGCGACCGGTGCACCCGCCGGCGGCGTCACCTTTCGCGGCCGCCGGCGCGATCTCACCGTCGACGACGTGATCAGCCAGTACGGCGCACGCGAGCCCTCGTCGGCGGAGGCTCCGCACGTCTTCCGGATGGGTTTCGTCCTCCTCGTCTCGAACGGCAACGGCGCTTCGAGCGCCGACGTCGCCAAGCTCGAGCGGATCCGGCGCACCTTCGGACCCTTCTTCCGCCGGGCGACGGACAATCGGGCTCGCGTCCGCACGTGGCTGCCGCGCTCCGGGCGGCGCAGCGTCTTCCCGCGGCCGGCGAGCCTTCCGCGCGAGCCCTTCATCCTCGGCGTCGGCTTCGAGCCGGACCTGCGGGGCGGGCTCTCGGCGCATCTCGACTTCCTCGACGTGCAGGGCGATCTGCGGGAGCTCGAGCTGACGACCGACGTCAGCTCGGATCTTCCACCGGCGCGCATCGACCTCGTGCGCGGCGCGTTCGGGAGCCGGCGTGGCACCGTGTCGTTCTCGCTGCGCGACATCCCCGCACAGGCGCGCGAGATCCAGCTCACGCTGATCGACGCGAACGGGCTTCGCAGCAACCTCTACGTCGCGCCGTTCCCGACTCGGTCTTCAGAGACGTAGGCGACCTCGACGGCGGTTGCTCCGCTCAACGGAGGTGGGCGATCGTCGCGCCGGAGCCGCCGCCGTGCGGGTCCGCTTCCTCGAAGCGGTCGACGTACGGCGAGCCCGCGAGGTACTCGCGCACGGCGTCGCGCAACGCGCCGGTGCCGTGTCCGTGCACGATGCGAACGCTCGTGCGGTCGTCGAGCGCCGCGCGATCGAGGAACGTCTCGAGACGGGCGAGAGCCGGCGCGACGCGCGCGCCGACGAGGTTCAGCTCGGCGGAGGGAACGGCAGCGGCCGACCGAGGCCGCTCCAGCTCCGACTCGGGATCCGTCTCGCGAACGAGGCGATGCATCGGCACGGCCGGGCGCTTCGGCGCGGCCGCGCCGGAGATCCGGCGGAGCTTCCCCACCGGCGCGTCGAAGCGGAGCGCGCCGCGCGAGATCTGTGCGCGCTGACCCTCGATCTTCACGAGCGTGCCGCGGACGCCGCTCCCCAGCACCTCGACCTGATCGCCGGGCCGGATCGAAGCCGCGTCCGTCGGTGTGGGCGCCGGTGCGTCACCGGCAATCTCGCGCTCGCGGCTGTCGATGCGGGCACGCTGCTCCTGCCCGGCCTGCTTCAGGAGGAGGCCCTGCGAGCGCGGATCGCGTTTCGTCTCGGCGAGGAGGCGACGTCCCTCGCTCCGGAGCTCGTCCGCGAAGCGCTTCGCCTCGCCGAGCTCGTCGGCCCACTTGCGACGGCGCTTCTCGCGAAGCTCGTCCGCGAGCGCCTTGTGCTCGACCTGCGCTTCGCGGAGCCGATCGCGCTCGACCTCGAGCTCGCCCGCAGTGGCTTCGTAGCGACGCCGCTCGGCCTCGAGGCGCTCGACCGCGGCTCCGAAGCTTCGCGAAGCGACGTCGCGCTCGCGCTCCGCGGCTGCGAGGAGACTCGAAGGCAGCCCGAGCCGCCGCGCCATGTCGAGGCCGAGGCTCGGCCCGACGCTGCCGTAGATCAAGCGGTAGCGCGGCGCGAACGTCTCGGGCTCGAAGTCGACCGCGGCAACGGTCGCACGCTCCGCACCGAGGGCGAACACCTTGACGGTCTGGAAGTGCGTCGTCGCGAGCACCCAAGCGCCGCGGTCGACGAGGTCCTGCAGGAGGACGCGCGCGAGCGCCGCGCCGTCGTCGGGATCGGTGCCGGTGCCGGGCTCGTCGAGGAGGACGAGCGAGCCCGGCTCGCTCGCGGTGAGGATCTCGGCGAGGTTGTGCACGTGACCGGAGAACGTCGAGAGGTCGTCGGCGACGTCCTGCCGATCGCCGATGTCCGTCCAGAGCCCGCCTACGAGCGGCAGCGCCGAATCGTCCGTCGCGAGGATCGGGATGCCGGACTGCGCCATCGCCGCGGCGAGCCCGAGCGTCTTCAGCGCGACGCTCTTGCCACCGGTGTTCGGGCCGGTGATCACGAGGAGCCGGAGACCCGCTTCGAGCTCGACGTCGATCGGCGTCACGGGGCGTCCCGTGAGGACGAGAAGCGGGTGACGGGCCTTTCGAAGCCGGATCGCCGCGGAAGCGTCGCCGGCGTCGTCGATCCGCGGGCAGATCGCGCCGTGACGGCGCGCGAACGTCGCGCGTGCCGCGAGCGTATCCAGGTCGACGAGCGCCTCGAAGGCTTCACCGAGCGCGTCCGCATTCTCGCCGACGAGGCCCGTCAGGTCCGCGAGGATGCGTGCTTCCTCCTCCGCTTCCTCCCGCGCTGCGATCAGGAGCCGGTTGTTCGGTTCGACGGCGAACAGCGGCTCGACGAACAGCGTTTCACCGGAGCTCGAGCGGTCCTGCACGATCCCCGGAAGCTCGGCGGACGCCTGCGCGCGCACGGGCACGACGAAGCGTCCGTTGCGCAGCGTGACGTACGGCTCGGCGAAGAGCCGCTCGCCGGAGGAGCCGCGAAAGAGCCGCGTCAGCCGCGCCTCGATCTCGGAGCGAAGACCGCGCAGCTCACGCCGCACGGCGCGGAGCGCCGGGCTCGCGTCTTCTCGAAGACCGCCTTCGTCGTCGAGCGTGTCGGCGAGACGGCGATCGAGATCCGGAAGCGGGTGCAGCGACGCGAGGGATGCGAGGAGGAGCGGTCGCTCGCTCGCGTGCGAGCGGAGGTAGCCGCGCAGGCGGCGCACCGCTCCGAGCGTGCTCGCGACCTCGAGGAGCTCGGTGCCGGAGAGCCGCGCACCGATCGTGTGCGACATCGCGAGATGCGGGCGGATGTCGGGGAAGCCGCCGATCGGGACGGGCTCGTCCCCGCTGATCGCGAGCAGATCGGCGACGCGCTGGAGCTCGTCGCGCACGGCGGTGAGCTCCGTCCGCGGTCGCAGCGCGCGGCAGGCTTCCTGTCCCGCCGTCGACGAAGCGTGCCGCGCGAGCTCGTCCAGGAGCCGGTCGAGCTCGAGCGTCTCGAGATCCTTCGCGCGCATTGCCGTGCGAGGCGGAAGCGCCCGTCAGCTCGGCGAGCCCTTGACGACGGCAGGCTCCTGCCACGAGCCGTCGCGGCCCGTCTGATCGCCGATCCACACCGCGCCGCCGTCGAAGAACTCCTTCTTCCAGATCGGCACGAGTTCCTTCAGGCGATCGATCGTGAAGCGCGCGGCCGCGAACGCGTCCGCGCGATGCGCCGAGGAAGCGGCGATTGCGACGCTCGCATCGCCGATCGGCACGACACCCGTCCGGTGGACGACCGCGATCCGCGCGATCGGCCAGCGCGCGGTCGCCTCCTCCGCGATGCGCTCGATCTCCTTCTCCGCCATGCCGGGATAGGCCTCGTACTCGAGGCGCTCGACGCGACGGCCGTCGTTGTGGTCGCGCGTCGTCCCGACGAAGAGGACGACGGCGCCGGCGGCCGGATCGCCCACCGCGGAGAGGAGGTCGTCGATCCGGATCGGCTCGCGCGTGAGACGGAGCATGGCTCGATTATTCTGAGCGCTCGCGCTGCAGGCAACCCCGTCCGCCGCTGACGGGAGGGATCAAGGCGACCTCGTCGCCGTCGCGCAGGAGTCGCTCGGGCTCGCAGTACTCCTCGTTGACGGCGAGCGAGATCCGGCCCGAGGCCCGCAGTGCCGGCAGGTCGCGGCGGAGCTCGGCGAGGAGATCGGCCGCCGTCGTTCCCTCCGCGACCTCGCGGGTCAGCGCGCGCTCGCCGGTGCGCTCGCGCAGCGACGCGAAGAGGAGGATCCGGATCGTCACGGCGCGATCAGCCCGAGGATGTGACCGAGCTCGCGGCCGACGAGCTTCTCGATGCCGAGGCGCACGGCCTTCGTCGAGCCGGGCAGCGCGAAGACGACGGTGTGCCCGACGACGCCGCCGATCGCGCGAGACAGCATCGCCGCGGAGCCGATCTCCGCGTAGGAGAGCGAGCGAAAGAGCTCGCCGAATCCGTCGAGCGGCTTCTCGAGCACCTCCTGCACGGCCTCGTACGTGACGTCGCGGGGTGCGACGCCCGTACCGCCGGTCAGGACCACCGCGTCGATCCCGGGATTCGCGACACCCGCGCGGATCAACGCGACGATGCGCTTCCGGTCGTCGGGGACGATCTCGCGCTCGCGCACCTCGTGTCCCGCAGCGACGAGGAGATCGCACGCCGTCTGCCCGCTCGTGTCGTCGGCGAGCGTGCGCGTGTCGCTGACCGTGACGACGAGGCAGCGTGCGGCGCGCTTGCCTTCCGCGCGGTGCTTCTGGACCGGATCGTGGCTCATGCTCTCGACCTCGCGGCGCCGGCCGCGGAGACGCGCGCCGCTGCACCGCGCGGGACCAGCTCGCCGCATTCCTCGGGGTGGAGGAGACCCGCGAGGATCTCCGCCGACGCGACGAGACGCGGCCCCGGACGATTGAAGTACGCGTTCCCGTCGACGGCGAAGACGCGGTCCAGGCGCACGGCGGGGAGCCTGGACCAGCGCGGATCGTCGAGAACGCCGCGCAGCTCGCCTTCCGTCCGCGCGAGGTCGAACCCGCACGGCATCGCGCAGATCACCTCCGGCGCTTCGCGCTCGAGCTCCGCGAAGTCGAGCCAAGGGCTGTGCGCGCCGGCGGCGACGAGCTCGCCCGTACCGCCCGCGGCTTCGGCGAGCTCGGGCACCCAGTTGCCCGCGGCCATCAGCGGATCGAGCCACTCGATGCACGCGACGCGCGAGCGCTCGAGACGACGCGTTCTCTCCGCGAGCCCTGCAACGCGCTCCTCGAGCTCCCGCGCGAGCGTCTCGCCGCGCTCCGCGACGCCGGCTGCGTCGGCGACGGCGCGGACGTCGTTCCACACGTCTTGCAGGCGACGCGGCTTCAACGAGACGACCTCCGCCTGCGACCCCGCGAGCGCGCGCGTGGCTTCGACGACCTCGTCGTACGAGACCGCGCAGACGTCGCACTGATCCTGCGTGACGATCAGGTCCGGCGCGAGCTCCGCGAGACGCTCGGTGTCGATCCGGTAGACGGAGAGACCCGCTCCGACGAGGCGCCCGACGCTCTCGTGGATCTCGCGGCTCGACCCGTGCACGTCGAGCTTCGGTGCCGTCAGGATCGGCAAGCCGACGACGTCAGCGGGGTGATCGCACTCGTGCGACACGCCGACGAGCCGGTCGCGCAACCCGAGCGCGCACACGATCTCGGTCGCGCTGGGGAGGAGCGAGACGATCCGGCGCGGCGTCAACGCAGCACCGAGCCCGCGGCGCGCGGCGGCTCCTCGATCTTGTCGCCGCACGTGCTCCCGCACTGCGTGCAGAGGTACTCGTACTTGTCGCCCTCGGGGAGACAGAGGAGGAGCCGCTTCCGTACCGGCTGCGCGACGCGGCACCGCGGGCAGAGCAGCAGGGAGACCTCGAGAGAGTCGAACTGCCGGCGCGGAACCATCGCTCGAAGCTTACCCCCGGCTTCGCCGCTGCGACAAGACGCTCGCGTTTTTGCCCCCGAAGGACGGGACCCCTATACACCGCGTCGATGGCGGAGTTTCCCGAGCCGGCGCCGCGTCGGGTCTTCCTCGAGACGTACGGCTGCCAGATGAACGTCGCCGACGCCGAGCTCGTCGGCGGCGTGCTGCGACGTCACGGCTACCTCCGCACCGAGGACCCCGCGCAAGCGGACGTGCTCCTTCTCAACACGTGCGCGATCCGCGAGCGCGCGGAGGAGCGCGTTCTCGGCCGCCTGAGCGAGCTCCTCCGCTTCAAGATCGAGCGGCCGGCGGTGCAGCTCGGCGTTCTCGGCTGCATGGCCTCGCACCTGCGCGAGCGTCTCCTCGATCGAGCTCCGTACCTCGACGTGATCGTCGGCCCGGACGGCTATCGCGATCTTCCCGCGCTGCTCGACGACGCCGTCGATCCGCGCATCGACGTGCGGCTCGATCGCGGCGAGACGTACGCGGACCTCGCTCCGGATCACGCCGCGGGCCCGCGCGCCTGGCTCAGCGTGATGCGCGGTTGCGACAAGTTTTGCACGTTCTGCGTCGTTCCGCTGACGCGCGGGCGCGAGCGGAGCCTGCCGCCCGACGCGGTCGTCGCGCAGGTCGAGGCCGCGGTCGCCGGCGGAAAGCGCGAGATCGTGTTCCTCGGCCAGACGGTGAACGCGTATCGCTCGAACGACGTCGACTTCGGCGGGCTCCTGCGGCTCGCGGCGCAGGTCGACGGTCTCGAGCGCATCCGTTTCACGTCGCCGCATCCCGCCGAGGTCTCCGATTCGCTGATCGCAGCGATGGTCGACGAGCGGAAGGTGATGCCGTACATCCACATGCCGCTGCAGTCCGCTTCGGATCGGATCCTGCACGAGATGGCGCGCGACTACACGGTCGCCGACTACCGCGCTCTTCTCGCGAGGCTGCGCGAAGCGATTCCCGACCTCGCCGTCTCGACGGATCTCATCGTGGGATTTCCGGGCGAGGACGAGAGCGACTACGCGGCGACGGCCGACTTCCTCGCCGAGGCGCGCTACGACTTCGCGTATCTCTTCAAGTACTCGGCTCGTCCCGGAACGCGCGCGTTCAAGATGACCGAGACCGTGACCGAGGAAGAGAAGGGGCGCCGGCTGAAGGAGCTGATCGAGCGCCAGGAGCAGGTGAGCCTCGAGAAGAACCAGGATCAGGTGGGCCGCGAGGTCGAGGTGATGGTCGAGGGACCCGCGCGCCGGCCGACGGGGCATCTCGTCGGGAAGTCGCGCAACTTCAAGACGACGGTCTTTCCGGACGACGGCGCGCTTCCGGGCGATCTCGTGCGCGTGCGTGTGGAGAGCGCTTCGGGGCACACGCTGCTCGCGCGATAGGGGGAGGCAGGATGGATTCGAGACGAGCGAAGCAGCTTCGTGCCGCAACGGCGGCGTTTGTCGTGAGCGCGCTCGGTGCCACGCCGGCTCTGGCGCAGTCGATCTTCAACGACACGCAGAGCGAGCGCGTCGAGGGTGCCGCGGGCCGCGAGGACATCAAGCTCGACTTGGCACTCTGCGCGCCGCACCTCGACCGGCTGAAGAATTCGGGCACGTCGACCGCTCTCGCGGATTCGATCGAGGATCCGGAGTGTCGCCAGGCGATCCTGCGCGCGCAGGCCGCGGGCATGACGAAGCAGCAGATCGTCGACACGCTGATGGGCGCCTCCGACATGCCGGACCCGGACCCCGCTGCACCTCCTCCGCCCCAGGACGACGACGAGTAGCTTCGCCTAGGACGGCTGGCGGGTCCCGAAGAGGACCTGCACCCGGTCTTGGTCTTGATCCAGCCGCGTCGCGACCTCGAGGTACGCCGTCCCCGGGAAGAACCCGAAACTCGCCCGAGCGTAGACGCCGCGGGAGCGCACCCGTAAGACCCTCGCTGTGGATGCGGAGGGGAGGTCCGGCTTCGCGGGCGCGCTCCGGTACGACGGGCTCTTCTGGAGGCGGCTCGCGTACCTCGGCTCGGTGTACGGGCCGGAGTGGTGGCGGCGCGGCTCGCCGCCGGTGATCGCGGCGCTCCTCTTCGCGTTGATCGGGCGGAACCGTCGCGCCGTGATCGAGAACCTCCGGCAGGTCCACGGCTCGCGCGGCTTCGTCCGCGATCACCGCGAAGCGCTCCGCACCTTCGTCGAGTTCGCCTACGTCTTCGAGGAGACGCTCGAGGCGGAGGGACACGACGTCCACGGCGCCGAGCTCGACGAGAAGCTCGACCTCGACATCCGCGTGCCGCCCGGGTTCGACCCGAACGCGCTGTTCGAGGGCGACCGCGGGCTCGTCGTCCTCACCTCGCACTTCGGGTCCTGGGAGATCGGCGCGCGGGTGATGCAGAAGCTCGACCGGCCCGTGAACCTCGTGATGGCGACCGAGGCGAACCGCACGGTGGAACGCTTCAACACGTCGAAGCGGGAGCGGCACGGGCTCCGCGTGATCCACTCCGACTCCTCCCTCTTCGCCTCGGTCGAGATGATCCGCGCGCTCCGCCGCGGCGAGATCGTGGCGATCCAGCTCGATCGCGCCGGACCGGGGCAGGTGACGCGGGCGGTCGAGTTCTTCGGGAAGCCGGCGGAGTTCCAGGTCGGCCCGTTCGCGCTCGCGCGCGCGGCGGACGTCCCGCTCTGGCCGGTCTTCGTCGCGCGGCTCGGGCGCAGGGTGTTCGACTTCCTTCCGGAGCCGACACGGCGCATTCCGCGCGGGGCGAGCGACGAGGAGCTCTTCGCGGTCATGCGCGACGTGGTGCGGAGCTTCGAGGGGCACGTTCGGGCCCATCCGCACCAGTGGTTCCAGTTTCACCGCGTCTGGGGTACCTGAAAGCCATGCAGGAGCTTCGCATTCCGCCGCAAGAGTGGGCCGACGAGCTCGTCACGCCGATCGGCGCCGCCGACGCGTCGGACCTCCGGATCTTCCTGAACCGCATGATCTTCCGCGGCATGCTGTTCAGCTGCGGCAGCGTCGCGGTCGGTCTCCACCAGGTGAACCAGGAGATCGCCTGGCGCTGGGCGAAGACGTCCGCGCGTGCTCTCGGCGTTGCGGCGGGCGTGACGGTGAAGCTCTTCGGGACGAAGCACCTCCCGAGCGAGCCGAGCATCATCACGCCGAACCACGCGAGCCACTACGACATCGCGGCTCTCCTCGGGTACCTCCCCGGGAACAACCGCTTCGCCGCGAAGCGCGAGCTCTTCAAGGAGCCGGTCCTCGGCATGGTGATGAAGACGCTCGGGATGGTGTCGATCGACCGCGAGGACCCGCGCGAGTCGATCGAGCGCCTGAACCGTCTCGAGGCGCACGGACACGGGGCGTTCTCGCTGATCATGTTCCCCGAGGGGACGCGCTCGGCGGAGGGCGGGCTGCAGCCGTTCAAGAAGGGCGCCTTCTCGCTCGCGATCCAGATGAAGCGGCCGGTCGTGCCGGTCGCGATCCACGGGACGTCGGGCGTCATGCCGCGCGGCAGGTATCTCTCGATCCGTCCGGGCACGGTCGTGATCGAGGTGCTCCCGCCGATCGACACGACCTCGATGACGATCGACGATCGCGACGCGCTCCGCGACGACGTGCGCTCCCGCATCGCCGCGCGGCTCGCGCGCGCCCGCGAGGCGTAGCGGCGGAGTGAGCGCGACACGGATCGCGGCGCTCGTTCCCTGTCTCGACGTCGCGGCAACGGTGGACGGTGTGGTGCGCGGCGCGCTCGCGCACGTCGAGAGCGTCGTCGTCGTGGACGACGGGTCCACCGACGAGACCGCGCGCCTGGCGGAAGCCGCGGGCGCGACCGTGCTGCGGCACGCGGCCACGCGCGGGAAGGGCGCCGCTCTCCGCACGGGCCTCGAGTGGCTACGGAGCGAGGGGTTCACGCACGCGTTCTCCCTCGACGGCGACGGCCAGCACCTCGCGGCGGAGATGCCGGCGTTGCTGCGCGAGTCGGCGGCGCATCCCGGTGCAATCGTGATCGGCGCGCGCATCCGCGACGGCGAGGTCGCGGGACATCGCCGCTTCGGGAACGAGTTCGCGAACTGGTGGGTCTCGCTCGCCGCGTGGCAGACGTTCCCGGACACGCAGTCGGGCTTCCGCATCTATCCCGTGGATGCGACGCTTCGCCTCGGCGTGCGCGCCGACCGCTACGAGTTCGAGAGCGAGGTTCTGATCCTCGCTTCGCGTCAGGGAATCGACGTCCGCTCCGTCCCGGTGCGCGTCTGGGATCCGCCGCCCGGCGAGCTCGTGAGCCATTACGACCCGTGGATCGACACCGTCCGAATCATCTTCACCGTCGTACCCCTTCTCGTCACGCGATGGCGCTGAGGGTACGGCCGTGTGGCGGCCCTGTTTTGCCCGTGCTGGGATAGCCGGCGATGCCAGAGAGCTTCGGAGCCGCCCCCGCGAGTACGACCGATCGCGACGCCGTCCTGCGTGCGGCGATCGAGCGCGCGCGGAGAAGTCCCTTCTACGCGCATCACCTCGAAGGTCACACGCTCCACTCGCGCGCCGATCTCGAGAGCTTGCCGTTCACGCGAAAGGAGCAACCTGCGCGACGCGAGCCCGTACGGGATGCTCGCGGTGCCCGCCGCGCGCGCCTGGCACTACCACGAGTCGAGCGGCACGACGGGCGAGCCGATCTCGACGTGGTGCGGCCTCGAAGAGCTCCGCGAGATGGCGTCGTACGTGCACCGAATGGTTCCGGAGCTCGACGAGGAGACGGTCCTCCTGAACCGGTTCCCGCTCTTCGCGCCCGTCTCGTTCGTGTTCGAGGAGGCGCTCCGCGAGGCGAAGGCCTGCCACATCGCCGCCGGGAACGTGAGCTGGGACGTCCCGTTCACGCGCGCTCTCGACTTCCTGCAGAAGCTGAAGGTGACGGCGCTCGCGAGCTTGCCGCTCGAGCCCGTGCTCCTGCTCGAGCTCGCGCGCGAGCAGGGGATCGATCCGCGCCGTGACCTCGGCTCGCTGAAGGTGATCTTCTGCGGCGGCGCCGTCCTGCCGCCGGCGCTGCGGCGTGCGATCGAGAGCGACTGGGGTGCCCGTGTCGTCGAGATCTACGGCTCGAACGAGACGATGCTGATGGGCGTCGGCTGTACCTCCGGCCGCCTGCACCTCTGCACGGATCTCCTCGAGCTCGAGATCCTCGATCCCGAGACGTGGAAGCCGATCGCACCGGGCGGCCGCGGCATCGTCACGGTCACGAGCCTCGTGCACGAGGTGATGCCGCTCGTGCGCTACGTCACCGGCGATCTCGTGCGTCTCGACGCCGATCCGTGTCCGTGCGGGCGCGGCGGTCCGACCGCGGAGGTCCTCGGGCGGCTCGAGGAGACGGTCGAGATCGGCGACGCTCGCGCGATGCACTACGACATCCTCGATGCGGCCTACGAGTTCGCAGACCGGCTCGGGACGCGCATCTTCTTCATCCTGATCCGCCCGCGCGAGCTGCATCTGCTGATGGAGGTCGCCGACCCATCGCGCCCGCATCCCGAGGACGCCGAGCGCCGCCTCCGCGAGCGACTCGGGATGCCGATCACGATCGAGCGCCTCGGACCGAACGAGGTCCTCGACCGGAGCGCGCTCTTCCGCACGCCCACGATCTACAAGCCGTCCGTGATCAGCGACTGGCGCGGCTCGGGCCGCAAGACGATCACGATCATGGAGGCGCTGCTCGAGTGGCCGCGCTTCGACGGCAAGACGCTGTTCCACCTCGCGCGCCGCCAGGTCAAGAACGCGGCACGGCGACGTCGCTTGACACGCGAGGACGCACGCGGTCGGTAGCGGTTTCGACTCGCAAGACCCCGTGGTATCGCTTTCAAAGGCATGGCGAGCAGGACGCTGCGCGTTCTCCTGATCTCGGCCAACACCGAGAAGCTCCCGGACCCCGTCTTCCCGATCGGCGCCGCGTACATGGCGGCGGTCGCGGAGCGCGCCGGTCACGAGGTGGAGACGCTGGACCTCTGCTTCCTCGAGCAGGCAGAAGCTGCCGTCGAGGAGAAGCTCCGAATGTTTGCGCCCGACGTCGTCGGGATCTCGCTCCGGAACCTCGACTCCACCTCCTACCCGGACAACACGTCGTACATCGACGACTACCGGGCCCTCGTCGACGCGATCCGAAGCCGCAGCGACGCGAAGCTCGTTCTCGGCGGCGCTGGCTTAACCGTGATGCCCGAGAACATCCTGCGGCTCCTCGGTGCCGAGGCGGGCGTCGCGGGCGAGGGCGAGCAAGCGTTCCCGTGGATCCTCGAGCGCTTCGCGGCGGGGCTGCCGCTCGAGAGCACGCCCGAGTTCGGCTGCACGCGCGCGGGCGACGGCGTCCTCGTCTCGGCGGCGACGCGCATCAAGCACCTCGACGTCACCGGCATCCCGATGCGTCAGCGATTCGACATGGAGGTCTATTACGAGCGCGGCGGCGCCCTGAACATCCAGACGAAGCGCGGCTGCATGTTCGAGTGTGTCTTCTGCAGCTATCCGTTGATCGAGGGGTCGAAGGTCCGCATGCGCACCGCCGAGTCCGTCGTCGACGAGATCCAGGCGATCCGCGAGGAGCACGGCATCCGCCACTGGTTCTTCGTCGACAACATCTTCAACCTGCCGATGCGCCACGCGAAGGCGATCTGCGAGGAGATCGTCCGCCGCGAGCTCGATGTCGAATGGTCCGGCTATCTCAATCCGAAGTTCATCGACGACGAGCTCTGTGCGTTGATGGCGCGCTCGGGTTGCAAGGCGATCGAGTTCGGCACCGACGCCGGCTCGGCGACGATGATCGAGAACCTGAAGAAGGAGTTCGACGCCGAGGACCTGCGCCGCACGTCGCGGCTCTGCCACGAGCACGGTCTCAAGTTCTGCCACAGCCTGATCTTCGGTGGTCCCGGCGAGACCGAGGCGACGGTCGAGGAGACGATCGACCTGATGGACGAGCTGCAGCCGACGGCGGTGATCGCGATGACCGGGATCCGCATCCTTCCCGGTACGGGCATGGTCGACATCGCGCTCCGCGACGGCCAGATCGACCCCGACGACGACCTCGTCTACCCGCGGTTCTACATCGCGCCGACGCTGCAGGGCGACCTGATCTCGCGCATCGAAGCGCACGCGCGCTCGCACGCGAACTGGATCGTGCCGGGGAAGAGCATCCGCACGAACGTCGAGATCCTGCAGAAGCTCCGGCGGCGCAAGATCAAGGGCCAGCTCTGGCGCTTGCTCCGTCCGTCCGTGGAGTCGACCCCGAACGCCTGAAGCCGAGCGCCCGAGAAGGCGCGAGCGTCGTCGGACGCCATGGCATTCGCCGCACGGCGCGAAGCGTCTCTCGCGCGCTTTCGCACCCTCGGATACGATCCCGCGCCGATGCTCCTCGCTGCGCGGGCCTCGTTCCTGCGGCACCGCGTTCGGCGGATGGCCCTCTTCATCCTCGCTCTCTTCGGCTTCGCCGCGCCGTCGCGAGCCGAGGACGTCGGTCTCCGCATCCGCTTCGGTCTGCACGATCGCCAGCCGAACGACTGGTCCGGCAAGATCGAGGTGAGCCCGGGCCGCGTCGTCGGCATCGACGGCTGGCGCTTCGCCGGTCGGGATCGCGCTTCCGGCTCGGAGTGGGTCGCGATGACCGATCGCGTGGCGCGGCGGAGCAATCGCCCGGGAGCGAAGGGCGGCGGCGGGAAGATGCTCGACAATGGCGTGCTCGTCTCGCTCGCCAGCGTGGACGACTCGAGCCGCGTCGACGTCACGACGAGCCGCGGCGATTTCTCCTTCGCTCTCTCGGACGTTCCCTTCTGAACGAAGCGCAAGATGCTCGGCGGGGCGGTCGAGGTCGAGCGGACCGCTGCGTTCGAGCCGCTCATCAAGACGCCGCTCGACGACGACTTTCCCGCGGCAGCGCTCGATTCGAAGGGAAACGAGCACATAGCGTGGATCCGCTTCGTTCCGGCGCGGCCCGGAGAGGCGCGTCCGATGAACTTCCGTACCGCCCCGGACGATCTTTCGTTCTTGACGGCTCCGCCCGGCGGCGATCAGGTGCGGCTCCGCACGATCCCGACGGGAGGGGGTACGCCGAAGTCACCGATCCCGATCACGGAGCCGGGGCGGGACGTGTACAAGGTCGCGGTCGCCGTCGACGCGCAGGATCGCGTCTGGGTCTTCTGGTCGGAGCGGAACGAAGGCCAGTTCGACGTCTGGGCTCGTCCGGTCGTGGACGGCAAGGCGTCGGATCCGGTGCGGATCTCGCAGGCCCCGGGCAACGACGTCTCTCCGGTCGCGACGACCGACGCGGCGGGGCGCGTCTGGGTCGCGTGGCAGGGTGTACGCGAGGGCGTGTTCCGCATCCTCGCGCGACGTCAGCTCCGGGACGGCGACTTCGGCGAGGAGACCGTCGTCAGCACGAGCGATCGAAGCAGCTGGGCTCCCGCGATCGCGGCGAGCCGGCGCACCGAAGCCGATCCGGGGCGCGTCGCGATCGTCTGGGACGGCTACGACAAGGGCGACTACGACGTGTGGTTGCGCGAGCTCGACCTCGAAGGACGACCGAGCGCGCCGAAGGCGGTCGCGAACGGCCCCGAGTACGAAGCGCGCGCCACCGCCGCGTACGACCACGAGGGCCGGTTGTGGATCTCCTGGGAGTGGAGCGGGCCGACGTGGGGAAAGGACTACGGCACCCTCGACTACGCGGACGGAATTCCGCTCCTCAAGGATCGGCGCATCGGATTGATCGTCCTCGCTCCCGACGGGACGTGGCTCGAGCCCGAGGAAAGCGTCGAGAAGGTGATGCCGCGCGGCCGCAAGAACGCCCCGCTGCCGTTGCCGTCGACCGACGAGCCGATCTCCGAGGCGATGGAAGCGGCGCGGCCGCTTCTGCGCCAGCCTTTCCACAACGTCTCGCGTCTCGCGGTCGACCGCGCAGGACGCCCGTGGCTGCTGTTTCGGAGCCGTGCCGTCGACGTGTCCTCGACCGTCGGTACGACGTGGCTCGAATGGGCCGCGTACTACGAGGGCGGGCACTGGACGGGTCCGATCCTCGTGCCGAACAGCGACAACCTGCTCTACAGCGTGCCCGCCGTCGTTTCGCCGCCGGACGGAGGGATCGGTCTCGTCTGGGCGAGCGACAACCGGCAGCGGCGCATCTCGAGGAAGGCGGCGGAAGCGCCGCTCGGGCTCGACGTCGCTCTCGCGCTGACCGATCCGTGGGACAACGATCTCTACGTCGGGCATCTCTCCGCGGCGGGACAGCCGGAAGCGCCGCGGCTCCGTCCGGCCTCCTCTCCGCCGGCAGAATCCGTCGCGCCGAGCGCGGCGACGCTCGCGGAGCGCGCCGCGATCGTGCGCTCGCGCGCCGCGCGGATCCGTCTTCGCGGCGAGACGATGCAGCTTCTCCGCGGCGAGTTTCATCGCCACACCGAGCTCTCGAGCGACGGCGGCGCGGATGGACCGCTTGAGGACATGTGGCGCTACGCCATCGACGTCGCGGCGCTCGACTGGGTCGGAAACGGTGATCACGACAACGGGCACAACCGCGAATATCCCTGGTGGATGATCCAGAAGACCACGGACGCGTTCCACATCCCCGGCACGTTCACGACGGTCTTCTCGTACGAGCGGAGCCTTCCCTACCCGGAAGGCCACCGGAACGTGATCTTCGCGGAGCGCGGCGTGCGCCCCTTGCCGCGGCTGCCGCTCTCGGACGAGAAGAATCCCGCCCCCGCGCCGGATACGCTGCTGCTCTACCGCTATCTGCACGAGTTCGGCGGCATCAGCGCTCCACACACGAGCGCGACGCGCATGGGGACGGACTGGCGCAACAACGATCCCGCCGTCGAGCCGTTCGTCGAGATCTACCAGGGCTCCCGCAACAGCTACGAGATGCCGGGCGCACCGCGCGAGCCGGCGGGAGTCTTCCTGAATGGTCTACGGAAGGAGGGTTTCGTCTCGAACGCGCTCGCCAAGGGATATCGGCTCGGGTTCATCGCGAGCAGCGATCACCATTCGACGCACATCAGCTACGCGATGGTCTGGGCGAAGGAGCCCACGCGAGCCTCTCTCCTCGAAGCGATGCGCGCGCGCCGCGTGTACGCCGCGACGGACGACATCATCGCCGAGCTCTGGGCCGGCCCCGAGGACGAAGCGCACTTCATGGGAGAAGAATTCTCGACCGACGAAGCTCCCGCTCTGCGCTTGCGCTTCGAAGGGACCGCGCCGTTCGACGAGGTCGCGATCGTCAAGGACGGCGCCGTCGTGAAGCGCTTCGCTCCCGGGAAGGCGGTCGTCGAGGAGTCGTGGACCGATCCGGATCCGAAGCCGGACCAGGCGAGCGTCTACTACGTGCGCGGCCATCAGGACAACGACGAGCTCGTGTGGACGTCGCCGGTCTGGGTCACGTGGACGGAGAACGAATGAGGTACGGCAGCGCCGCGCTCCGCATCGCCTTCGCGCTCCCCGCGCTCGTCCTCGCATGCGCGGCGCCGGCCGCTGCCCACCAGGCGGACACGAGCTATCTCGACGTCGCCGTCGGCTCCGAGGCGATCGACGCGAAGGTCGTCCTCGATCTGCACGTCCTGCGCCGCATCGTCGACCTCGACGCGGACGGCGATCATCGGATCGACGCCGGCGAGCGCGAGCACGCGGGGCGCGCAGTGCAGAGCTACCTGGCGAAGCGGATCGAGCTCTCGCTCGACGGCGGCGCACCGTCTCTCGGTGAGCCGCTCGCACCGGTCTGGCCGCCGAAGATCGAATCGGTGCGCGAGCGCTCCTTCCCGCAGACGCTCGTCGCATTCCCGTTCCGCAGGCCGCTCGCGGCGTATCCGGAGCTTCTCACGGTCTCGCTCGCGGTCTGGCCCGAGCTCGGTCCGAGCCACACGAACCTGACGCACGTTCGCGAGGAAGGCCGCGAGGAGCTCGAGATCGTCTTCACCGAAGCGGAGCCGGACTTCGATTACTTCACGGAGGCGCCGCCGTCGCGGCTGCGGCAGTTCGGGCAGTTCGTGATCCTCGGCGTGCAGCACATCTACGGCGGCCTCGACCACGTGCTCTTCCTGATCGGCCTCCTCGTCGTCAGCCGCCTGCGCGAGCTCATCGGAATCGTCTCCTCCTTCACGGTCGCGCACTCGATCACGCTCGCCGTCGCGGGGCTCGGTCTCGTGCAGCTCCCGTCGCGTTGGATCGAGGTCGCGATCGCGCTGACGATCGTGTGGATCGCCGTGGAGAATCTCTGGCGGAGCGGCCACGCGGCGCGCTGGCGGCTGACCTTCGCGTTCGGCCTCGTGCACGGCTTCGGATTCGCCGGCGTTCTGCGCGAGCTCGATCTCTCGAGCTCCGGTCTCATGCGCTCTCTTGCCGGGTTCAACGTCGGGGTCGAGCTCGGTCAAATCGCGCTCGTCCTCGCGTGCTATCCGGTCTTCGCGCTCCTGGGTCGGACGAGGTACGGGACGATCGCCGCGAAGGGCGTGTCGCTTGCGGTCGGCGTCGCCGGCCTCGCCTGGCTCGTCGAGCGGACGCGGCTCCTGTCCTGAATCGTCAGCTCGAGCGGAGCGTCAGGGGCTGACGCTGCGAGAGCGCCGTAGTAGGGTTCGTCTCGAGTGCCTGGCAAGAGCATCGCGCTGGGGCTCTCCGCCGTGCTGGCGGTCGCGGGCGGCCTGTCGCTCCGATCGCTCGAAGGGGGGTCCGGTTCGATAGGGCGTATCTGCACCCAGGCTCGGCGAGGGAGCCTGAGGGAGCCTGGGTGCAGATGTGCCGTAACGAACCGGACCCCGTTAGAACGGCCAGTTGCCGGAGGTGAGGCCGCCGTCGATCTCGACGACTTTGCCCGTGAGGAAGCTTCCCGCCGGTGAGGCGAGATAGAGCGCGCCGAGCGCGATGTCCTCGACCTGTCCCAGGCGACCCATCGGCGTCAGCGCTTCCATCTTCGAGCGCGCGTCCGCGTCGAGGAAGGGTGCGAGGGCCGACGTCTCGACCGAGCCGACCGCGATCGCGTTGACGCGCACCCGCGGTGCGAACTCGATCGCGAGCTCGCGCGTCATGAACGAAAGCGCGGCCTTCGCGGTACCGTAGGCGACGAAGCCGGACATCGGGAGCCGCCCCGCCGCGGACGAGATGTTGACGATCGAGCCGCCGTCCTTCTCGAGCATCTTCGGGATCACGAAGCGGCTCATCAGGAACGCCGTCGTCACGTTGAAGCGGAACGCCTCCTCGAAGGCGCGTTCGCTCGTGCGGAGGAACGGCACCGGCGGGAAGCCGCCGGCGTTGTTGACGAGGATGTCGATCCGCCCGTACTCGTCCATCGTCTGCTGCACGAGCCGCTCGAGCTGCTCGCGCTGCATGACGTCGCACGCGACCGCGGTCGCCCTCCGACCGAGGCCGCGCAGGTCCTTCGCGACGGCCTCGACCTGATCGAGCGAGCGCGCCGCGCACACGACGTCGGCGCCCTGCTCCGCGAACGCGCGCGCGCATCCGGCACCGATCCCGCGCCCGGCGCCCGTGACGAGTGCCACCTTGCCATCGAGCCTGAAGCGATCGAGCAACATGGGGCCGTCCTATCGCGCCGCAGGGCGCTTCGCCAGGCACGCGCGGCGCGCCTCGACCTGCGACGCTCACCGCACGCGGCGCGCGATCACGCGCACGAACCCCATCGTCCTTCCGGCGTCCTCGCGGATCTTCGCGAGCTCGCGCTCGGTGCTGGAGGTCCACTCGGAATCGAGCGTCCCGCTCGCGAGGACTATCTCCAGGAAGCGCACCCAGTCGAGCCAGCCGTCCGCGAGCGCGTCCGCGACCTCGATCGAGACGAGGCCGCGCGCTCCTCGAGACCGGCCTCGCGGATCCGCTGCCAGTTCTCCGTCGGCTCGATCCAGAGATCGTTCGCCCACACCTGCACGCCGTGCTCGCGCGCGAGGAAGACGCTCGTCAGTGCTTTCCCGCAGACCATGTCGAGGACGCGCATCCCGCGCGCGAGCTTCATGTCGCCGCAGAGCCACTCGAGAAGCCAGAGGGCGTTCGGCCCCATCTGGTTCGCGAGCACCCACGCCGGATCCTACTTCGACGCGAGCGGGTAGAGTCGATGCTCGAGCGGCGAGCTCACGGCGAAGCGAGAGAGAAGCCGTCGACGAGCGCGCCCGTGCGGAGCAGCTCCGCTCGCTGATCCGGGTCGTGCGAGACGACGACCTGCACCTTCGGATCCGTCTCGAGCAGGTCGTGTAGCGTCCGGAACTGCGCGAGCACCGCCGCGCGATCCTCGCCGAGGAACCAGTCGGTGACGAGCCGTGGCCGGTAGTGCAGGTTCCGCAGCGCGTCCATGTGCCAGGCGACGTCGCCGATGAAGAGGAGCTCGCGCCCATCTTCCAGCACTACGAAGACGAGCTGGTTGCCGGGCGTGTGACCCGGCGCCGCGATGAGGACGACGCCCGGGGAGAGCGCGTGCAACCCGTCGTAGTCGATCGGCGTCGTGCGGCGCAGAACCTCGGGCATCGCGACCTCGTCGAGCCGCGGGGCGTTCTCGAGCTGGGCGCGGTTGAACCGGACTCGCGAGGCGATCTCCTCCGGCGGCTCGTGGCGCGCGGCCCCGTCGATGTGATCGCCGTGCTCGTGCGTGAAGACGATGTGATCGGCGCGAGCGCGCGCGAGCCGCCGCGCCTCGCCGAGATCGAGCTCGAAGGTCGACGTCTCGGGGACCGCTTCGCGCGCCGTCGAGTAGAACCAGGCGCCGGCTGCGAGCGCGACGAGGACGCCGAGGGCGACGAGTGAATTCCGGAGCCAGCGCTTCATCGTTCCGTCGCGACGCGCACTCGCGATGCCGGCGCCTGCGCGATCCGTCTCTGTGCCGCGCGGTACGCGGGCAGGTGACGAAGCCACCCGGGCATCGCCCACCAGGCGGCGCGCAGCGCCTGGAGCGACACGTTCGTCAGCGCCTGCTCCGCGAGCCCGAGCGGCTCGCGATACTGATGGCGGATCCGCTCGGGCAGGAGAGCCATCGTCACCGGCGCGAACCAGGACGACAGCGGCCACCCCGGCGCAGCCAGGATGAAGCGCGCCATCTCCGCGGCCGGAGCACCGACCGCGAGAGTCGACGAAGCGAACATCGAGCGGCAGTACTCCTGAAAGCCGCTCCAGTCGACCGGAAGGATCGCCTCGGGGATCCCGAAGAGCAGAGCGAAGCGCTTCGTCTCCGACCAGTAGCGATCCTTCTCCTCGGCGGAGAGCTTCCGCACGACGAGCTCGTACACCTGCACGGACGTGTCCCACAGCGTCGCGTGCACCCACAGGAGCGCTTCGGCGACGTTCGCGGCGTAGGGATCGCCGCGGCGGAACGAGCCGACGTCCTCGTCGATCGCCCCGTTGATGCGCCGGTGAAGGGCGTGAACGCGGCGCGCGGAGTCGATCGCGGAGTCGAGGTCGCCGTAGACCATCGCGAAGACGTGCTCGAACGTACGCTGGAACCGCGCCACCGGATCGCGGCGCGTCGTCGAGTGCTGCTCGATCGCGTGCGCGACGAAGGGATGCGCGAGCTGCAGGAGGACCGCACGTCCGCCGCCGAGGAAGAGGACGCCCTCGCGGTTCACCTCCCAGACCTTCGAGCCCGGCCCGAAGAGGCCGGCGACGGGGTCGTCCACCTCGCTGCGTAGCCGCTCGAGCGCGCTCTCGAGATCGCCTCCCGTGACGGGCGTTCCCGGCGGCGCGCGATCGGCGGGCGGCTCAGCGGCCTTTCGCTGCATCCTCCAGCACGACGTCGACCATCAGGTCGTTTGCGATCTCCTCGAGAGCCGTGCGGAGGTCGTCGGTGGAAAGCGCTTCGGGGACGTGGAGCGTCGCGTTCGCCTGGAAGAGCGGCTCGCCGGACTCGGGCGCGCTCGTGCACTCGGTCTCGAGCTCCTCGACGTTGACGCCGCGCGCGGCCAGGACGCGCGACACGTCGCGCACGATGCCGGGCCGGTCTCGACCGACGAGAGCGAGCTGCACGAGGCGCGAGGGTGCACGCGACTCTTCCTCGCGGCTCGGCTCGACGGTGACGCGAAGCCCGGCGCCGGAGAGGCCTTCGAGCGCCTTCGTGAGATCCGCGGCGCGCTCCTCGGGGAGATCGACGCGCAGCACGCCCGCGAACTTCCCGGCGAGGCGGGCCATCCGGCTCTCGACCCAGTTGCCGTCGTGCTCTGCGACGGCGCGTGCGAGCGCCTCGACGAGCCCGTGGCGATCCGGACCGATGCAGGTGAGGACGAGCGACGTCTTCATGCGGCCACCATCGCGGCCATCTTCGGCCAGCACCGGGGCCGGTTCAAGCCGTCGCGCGGCTCTTGCGGATGGCGTATGCGTCCTCACCGTGGGAAAAGGGACGAAGCCGGGCAAGAGGACGGCAGGGTGCCTCGTGGTCGCGCGATTCGAGGGAGAGCTTCGCTTCCTCATCGTCCACCCGAGCGGCTGGTACAACCGCGGCAAGCCGTGGTCGATCCCGAAGGGCATGCTCGAGAAGGGCGAGGACGAAGCCGCTGCGGCCGTGCGCGAGACGCGAGAGGAGACGGGGCTCGCGTGCCGCATCACGCACGCGCTCGGCGAGTCCCGCTACGTCAAGAGCCGCAAGGAGATCGTCGCCTACCTCGCCGAGCCGCTCGAGCCGCCGGCCGTGACGGTGCTCGCGGAAATGGACTGGGAGATCGACCAAGCGGAGTTCCTGCCAGCGGACGAGGCCCGCGCTCGGCTCCATCCGGACCAGCGAGTCTTCATCGACCGCGCCCTCGAGGTCCTGGGCGCGCGACGAGACTGAGCCGCGCGCGAACGGTACGGGTCCCAAAGGAAGGCCTCGCGTCGGGGCTCTTCCCGGGAGGTTCGGATGGCTACCGCACGAATCGGAGACATCGAGCTATACTACGAGGAGCAGGGCAGCGGTGAGCCACTCCTCCTGATCATGGGGCTCGCCGCGGACAGCCAGGCCTGGGTCTTCCAGATGCCGGCCTTCGCCGGGCGCCATCGCACCATCGCCTTCGACAACCGTGGCGTGGGCCGCAGCTCGAAGCCGGCGGGACCCTACTCGATCCACCAGATGGCGGACGAGGCCGCGCAGCTGCTCGACCACCTCGGCATCGCGAGCGCGCACGTCGTCGGCGTTTCGATGGGCGGGATGATCGCGCAGGAGCTGGTGCTGCGTCACCCGGGGCGGGTGCGCCGCCTGGTGCTGGCCTGCACCTATCCCGAGCCCGACGCTGCGATCGAGCAGCAACGTGAGTTCTCGGTCTCGCAGCTCGGCGGGAAGGTGACCTCCGGGGGCGGGATCGAGATCGACGTCAAGTCGCTCGATCCCTTCGCCTTTCTCCAGCAGATGCTGCCGACGGTGTTCAACCAGGCGTTCATCGAGAGCGAGCTCCCGAAGCTGATGCAGGTCTTTTCGGGGGCGCTGCAGTACGGATTCAGCATGGAGGCGATCCTCGGCCAGGTCGCCGCAGTGATGGGCCACCGTGCGACAGATCGCCTGCACCAGATCCGCGTACCGACCCTGGTGATCACCGGCGACGCCGATCGACTGATTCCGCCCGCCAACTCCGACATCCTCGCCCGGGAGATCCCGGACGCGAAGCTCGTCAAGGTTCCGGGTGGCAGCCACGGCTTCAACTTCGAGACCCCGGAGGTCTTCAACCGCGAGGTGCTCGCGTTCCTCGACGCGAGGGACTGAAGCGGCGGCGGATCTCGCTTCTTGCCGCGACCGTGCCGCGCCGGTACGTGAGGACTCGCGAGGACCGGATGCGCTTCCCCTCGATCTCGGCTTCGCGAACATCCCGACGCCGAGCTTCTTCACGCTCGAGCGCTGCTCGCCGCTCGGCGAGCCCGTTGCCGCCCCGTCGTCGTAGCCTGCCCGCTACGGCCGGTTCGGCTCGAGGTGCTGCCACGCCTTCGGCAGCGAGACGTCGCGGTTCGGCTCGCGCGGCGGCATGTTGAGCATTCCCGCCGGCGGCTTCCACGCCATCGCCTTCATCGTCTGACCGACGTGGGTCATGTTCAGCATGTCGTGGCTGTAGCAGAAGAGCCCGTTGCCGGCGTAGTATAGGATTGACAGCCCGGGTACCATCCACTTCTTGCCTTCGGCGCTCTCGCCGAGGATCTGGTCCCACTGGCTGACGACGCGCGGCCCGTCGACCATGATCCAGTTCTCCGGCGTTGACCAGCCGTGGCCCGTGAGCCCGGCCATCGACTTCTCGAAGAACTCGCGAATGCTCTCGCGGCCCTCGATGCGTCCCCACGCGGGATCGATGTAGGCCGCGTCCTCGGTGAAGAAGTCCGCGAGGGCGGACCACGGCTTCCTCCCGACGTCGATCTCGTCGCGCAGGGCGACGAGGCGCTCGTAGGCTTCGCGGGCTTCGCGTTCCGTTTCGGTCGGCATGGGATCTCCCGGCGTTCCTTCGAGGAACGTCTCAATGGGCCGTTCGAAGCATTCGTCGTAGCAGCGACTCCGCTTCGGGAAGGGACATCGTCTTCGGCACCGGGTAGTCGCGGTGCGCCTCGATCATCGCGGCGCGCGCGATCTCTCCCACGTCGGACCGCTCGAGCGCTTCGATCTCCTCGGGAATCCCGACCGCCCGGTTCAGCTCGCGCACGCGGTCGACGAAGCGCTGCGCGAGGACGGGCTTCGGCTCCGACTCGGTTCCCGCGCCGATCGCGACCGCGAGCTCGGCGAGCCGCTCCTCCGCACGCGGCGCGTCCTTCAGGAAGTCGAGGACGTACGGCAGCGTCACCGCGTTCCCGAGCCCGTGCGGCACGCCGTACATCCCGCCGATCTTGTGGGAGAACGCGTGTACGTAGCCGACGTAGGCCTTCGTGAACGCGAGCCCCGCGTAGAACGCCGCGACCGCCATCGCCTCGCGCGCCTCGAGATCGTCGCCGTGCTCGTACGCGCGCGGCAGGTTCGCGAAGATCATGCGCGTCGCCGCGATGCAGTGAAAGGCCGTCTCCCCGTGCGGCCAGCGATTGACGTACGCCTCGACCGCGTGCGTGAGCGCGTCCATGCCCGTCGCCGCAGTGATCGGCTTCGGCATTCCCGTCATCAGCGTGGGATCGAGCGCGGTCGCGAGCGGAACGAGGCGCGGATCGATCACCGCCGCCTTCGCGTGCTTCACCGGATCGGTCACGACCGCGGCGACCGTCACCTCGGATCCCGTTCCCGCCGTCGTCGGGATCGCGAAGAGCGGCAGCATCGGCTTCCCGATCTTGAGGACGCCGACGAGCTTCTGCGGCGACTTTCCGCTGACGGCCATCGCGTCGATCACCTTCGCCGCGTCGATCACCGAGCCGCCACCGATGGCGAGGATCGCGTCGCTGCGATGCGCGCGGACCGCCGCGAGCCCCGCCTGCAGCACGGGATAGGTCGGATCGGGCGTGATCGCGTCGTGCACGGCGACGTCGATGCCGTGCCCGGCGAGAGCACCGCGCAGCGGCTCGACCATGCCGAGCTTCACGAGGACGGCGTCCGTCACGATCATCACGCGGCGGACGCCGAACTCGCCGATCATCGCACACAGCCGCTGCGCGGACCCAGGCCCGACGAGGGCCGTCGGCCGCGGGATCGCGACGACGCGCGACACGGGCCACTGGAGCGGCTTCGCCAGGCGATAGGCGAGGAGGCGGAGCTCGAACAGCATGGCTGGGCTTCTAGCACCAAGCCTTCGCGGGAAGCAGCGCCCCCGCACGGCCCCGGACATGAACCAGAGTTCATGTTCCGGAAAGCCTCCGGAAAAGCACTCGGGGCTACGCTCCACGTCGAACAAGGCGAACACGGCGATCTCGAACGACCGCCGCACGGCGATGGAGGAAACACAGCCCATGAACGAGCACGTTGCATCCTTTCCGACCGAGTCGACCCGGCCGCACGGCCACTTCGAGCGGCTCCGCGAGCACCTGAACCGCTGCATCCTCGGTCAGGAGGTGCTGATCGACCGGCTCCTGGTCGCACTCCTCGCCGACGGGCACCTGCTCGTCGAAGGCGCTCCGGGCCTCGCCAAGACGAAGGCGATTCGCGAGCTCTCGGCCGCCGTCGAGGCGGACCATCATCGCATCCAGTTCACGCCGGACCTTCTCCCCGCCGACCTGACGGGCACCGACGTCTACCGCCCCGAGGACGGCAGCTTCCGCTTCGAGCAGGGCCCCGTGTTCCACAACCTCGTCCTCGCGGACGAGATCAACCGCGCGCCCGCGAAGGTGCAGTCGGCGCTCCTCGAGGCGATGGCCGAGCGTCAAGTCACGGTCGGACGCCACACGTACGACCTGCCGAAGCTCTTCCTCGTCATGGCGACGCAGAACCCGATCGAGCAGGAGGGCACGTACCCGCTGCCCGAGGCGCAGCTCGACCGCTTCCTGATGCACATCCGCATCGGCTACCCGGGCGGCGACTCGGAGCGGAAGATCCTCGAGCTCGTGCGCGGCGAAGCGCGCGGCACCGAGCGTCCAAAGGTAGCGCACGTCTCGCAGTCGACGGTCTTCGCGGCGCGGAACCAGGTGCTCGACCTGTACCTCGCGCCGGCGCTCGAGGAGTACATGATCCAGCTCGTCCTCGCGACGCGGCAGCCGGGCGCGTACGGCGCGGATCTCGCGAACAAGGTGCGCTGCGGCGCTTCGCCGCGCGGCACGATCGCTCTCGACCGCTGCTCGCGCGCGCACGCGTGGCTCCGCGGCGCCGAGTTCGTCGCCCCGGAGGACGTGCAGGCGATCGCGAAGGACGTGCTCCGTCACCGCGTGCTCCTCACCTTCGAGGCCGAGGCGGACGGCATGACGCCGGACGCGTTCCTCGACGAGATGATCGCTCGCGTCCCGCTGGTCTGAGCGAGAGCAGCGGAGGTCGGGAACCATGTCGAATCCACGCCACGGGTCTGCAGACGACGCGCGCAGCGCCGACTACGGCATCGTCGCGAGCCTGGACGAGCTCGTCCGGCAGCGCTCGCCCCTCGGCGCCGGAATGGCGCCGACCGGCCGCGTGCGCACGCTGCACTCCGGCTCCTACGACTCGGTCTTCCAGGGCCGCGGGATGGAGTTCGCGGAGTCGCGCGCGTACCAGCCCGGCGACGACGTCCGCACGATCGACTGGCGCGTCACCGCGCGCACGGGCCGCGTGCACTCGAAGCTCTTCCACGAGGAGCGCGAGCGGCCGGTCCTTCTCCTGATCGATCTTCGTCCGCCGATGCGCTTCGGCACGCGTGACTGCTTCAAGTCCGTGCTCGCCGCTCGCGCCGCCGCGACCCTCGCCTGGGCCGCGCGCGACGCGGGAGATCGCGTCGGTGGAATCGTCCTCGCGAGCTCCGGCCACATCGAGCTCGCCCCGCATCGCAGTCGCGGTCGTCTGCTCACGCTCCTCCGCCGGGTGAGCGACGCGACCGCCACTGGCGGCGCCGGTGGGCCCCCCCAAGTCACCACCGGCGCCGCCACCCCCCTACACGAAGGCGTCGCACGGCTCGCGCGCGTGGCGCGGCCCGGCACGCTCGTCTTCCTGCTGAGCGACTTCGACGACCTCGACGAAGCCGCCGAGCGCGAGATCGGCCGGCTCGCGATGCGCTGCGACGTCGGCTGCTTGTTGATCCACGACGCGCTCGAGGCCGAAGCACCGAGCGGCGGCGACTATCGCGTGAGCGACGGGGAGCGCGTGATGCGCCTTCCGACCGAGCACGCGGCCTGGCGCCGCGAGTATGCGGCGCGCTTCGCGGAGCGCCGCGCACGTCTCGAAGGGCTCTGCGCGCGGCGCGGGATCGCGCTCCTCCCGCTGCAGACCGGGCAGGAGTGCCAGGAGGTGCTGCGCGCGGATCGCTTCGCGCGCGCGTTCCGCGGCGCCCGCAACGGCGGAGGTCGCGCATGAGCACGCCCGACTCGAACGTGCTGCCGACGACACGCGCGGCGCCCGCTCCCGCGCCTGCCGCGAACGCGCTTGCGGCTCCCGCAAATGCACCATCGGCGAACTCGCTCGCTGCGACCGGAGCGACCGCCCCGGACCCGCTCGCGCAGCTCCGCGGCCTGCACCTTCCCGACGCGGTCGGCGCTTGGCCGCCGGCACCGGGTTGGTGGGGCGCCGGCGCTCTCGTGCTCGCGACGATCGTCGTCGCACTCGTCTGGCGACGCGCACGTCGCGCGAGCCTCGCGCACCACGCGCTGCGCGAGCTCGATCGGCTGTCGCGCGAGTCGACGGACCTGCAGGGTCTCGCCGTCGCGACGTCCGCTCTTCTCCGCCGTGTCGCGCTACGCCGGTTCGGGCAGACGCGCGTCGCGAGCCTGCACGGCGCGGACTGGCAGCGCTTCCTCTGCGAGAACGGCCCCTCGAGCCCGAGCGGCTCGCGCATTCGTCTTCGCCGCCGGCGTGCCGCGTTCGGCGACGAAACGGGCCGCCTCTTGGCGCTCGCTCCCTACACGCCGCCGGGCTCGGCGGCCTTCGCTCTCGGCGGGAAGACCGTCGAGCGAAACGGCGTCGTCGCGGCCGCGCGCGACTGGATCCGGTGGAATTCATGATCGAGGTCGCTTGGCCCTGGGCTTTCGCACTCGCTCCGCTTCCGTGGATCGTCCGCCGGCTCGCACCGGCGGCGCCCGAGCGCCGCGCGGGTGCTCTCCGCATCCCCTTCTTCGACTCCGTCGCCTCGCTGCGCGGTGCACATACCACCGCCGCGCGCGGGCGGACGGGCGTGCTCGCCGCCATGACCGTCGCTTGGTTGGCCCTGGTCGTGGCGGCGGCACGTCCGACGTGGGTCGGCGAGCCGGTCGCACTTCCCGCGGAAGGCCGCGACCTGATGCTCGCGGTCGACATCTCCGGCAGCATGGCGCGCGAGGACTTCACCGTCGGCGGACAGGCCGCGGATCGGCTCACCGTCGTCAAGGCGGTCGCGAACGACTTCATCGGACGTCGCGAGGGCGACCGCGTCGGCCTCGTGCTGTTCGGCACGCGCGCGTATCTGCAGTCGCCGCTGACCTTCGATCGACCGACCGTGCGCACGTTCCTCGACGACGCCGAGATCGGCCTCGCCGGCGAGGAGACCGCGATCGGCGACGCGATCGGCATCGCGACGAAGCGACTTCGCGATCGTCCGGCGGAGAGCCGCGTGCTCGTCCTCTTGACGGACGGCGCGAGCAACGCCGGTGCGCTCGATCCGATGGAGGCCGCAAAGCTCGCCGCGGCGGAAGGCATCCGCATCTACACGATCGGCGTCGGCGCGGATCAGATCGCCGTGCCGGGGCTCTTCGGAAGCCGCATCGTCAATCCGTCCGCGGACCTCGACGAGCGCACCCTCGCCGGGATCGCCGACCTCACGGGCGGCGAGTACTTCCGCGCGAAGAACGTCGAAGGCCTCGCGAACGTCTACCGCGAGATCGACGAGCTCGAGCCCAGCATCGCCGAGCCGCTCTACGTGCGGCCGACGAAGGAGCTCTTCCAGTGGCCCCTCGGCATGGCCCTCGCGCTGAGCCTCGGGCTCGGCTTCGCGGAGGCGCGTCCCTGGAGCGCTCTCGCGAGCGCGCGATCCGGCGCCGAGATCACGGAGGTGGTGGGATGATCCCGAACGACTTCCACTTCGAACGGCCGGCGTGGCTCTTGGCACTCGTGCCGGTCGCGATCCTCGTGTGGAGCGCGTTCCGCTCCGGCACGCTCGCGAGCGGTTGGCGGCGCGCGGTCGACGCGCACCTTCTTCGCCACCTGATGATCCCGGGAGAGAGCGGCGCGCAGCGCTGGCCGCACGCGCTTCTCGCGACCGGACTCGTCGCCGCGACGCTCGCGATGGCGGGTCCGAGCTGGGAGCGCGTCCCGCAGCCGACGACGAAGACGATCGAGCCGACCGTGGTCGCGCTCGACATGTCCCTCTCGATGGACGTCGACGACGTGACGCCCTCGCGGCTCGCACGCGCACGCTACGAGATCCAGGACGTGCTCGCGCGGAACGCGGGCGGGCAGATCGGCCTCGTCGTCTACACGGACGAGCCCTTCGTCGCGGCGCCGTTGACGGACGACGGACGCGTCCTCTCGGAGATCCTTCCGACGCTCACGAGCGACCTGATGCCGGGCCGCGGCAGCCGCCTCGATCGTGCGATCGAGCAGTCGGCGGCGCTGCTCGAGCAAGCAGGCGTTCCGGGTGGACGGATCCTCGTCCTCGCGGACTCCGCGGGCGAAGACCCGGAAGCGGCGCGTGCCGCCGCTTCGGCCGCCGTTGCGGCAGGTCGCCGCGTGTCCGTGCTCGGCGTCGGAACCGAAGCGGGCGCGCCGATGCGCGATCCGCGCGGCGGGCTCGCCCGTGACGCGAGCGGCAAGACGATCACGGCGACGCTTCCGCGCGCCGAGCTCGAAGCGGTCGCGACGGCCGGACAGGGACGCTTCGCGCTCGTTCGCGCGGACGGCGCCGACATCGACGCGCTCCTCGCGGAGCCGATCTCACTCGGCAGCGAGAGCGACGCGAGCGGAACTGCGAGCGTCGACGGGGCGGACGTCGAGATCTGGAAGGACGCGGGTGTCTACCTGCTCTTCCTTCCCCTTCTCCTCGCCCCGTTCGCGTTCCGTCGCGGCTGGCTCCTGGTGCTGACGTTTGCGGTGCTCGCGGCGACGCCGCGCGACTCCGACGCCTCGACGTGGGACGACCTCTGGAGGACGCGCGACCAGCAGGGCGCGGAAGCGCTCCAGGCCGGCGACGCGACTGCCGCGGCCGAGCTCTTCGAGAAGCCCGACTGGCGCGCGGCCGCGCACTACGAGGGCGGGCAGTACGAGCAGGCGATCGAGGCGTACGGCGCGCTCGAAGGGACGGAGAACACCTACAACCTCGGCAACTCGCTCGCGCGAGCCGGCCGCTACGAGGACGCTCTGAAAGCGTACGACGAGACGCTCGCGAAAGCGCCGAACGACGAGGACGCGCGCTTCAATCGCGACCTCGTGGCGAAGCTCCTCGAGCAGCAGAAGCAGCAGCAGAACCAGCAACGGCAGCAGAATCAGAATCAGCAGGACCAGGGCGGCGGGCAGGACCAGCAGCAACAGCAGCAGCAGAGCCAGGGCTCGCAGGGCCAGGAGCAGAAGTCGGACGGCGAAGACTCGCAGCAGGCGAGCGCGCAGGATTCGCAGAGCGCAGAGCCGAACGAGAAGAACGAAAGCGACCAGGACGAGAAGCAGCCGCAGAACGCCGGCGCGGAGCCGCAATCCGCGCAGCCGGAAGAGCAGCAGCAGTCCGTGAGCGCTGGCAACGAGCCGAAGAACGACGAGCCGAAGCAGGATCAGAAGGCGGCGGCCGACACGACCGGCGACCCGAACGAGAAGAAGAACGGCGCCGAGGAGCCCGATCCGGCGAAGGCCGCGCAGGCTCGGCAGAGCCCCGAGACGAAGCCCGAGGACGATCTGCAGCAGCAGGTCGAGCAAGCGCTGCAAGAGCCCGCGAAGGAGCCGAGCGAGGAGAAGCCGCACGGCACTGCGCTCGCGAGCGCCGACCAGCGCCCGATGACCGAGGAAGAGCAGGCGCACGAGCAGCGCCTGCGGCAGGTCCCCGACGACCCCGCGGGCCTGCTCCGCGCCAAGATCCACCGGAAGTACGCCGAGAAGCGCTACGGCGCCCGGCTCTCGCAAGGAGGAATGGACCCATGGTGGTGAACCGGAACCGCTTCTTCGCCGTCGCCGCGGCACTCGCACTCACACTGGGGGCTTCCGTCGTGCCCGCGCGCGCTTCCGCTTCGCTCGAAGCGCGTCTCGGCCACACCGTCGTGCGCGAGGGCGAGCCGGTGCAGCTCGTGCTGCGCTCGCAGCTCGATGGAAATCTCGAGACGCCCGATCTCTCGCCTCTGCAGAAGGACTTCGAGATCCTCGGCACGCAGCAGAGCCAGCAGGTCTCGATCGTGAACGGGCGCCGCGAGGCGAGCCTCGACTGGATCGTGACGCTTCTTCCCAAGCGCACCGGCGAGATCGTCGTTCCCGCGATCGCGGCAGGCTCCTCTTCGAGCGAGCCGCTCACGCTGAAGGTCGCCGAAGCGGGTCCGCCGCCGAGCCGGAGCGATGCGCCCGATCTCTTCGTCGAGAGCTCGGTCGACCAGAACGCGCCGTACGTGCAGGGCGAGGTGCGCTACACCGTCAAGGTCTACGACGGCGTCGGCATCCGCGAAGGTGCGCTCACCGAGCCGCAGGCCGAGAACGCGCGCGTCACGCCGATCGGCGAAGGCCGCACGTACGAGGAAGTGGTCCACGGCCGGCCGTACCGGGTGCACGAGCGCGAGTACGCGATCGCGCCGCAGACGAGCGGTGCGATCGTGATCCCGCCCGTCGTGCTCGAGGCGCGCGTCGCGGATCCGGACGCGGGGCGGCGCGGACGCGCCGGACGCTCGCCGTTCGACGACTTCTTCGCCGACGATCCGTTCTTCGGCGGCGACCCGTTCGCCGGCTTCGGACAGGGGTTCCCCTCAGGGATCTTCGACCGGATGATCAACCGCGGCCGCGAGGTGCGCGTCCGCTCGAACCCGATCTCCCTCGACGTGCAGGCGCGCCCGGACGGTGCCGCCGAGAGCTGGTTCCTTCCCGCGAAGCACGTGGCGCTGCTCGAAACGCTCGAGCCGTCGAACCCGACGTTCGAGGTGGGCGAGGCCGTGCGTCGCACGGTCGAGCTGCGCGCGCTAGGCGCTTCCGCGGAGCAGCTTCCCGACGTCGCGCTCCCGCAGGTCGACGGCATCCGGCAGTACGACGAGGGCGCGAAGCAGGACAGCGTTCCGACCGACGACGGCGTCGTCTCCGTCAAGCAGAAGACCGTGGCGCTCGTGCCGGAGCGCGCGGGAAGCTTCGTCCTCCCCGCGATCGAAGTGACCTGGTGGGACGTCGAGGCGAAGACGGCGCGGAAGGCGACGCTTCCCGCGCGCACGATCGAGGTGAAGGGCGTGCCGGGCTCGACCGTGCAGCAGGCGGCGCCCGCTCCGGCTCCTGCTTCTGGGTCGGCTTCGGCGAAGCACCAGGCTCCCGCGGTGCAGGCTCCGGCCGCGGAGCCGCACGCGAAGACGGCGCAGGCTTCCGAAGTCGCTCCGGCCACGCCTCCCGCTCCGGATGCGGATCAAGTCCCGCTTTGGTGGCTCGCCGTCGTGGTGCTCGCGAGCGCCGGCCTTGCGAGCGGGACGGTCTGGCTCGTCCTGCGCCGCCGCGCGATGCCCTCGGCGAGCGGCTCCGTCGGAGGGAGCGCTCCGGCCCGAAGCCGTGATCTCCTCGACGACGTGCAGCGTGCCTGCAAGACGAACGACGCGGCGGCCGTACGTGATGCGTTGCTGCGCTGGGCGCGCGCGAGCTTCGGTGCGACGGCTCCCGCGAGCCCGGCGGCGATCGCGCGCCGGCTCGGACATGCAGGCTTCGCTGCGCAGGCGACCGCGCTCGAGCGCTGCCTCTACGCGCCGCAATCGTCGGGCTTCGACGGCGACTCGTTCTGGCGCGAGCTCCGCTCCGCCGCACGCGCTGCGGAAGGCGAGTCGGCCGGGATGGCGCCGCCGGTGCTGCCGGACCTCTACCCGACCCGCTGACCCGATCGAAGGAATAGCGACGTTATACCCAAACATGCAGTAATGGCAGGGCTCCGGCTGGCAGTTGACATAGGTTCTATATCGGCGATATAGACCGGCCATGGGAGCCCCGTCGCCGACACCCGGTCCACGCGCCGCAGGCTCCGAGGCGACGCGTCGAGCGATCCTCGACGCCGCCGAGGAGCTGCTCGCGAGCCGCGGCGAAGACGGGCTCTCGATCCGCGAGATCTGCGTCCTCGCCGGCGTGACGCCGCCGACGATCTACCACCACTTCGGCGACAAGGCGGCGCTCGTCGACCGCGTCGTCGACGACTGCTTCGCCGCGTTCGACCGCGCCTTCGAGGGTCGCACGCCGCCCGTCGATCCGGTCGAGCGCCTGCGCTTCGGCTTCGACCGGTACGTCGAGTACGGCGCCACGCACGCGGTCCACTACCGGTTGATGTTCCAGCGCCCGCACGGGCGGCCGACGCCCGCGGGTCTCGCATCCTACGATCGCTTGCGCCGCATGGTGCGCGCGATCGACGACGCCGGTCGGCTCCTCGCGCCGGTCGAGGACGCGACGGCCGCGTTCTGGTCGTCCGTGCACGGCGTCACCTCGCTCCTGATCTCCGGGTTCTGGACGCGCGAGGCGCCGGCGATCGCGCTCGCGCGCGACGCGATCCTCTCACAGCTCACGCGGCCCAGCGCGAAGTCGAAGAAGGTCAAGCAGCAGAAGCCAATGCAGCGAAAGACGAAGGGAGAACGTCATGGCGGCACGTGAGTCCGAGGTGAACCCGTTCCTGCGCGGCAACTTCGCACCCTGGCGCATGGAGGGCGAAGCTCCCGATCTCGAGGTGGAAGGCCAGCTGCCGCGGGAGCTGCGCGGCACGTACTATCGAAACGGACCGAACCAGGCCTTCGAGCCGATCGGCCGCTACCACTGGTTCGACGGCGACGGGATGGTGCACGCGATCCACGTCGAGGACGGCCGCGCGCACTACCGGAACCGATGGGTCGCGAGCGAAGGCCTGCAAGAGGAGCGCGCCGCGGGACACGCACTCTATCCGGGCCTCCTCGAGTTCGAGGCGACCGAGGCGCCGCGCTTCAAGGTGACGGGCAACACGAACATCGTGTCGCACGCGAAGCGGCTTCTGGCGCTCGTCGAGAGCTCGCTGCCGACCGAGCTCGACCACAGGACGCTCGAGACGCGCGGCCTCTACGACTTCGCGGGCAAGCTCGCCGGGTCGATGACCGCGCACCCGAAGCTCGATGCGCAGAATGGGGAGATGCTGTTCTTCGGCTACTCGCCGTTCCCGCCGTACCTGCAGTACTACGTCGTCGATCGCAGCGGAGCGATCGTGCACGCGGAGCCGATCGATCTCGCGTGGCCGTCGATGATCCACGACTTCGCGGTGACGGAGAAGCACGTCGTCTTCCTCCTCTGCCCGATCGTCTTCGACTTGGAGAAGGCGCTCTCCAAGGGCTCGATCTTCTCCTGGGAGCCGGAGCGCGGCACGCGCATCGGGATCATGCCGCGGCGCGGGCGGAGCGCCGACGTGCGCTGGCTCGAGACCGATCCCTGCTACGTCTTCCATCCGATGAACGCGTATGACGACGGCGACGATGTCGTCCTCGACGTGCACCGCTACGAAGAGCTCCTCTTCATGAACCCGAATGCCGCGCGCGATCCCTCGTCGCACGACAAGCAGATCGCGCACCTGCACCGCTGGCGCCTCGATCCGGCGAAGGGCAGCGTCCGCTCCGAGCCGCTCGACGACCACGGCGGCGAGTTCCCGCGCGTCGACGAGCGCCTCGTCGGCCGTCGGCATCGCTTCGGCTACTTCGCGGCGACGGGGCCGGAGGGCAACGATTCGCTCCTGCCCGAGTTCACCTCCGTCGTGAAGATCGACCTCGAGCGCGGCAGCCGCACCGAGGTCCGTCCGCACGGGAAGGGGAACGGCTGCGGCGAGCCGGTCTTCGTGCCGCGTCGCGACGATTCGGCGGAGGACGACGGCTGGGTGCTCTACCTCGCCTACGACCACGAGCGGAACGCGAGCGACTTCCTCGTCGTCGACGCGCGCGACTTCACCGGCGAGCCGGTCGCCCGGGTACGACTGCCGCACCGCGTGCCCTACGGGTTCCACGGGAACTGGGTCGGCGCGAGCTGACGATGTTGGAGCTGAGCGCGGTGAACGAAGCCGCCAGACTCGTCCCTCCGCGGGCGCAGCGCGCGGCCGAGCGAGACGAGCGGGGAGAGGAGGCGCAGCTTAGGCTTTGCCGCGTGGAGGAGAGGGGCGGCGCCTCTCTCGATCGAATATGAACCCGATGCAGAGCTTCTTCGAGTACGCGCAAGAGTTCGAGAAGACGTACGACGACGACGACTGGTCGCGCCTCGAGCGGTTCTTCGCGCCGGACGCGACCTACGAGGTGAAGAACGTCGCGTTCGCGTGCAAGCTCGAGGGTGTGCCGGCGATCCTCCGCGGGATGAAGAAGTCGCTCGACGGCTTCGATCGCCGCATGCCCAAGCGCGAGCTCGGCGTGACGGACGGTCCGACCGAGACCGGCGACACGATCACGGTCGGGTGGACCGCGACGTACGCCCCCGTCGGCGCGCCGCCGTTCGTGCTGCGCGGGCGTTCGACGGCGCGCTACCGGGACGGCGCGATCGTCGAGCTCGTCGACGAGTACCCGGACGGAATGGACGCGGAGAGTGTCGCGTGGGTGCGGAAGCACGCTCCGGGAGCGAGCCCCGCCTATACCTGAGCCTCGCCGAAGCCGAGTCTTGATCTCGACGGATCGGTTCCATAAGTCCAGATCTGGACCATGGCGCCGACCGCCACGAAACGAGCCGCTCGCCCCGCTCGCGAGCGGAGCCCGGATCGCCTCGCGACCGGGATGCGCGCCTTCTTCCGCATCATGGACGCCTGGGGCGTCGACAACGACGCCGCGCGCATCCTCCTCGGCCGTCCGAGCCGTGCGACGTTCTTCCTCTGGAAGAAGGGGCAGGTGCGCGGCGCGCCGCACGATACGCTGCAGCGGATCAGCTACGTCCTCGGGATCTACAAGGCGCTGCAGCTCCTCTTCCCGAGCCCGGCCCAGGCCGACGCCTGGGTGAAGAAGGAGAACGACCTCCTCGGCGGGCAGACGGCGCTCGCGCGCATGTGCGCGGGAGACGTCACCGATCTCGCCGCGGTTCGAGCGCTGCTCGACGCCGCACGTGGAGGCGGAGCTTGACGAGCGCGACGGATCCGCCGGTACGGCGGGTCCGCTGGTCGCGCGCTTTCCGCATCATCGTTTCGCGGCATCCGCCGATCCAGCTCTTCGAGAGAGTCGCCGATCCGGCGGACTGGGAGACGCTCGCCGAGATCGAGACGCTGACGAACGACCGGGTCCGTCAGGAGATCGGCGACATCTCGATCGTGCCTCCGACCGATCGCGTGTCCGGCTCCGGCGCGAGCTTCGTGATGGCGCCGTTCACGCACCTCGGGCGACCGTCGCGCTTCTCGGACGGGCGCTACGGTGTCTACTACTGCGCCCGCGAGCAGCGGACGGCGACGCACGAGACGCTCTTCCACATGGGACGGTTCTACGCGGCGACGCGCGAGCCTCCGCTCGACGTGAACATGCGCGTCCTCGTCGGGCGGATCGACGGCGCGTTCCACGACGTGCGCGGCGGTGCGCCGCGCTGGCGGCGTCTGCACGATCCGGACGACTACGCTCCGGCGCAGGCTCTGGGAAGTCGCCTCCGCGCCGCCGGCTCGAACGGCGTCGCCTACGACAGCGTGCGGAGCCCCGGCGGTCGGTGTCTCGGCGCCTTCCGCCCGCGAGCGGTCGGGCTTCCGGTCCAGGGGCCGCACCTCACCTACCATTGGAGCGGGTCGCGGATGGACCGCTGGTTCGATCACGAGTCCGAGCGCTGGCACGAGGTGTGAGTCGATCGTTTCGCCCGAAGTCCGCCAGCGGTAGCTCGTTGAGCTCCGTACGCGCGTCACGCCAGAACGGGTAGTGCTCTTCATGCGCTGTAGGAAGCAGGCGTTCACACTTGAGGGCCACCGTCCAAGTGTCAGGCACCGCTGCGTCCAACTGCAAGGATCGTGTGCGTCCATCTGCAACCCAATGCGACCGCAGCTACCGGTGCGCGCCCGGTCGCGTCGAGGAGGTCGACGGCTCCGCGGGATATGGCGGATTGATCTGGGCCGGCGCCGAACCCGATTCCACGCCCGTGGATGCTGAGGAATTCGCTTCTGCACGCGTGGCACCCACCTTGCGATGCCCCCTGCCAACAACGGCTCGGCGCCCCGAAGGGGCAGGGGGAATGAAAGATGAACCGCTCGATCAAGACCGCAATCGCAGGACTCAACCGGATCACCTGGATCGCCGTGGCGCTCGCCGTTGCGATCGTTCCGACGCAGGCGCACGCCGGCGTGAAGGCGATGGCCGCCGGAAGCGGCCGCACGCTGACGATCGTTGGCGACGGCGAGGCGAACGAGATCGCGGTGCTGCTCGACGGCAGCGCGATCGAGGTCTCCGCCGGCGGTGTTCCCGTCGGGAGCTTCGCTGCCGCTCCGGTGCAGACGGTGAAGATCCGTCTCGGCGGGGGGAGCGACTCCCTGTCCGTACAGCTCGCCTCCGGCGGTGCGCTCGGCGTCCGCATGCTGAACGTCAACCTCGGAGCGGGTGACGACTTCGCCGCGATCCACGCCGATCCGGCGGTTGCGGCCATCGTGGTCGGAGCTTCGGGCGAGGACACGGTCAGCTCGCAGGGGAGCACCGACGGCTACAGCTCGGTCGAGAACGTCATGACCTGGACGGCTCTCGTCAACAACGGCGGTGGCCCGAGCGGCGGCCTCGGCTTCAGCTGCACCAACGGGGAGTGCACCTGCGACAAGTCGATCGAGAACGACTGCGAGGACATGACGGCCGTCTGCACCGACGCCACGGTCGACGGCGTGATCACCTGCATCAACGGCTGGCTCACCACGCACTGCACCTGCACGAAGGCTCTGGTCGTGGGGAACCCGGGCGGCGGCGGGGTCTTCCAACCGATCGATGGCGGCGCCCTCTCCCGCTGAACCGGCAAACGAACGATCTTCGTCTCGACTCGGCCCGCTCGAGCTACCGCTCGGCGGGCCGAGCTGCGTTTGGCGTCCGGTGACGGCTCGATGCGCCCGCCCGGCCGAGAAGACGCGGCGGCGGCGCGCCCCGGGAACCGATAAAGTCGAGCCTCCGTGGAGCCGCGCCCGTTCGACCGCACCGACGCCGCGATCACCGCGCTGATCGGCGTCGCCGCGCTCCTCTATCCGCTCTTCTTCTTCGACCGCTGGATCGGTCTCCTCGACGAGGGCTACATCCACGCGATCGCGGACGACGTGAACCGCGGCGCGGTGCTCTACCGGGACGTCTACATCGACAACCCGTTCCCCGGGTCCTTCCACCTGCTCGCGCTCTGGTTCCGGCTCTTCGGGACGTCGGTCCTGAGCTCGCGCGTCCTCGCCTTGGTCGGCTTCGCGGTCTACGCGGCGTCGTTCTATCGCATCGTCCGCGCGAGCGTCCCGCGCGCGTGGGCGCTCGGGTTCATCGTGTTCCTGTTCGCGTACCGCGTGTGGGCGTTCCCGCACTGGCAGGTCTACAGCTACTCGCTCGCGTCGGCGACGCTGATCACGGCTGCCGCGGCGCTGCTCGTCTCCGCGGTCCAGCACGGCTCCTTCGCGTGGATCGCGGCGGCGGGGCTCGTCGCCGGTCTCTCCGCCGTCTGCAAGCAGGACTACGGCTTCGCCGTGACGGGCGGCCTCGGGCTGGCGCTCCTTCTCTTGCCGCTCCTGCGACGCGAAGCGAAAGGCTGGACGGACTGGATCGCGCGACCCGCGACGTTCGGCGCCGGCGTCGCAGTGGTCCTCGGCTTCATGGTGCTCTGGCTCGCGTCCCGGGGCGCACTCGACGAGTTCGTCCAGCAGGCGGTCGTGCAACCGCTGCGCGGTGCGGTCGGGTTCGGCGCCTACCCGCGGCTTCCGGATCCGTGGCCGCTCTGGGGTCAGGACGCGCACCTCCGTGAGCAGGTCGGGCACTACTTCCCGTCGATCCTCGTGACGCTCTGGTGGTCGAGCCTCTCGGTCGGCTCGCTCTGGCGCGACACGGCCTTCTGGGACGTGACGCTGAAGGTCGTCTTCTGGCTGCCGATCCTGGCCTACGCGCTCGCCGCGGCCCTGTGGCTCGGACGCGGCGCGGCCGATGCGGCGCGCGGACGGCCCGCTTCGCTCTTCGTGTCGCCGGCGCGGGTCCTGCTGCTCGGGTTCGCGGGCGGTTTCCTCATCGCGTTTCCGCCGCCGCGCGACTGGACGCACCTGATGATGATCTATCCGCCGCAGGCGGCGGTCGGGGCGGTGCTGCTCTTCGATCTCGATCGAAGGCTCGGAGGCACCCTGCGTCGCGTTCTCCGGGTCGGTGCCGCGATCGTCGTCGCGGCGCTCTTCCTCTCGGGCTTCGCGATGGCGATCGAGCTGCGAAGACAGATGAGCTGGCCGATCGACTCGCCCCGAGCCGGCGTCTACGCCGACGTGCAGAACGGGCCGATCCTCGACGACGTCCTCGCCTGGGCGCGCGAAGAGTCGCCGAGTGGAGAGCCGTTGCCCGTGTACCCGCTGCAGCCCATGCTGCCGTTCCTCGCCGGGCGCGAGATCGCGGGCGGCTTCCACGTGATCTGGCCGGTGCAGGATCCGTCGCGCGACGTGCGCATCATCGACGATCTCGAGCGGCGCCGGCCGGCGCGGGTCGTCTACAGCCTCTCGCAGTACCAGCACCTCGGCCGCTTCCAGGACAACGCGCCGCAGCTCTTCGACTACCTCGTCGACCACTACGAGATCGATCGCGTGTTCTCGCGCGAGCGCCTCGGGCCTCTCCTCGTCGGGCTCGCACGCCGGCCGGACGAGCTGCGTGACGCGACGTCGCTTCCGTACGACGGTGAGCGCGCGCTCGACGGGGCCGAGCCCGCGCGCTGGCCGTTCGCGGACGTTCTCGAGGTCGAGGTCGGGACGCCGCTCGAGCCGCGCTCGGCGCGTCTCCGGCTTCGCGTCGACCCGGATCGGCCGCTTCTTGCCCTTTCCTACGGACTGAACCCGGATCGCTGGATGGACCTGCAGGACGGACCCTTCACGTTCACGGCCGAGGTCGTGCCTCTGTCCGGCGGAGTACCGCACGAGGTGCTCCGCGAGACGATCGATCCTGCGGGCGACGTCTCCGCACGCGCCTGGCGCGCGGCGGAGGTCGATCTCGCGCCGTTCGCCCGCGAGCCGGTCGAGGTCGTGCTCCGCGTCGCGGCGACGGAGCGTCCGAAACAACCCCGCGATCTCGCCGGCTGGACCGTCCGCGTGAAGCCGGATGCCGCGAGCGGCAGCGCGCAGTAGACTCCCTTCGAAGCCGCGTGTCCCTCGCTCCGCAAACCGTCGAAGAGGCCCTCCCCACCGAGCCGGGAGCGTGCGCGCTCTGCGGCAGCCGCGAGGGCAGCCCCTTCGCACGCGGCTGGGACTTCGAGTACGGCACGACGCACGACGAGCTCACGTTCCGCCGCTGCGCCTGCGGCGGCGTCTTCCTCGATCCGCGTCCGGCACCGGCAGCGCTCGCGCGCATCTACCCGAGCAACTACTACTCGTACGACTTCGCGAACAAGCTCGGGCCACTCGTGATGCGCTTCAAGGCGTTCACGGAGCGGGCGAAGGCGCGCGCGTACGAGCCCTATCTCTCTCCGGGTGCGCGCGTGCTCGACATCGGCTCGGGCGACGGCCACCTGCTGCGGCAGATCGGCGAGGCCTATCCGCATCCGCTCGCGCTCGAAGGCGTCGAGTTCTCCGATCACGGCATCGCCGCGACCGAGGCGGCCGGCTATCGCGTGCACTGCGGGCGGATCGAGGAGGTCGAGCTTCCGGCGCGCGCGTTCGATCTCGTCATCCTGAACCAGCTCATCGAGCACGTGCGCGATCCGCGCGACGTGCTCGAGCGGATCGGCGCTTCGCTCAAGCCGAAGGGCCATCTCTTCATCGAGACCCCGAACATCGACTCGCTCGACGCGCGTCTCTTCCGGCGCCGCTACTGGGGC
Organism: Deltaproteobacteria bacterium; assembly: GCA_016874795.1. Classification (GTDB taxonomy): domain Bacteria; phylum Desulfobacterota; class Binatia; order UBA12015; family UBA12015; genus VGTG01. The sequence continues at coordinate 113,776 of VGTG01000001.1, read as the reverse complement.
GGCTACCACCTGCCGCGGCACTTCCACCTCTTCGATACGCGCGGGCTGCATCGACTCGTCGAGAGCGCCGGCCTCGTGCAGGTCGCGCAGAAGCCGCTCGTGTGCCCGCAGTTCTGGATCATCTCGGTGCAGAACTGGCTGAAGGAACGCGGCGCCGAGCGCTTCGCCGAGCGCGTCGTGAGCCCGTTCAATCCGCTGCTACTCGCTCCGGTGACCCTGCTCGAGATCCTCCACCAGCGATTCTGGTGGACCTCGAACCAGCAGCTCGTCGCGCGGCCGCGGTAGCGAGGAGTTCGACGCAAGACTCGAGCACATCCGCGCGCGTAGCGCGCGGCCGAGCGAAGCGAGCGCGGGGAGTGAGGCGCAGCTTAGGCTTTGCCGCGTGGAGCGAGGGGGCGCGTGCCCCCTCGTGGAACTACCCGCGCGCGAGGACGCGCCAGGCGGCGAAGTACGTCGTGCGCGCGCCGTCGATCAGCGGAGCGACCTCGGTCTGCATCAGGAAGCCTTCGAGCTCGTCGAAGCGCGTGTACGAGGTCGACGGATCCCAGTGGTGCAGGAGGTGGCGCCGGAAGCCGGCGCAGCCGAACGCGCGAGCGAACGGATCGCCGCCGAACATGCGGTTCACGGCGCCGTGCGGCACCTTCGTGTAGTCGACGTCACTCGCGGCGTCGGGCGACCGATGCTCGAGCTGCTGGCGCAGCGCCGAGAGGTACGGGAACACGACGAGCACCGCGAGAGCCCACGCAACGGCGGCGCTCCACCACCCGGCGAGTACGATCGGCAGCAGGATCGCTCCATGGAACACGATCCCGCGCGCGAGCGCGAGCGTGTTGCGCGAGCGCGCGCTCGCCTTCGGGAAGGCGTCGAGCCCCGCGTTCCGGTGTGCCCGGAAGACCCGCCAGGCGTGGACGCCGACCATCGTCTCGATGGCGAACCGGAGCGTCGGCGCCCAGTGATACGAGATCTCCGTGTCCGCCGTGTCGCCGAGGTAGAGGTGATGCTTCCAGTGATGCGCGCGGTAGTGCTTGATGTCGTTCCCGATCAGGACGCAGATCACGTTCCCGGCGAGCCGGTCGTTTTTGTCCTTGTCGGGATGCAGGTTGTAGTGGGCCGCTTCGTGGATGAAGAGGACGATCGAGGCGAACCAGAAGCCCATCCACACTGCGACGAACGGTGCCGCGACGAGACCGAAGCCGTTTCCAAAGCGCGCCGCCACCGCACACGCCAGAGCGAGACCCAGCGCGAGCATCAGGTAGCGGAGCCCGATGTCGAGCCACAGCCGTCCCCAGCGTGCCGGCAAGCGACGGCGCAGCTCGGGCCAGCTCGAGCCGTCTGCGGTGCGAAGGCCGTCGAGCGCGGGGCTGCCGGGGAAAAGCGTCCGGGGGGTGCCGTTGCTCGCGGAGTCGGGCGTCGCAATCGCGTCGGTCGGGCGCGCGTTCAGCGAATCCGTTTCCACGGCGATTGCGTCGACGCTACCACCGCTTCCGGACATCCGCTAGGCAGAAGTCGTGTCGCAGCCTGCGTCTTCCGCAGAGACCACGTACGCGGCTTCGTCGGCGAGCGGACTTCCCGCGACTCTCGGCGGTCCGAGCGAGCTGCCCCCGCGCGAGCAGCTTTTCGGCTGGGGACGCGCTCTCGGCGGCACGGCTCACGTCGCGCGGCCGAGCGTGCGCGAGGGCGTGTACGAGGCGATCGCGCTGGCGCGCCGTCACGGCCTCCGGCTCGGCGTGCGCGGCGCGGGGCAGAGCTACGGCGACGCGGCGCTCAGCACGGGAAACTTGTGCCTCGATGTCTCGCGCCTGCGCCGGGTGCTCGACTGGGATCCCGAGGGCGGCCGCATTCGCGTCGAGCCCGGCGTCACGATCCGCGAGCTCTGGCAGTACGTGATCGAGGACGGCTGGTGGCCGACGGGCGATCGGGCTCCTCGCTCCGCGTCCCTCGGCGGCTGTGCTTCCGCGAACATCCACGGCAAGAATGCGTGGAAGAAGGGGCCGATCGGCGAGCACATCGAGGAGATCGAGGTGCTGTTCCCGAACGGCATCGTGCGGCGCATCGACCCGCTCGGAGACCCGGACCTGTTCCGAGCCATGATCGGCAGCTTCGGTCTCCTCGGGATCGTCCTCAGCGTGACTCTGCGCTTGACGAAGGTCCACTCGGGCCTGCTCGACGTCGAGGCGCTGTCCGCGCGGAACCTGGACGAGATGCTCGACGTGTTCCTCGGGCGGCTCGACGTCGCAGACTACCTCGTCGGCTGGGTCGACTGCTTCGCGCAGGGAGGCTCCCTGGGCCGCGGTCTCGTGCACCAGGCGCGCTATCTGCAGCCCGGCGAGGACCACGAGCCGCACCGGACCTTACGCCGCTCGGCGCAGGAGCTGCCGGACACGCTCTTCGGCCTCTTGCCGAAATCGCAGGCGTGGCTGTTCATGCGCGCTCTGTTCCACAGGCCGGGCATGCGCGCGGTGAATTTCGCCAAGTACCTGCTCGGCCGGCGCGAGATGGGCTCTCGCTATCGCGAGCCGCACGCGCAGTTCGCGTTCCTGCTGGACTTCTTTCCCGGGTGGCAGCGCGCCTACGGTCGCGGAGGGATGATCCAGTACCAGAGCTTCGTTCCGGCCGAGAGCGCGGCGGCGGTCTTTCGCCAGCAGATCCGACTTGCGCAGGATCGGAAGCTGACGCCGTTCCTCGGCGTGCTGAAGCGACATCGCACGGATCGCTTCTGCATCACGCACGGCGTCGAGGGATACTCGCTCGCGCTCGAGTTTCCGGTGCACGCCGAGAGGCGCGCCGATCTCTGGGCGCTCGCGCGCGACTTCGACCAGCTCGTGATCGGCTCCGGAGGCCGCTTCTATCTCGCGAAGGACGCGACCCTGTCGCGCGAGAGCTGGGCGCCGTACCTCGGGGAGGAAGACGTGCAGCGCGTCCTCGCGTTCAAGCGCCAGCTCGACCCCGAAGGTCTGCTCGAGACGGACCTGCATCGCCGCCTCTTCCAGTCGAGATAGCCCCGTCCCGGAGCGCCTCCAGCCAAGCTAGGCGGAGCGCCGGCGAGGTTCGTCCGTCGCAATTGCGCGATCTAGATCTAGAGACCGTCGAGTCGGCGGTCGAGCGGAGCTCACGGTGTCGCCCGTCGGTGCTAGCCTGCATTTCTCACAGATCCCTACTGCGGCGGCCGATAGCACCGAATCTTCGCGAGCTTCTCCCTCCGGGCTCCTCGACGTACTGTTCAAGTACGTCTGCGTCGCCCTCCGGTCCGAGGCTCGCGAATCTTCGGCACTCTCGACCGCCTCGCGACGTGATCTGGTGAGAAATGCAGGCTAGCGCTCGGGCGGAGCGAGCGCCTCGTCGACGTCGCTCATGTGCGCGGGCGACTCCGCCAGGTGGGCGCGGTAGTCGACCTCGAGCGCGTTCAGGCGCGCGCAGAGATGCAGGATCGAGGCGGCGACGAGAAGCCCTGCGAGGAAAGCGCGCTCGCGGGGCCAGCCACGCCCGCAAACGACCAGGGCGTAGGCGCCGAACAGGCTGGTGGCGACGGCGCCGTAGCTGAAGAGGTCCCAGTCGAGATACGGGCCCCAGAGCGGATCCATGAGCGCCGCGTAGAGCAGCACCGGCCCGACGAGTCCGGCGAGGAGGAGCGTGCGAAGATCGAGCGGCCCGCGCAGCGCCTTCGCCAGGAGGACCATGCCCGCGGTGAGCGAGAGCAGGACTCCGACGCCGTCGACGAGGATCCATCCCTGCACGATCTCGAGCGCGTGCGGCGCGCTGAAGAGGTAGTCTGCCGGCAGCAGGCTGCTGTCCGGCGAAAGACCGCGGGCCGCGCCGCTCGAAGCGACGAGCCGCTCGAGGAGATCGCGGAACGCGAACGGCCGCCCGAAGGCCGGCATCGTCGCGCCTCCGGTCGCGACGACCGCGGCGAGGATCGAAACGCCGACGCGCGCGAGCCCGCCTCGCCGGCGCAGCTCCGCCGCGACGACGACGAGAGCCGCCGGCGCGACGAGCACGAGCCCGATGTAGAAGAGAGGCCCGACCGCCGCGATCAGGATCGGCCAGACCGGATGCCCGTCGCCGTCGAGAGCGCGGAGCGCCGTCCACGCGAAGAGCGCCATCGCGAGCTGCGCGACCGGATAGACGTCGACGTAGAAGAGGCCGAGCTGCAGGTTCCCGAACGCGGTCCACGCGAGGAGCGTGATGACTCCGACCTCGAAGCGCGTACGCCCGAGGCGCCGTGCCGCTCCGGCGAGAGCGACGTAGGCGACGCCCGTCGCGAACGCGTTCACCACCGGCACGAACGTGCGCGCGGGGATCGGCATCGGGGCGATGGCCGCGACGGCGCGCAGGGCACCGTGGTAGCTCGCAAGTGTCAAGTACCACCGCAGGTTCCGGAGCTGTCCCTTCCACACCTCGATCGAGAACTCGACCGAGTCGAAGCAGATCGCGTGCGACGGGAAGAGCAACCCGAGGGCGAGGAACAGTGCCCCGGCCGCCACCGCCGCGGTCACGGCGACGCGGCGCGAGGGGACGGGTAGGGGGAGGGACGCCCACGCCCGTGTGCCCGCGCGAACCGCGAGAGGCGGCAGGACGAGAAGCAACGCAACGCCGAGGATGGCGAGAGCGGGATGCCGCCAGAGATGCGCATGCGCCCACGTCATCGCGAGCCGCGGCTCGAGCAGGTGAAGGAGGACGTACGCGATCGTGCCGACGAGGATCGCGAGCGCGGTGAGCCGGCCGTGCGTCAGTTCAGCTCCCTTGCGGGGTTCGAGAAGCGTGTTCTAAGAACAGCCTGCTCCACCGTGGTCCTCACGACCTTCCACCGTTCGAATACACGATGAACGTCTGTCGCATCGGCGCGATCGCCGCAGGTGGTCGAGGCACGCGCCTCCATCCGAAGAGCGTGCACGTCCCGAAGGTGATGCTTCCGGTCGGGGGCACGCCGCTTCTCACCCGGCAGATCGGGATCCTGCGCGACGCGCTCGGCATCACGGACATCTACCTCATCGTCGGACACCGGGCGAACGACATCCGGAGCGCCTATGGCGACGGAAGCTCCCTCGGCGTGCATCTCCATTACGTCGAGAACCCGGAGCCGGACGCGGGACTCGGAACGGCGCTGCGCGTTCTCGAGCCGCACGTGCGCGAGCCGTTCGTCCTCCTGCTCGGCGACGAGCTCTACCTCGAGAGCAATCACGCCGAGCTCACGGCGACGAGCGAGCCGTACGTCGCGATCTGCGCGATCCATCCGACCGACGACCTCGAGGTGATCCGGCGAAACTACTCCATCGAGCTCGAGCAGGCCTCGATCGTCGGACTGCGCGAGAAGCCCGAGATCGCACCGACCCCGTACGTCGGCTGCGGGACCTACGTCTTCACGCCGGAGATCTTCCGTTTCGCGCGCGAGACGCCGCCGTCGGAGCGCACCGGACGCCTCGAGCTCACCGACATCATCGACCGAGCCGCTCGCGAGACCGGCCAGGTGCGCGCCTTCGAGCTCCGCGGCCGCTACCTGAACGTCAACACGGTCGAGGACTTGAACGTCGGGAACTACCTCTGCCGCGCGAGCACCTTCGCGACGAAGCGCATCAGCGTCGTGATCCCGGCGTACAACGAGGCGACGTCGATCGGCGCGGTGATCCGCGACTTCCGCGACCACGTCCATGAGATCGTCGTCATGGACAACGAGTCGCCCGACGGCACCGGACAGATCGCGCGCGAGCTCGGCGCGACGGTGCACTCGATGCGGCTTCGCGGCTACGGGGACGCGCTCCGCAAGGGACTCGACGCGGCGACCGGAGACATCCTCGTCCTCGTCGAGGCGGACGGCACCTTCACCGCGCGCGACCTCGGCAAGTTCCTCGAGTACCTGAAGGATGCGGACATGGTCATCGGCACGCGCACGACGCGCCAAATGATCGAGCAGGGCGCCAACATGGACGGCCTGCTCCGCTGGGGGAACGTCGTCGTCGGGAAGATCATCGAGGCGCTCTGGTGGAAGGTCGAGCCGCGCTTCACCGACGTCGGCTGCACCTATCGTGCGATCTGGCGGGACGCCTGGGAGCGGATCCGGCCGCACGTGACGCGCGAGGACGCATCGTTCTCGCCGGAGTTCATGATCGAGATGCTCCGGGCGCAGGGGCGCGTGATCGAGATCCCCGTGAGCTACTACCGCCGCCGGGGCGGTGCCTCGAAGCACTCGTCGAGTCGCTGGCACAGCGTGCGGACGGGCCTCAAAATGCTGCGTCTGATCTTCGAAAAGCGGCTGAACCTGAGCTGACGACGGAGGAACCGTGAACCACGTCGACATGTCCGGAAAGGTCTGTCTCGTCACCGGAGCGAACTCCGGGATCGGCCTCGTGACCGCGCGCGAGCTCGTACGGTTGGGTGCGGACGTGATCCTCTCCTGCCGCGACGAGCGGAAGGGCGACGCCGCGCGCGCCGGGATCCGCCAGGCAACGGGCCGCGACGTGGCGGCGATCCTCTACGCGGATTTCGCTTCGCTCGACGACGTGCGCCGTCTCGCCGCCGAGGTGCAGGGGATCGGCCGGCCGCTTCACGTGCTCGTCAACAACGCGGGGCTCATGCTGACGGAGCGCCGCACGACGCGCGAGGGCTTCGAGTACACGTTCGGCGTCAATCATCTCGCTCCCTTCCTCCTGACGGAGCTCCTCCGCGAGCATCTCCGGAAGAGCGGCGAAGCGCGCATCGTCAACGTCGCATCGCGGGCGCACAAGCGCGCGCAGCTCGACTTCGACGACCTGCAGAGCGAGCGCTCCTTCGACGGCTGGACCGTCTACTGCCGCTCGAAGCTCTGCAACGTGCTCTTCAACCTCGAGCTCGCGAGGCGTCTCGAGGGGACGGGAGTCACGGCGAACTCGCTCCATCCGGGCGTCGTCGCGACCGGCTTCGGCCGCGAGAGCACCGGGCTCTGGAAGACGATCCTCGCGATCGGAAGGCCCTTCATGACCTCCCCCGAGGGCGGTGCGCGTACGTCGATCTTCCTCGCGAGCGATCCCTCGGTGCGCGGCGTCAGCGGCAAGTACTTCGCCACCTGCCGGCCGGCGACGCCGTCGAAGGCGGGACAGAGCCGGAGCGACGCGGCGCGGCTGTGGGAGATCAGCGAGCGGCTGGTGGCGGCCTAGTCTTCGAGCCGGGCGCGATCGCACGCAAGGCGTTGGCCGCTCCCGCGGCACCACGGTTGAGCTCGACGGCCTGCGGATCCTCGCCGCTCGGACTGCGTCCGCGCGATCGGCGCTGCCGCGTTCCGCGAAGCTCGGGGTCTCGCCAGCCGACGAGATCTGCGCTCTCCGGCGGGATCGTTTCGACGCTTGCCGTGAGCACGAGCGTCACGGGCCGTCCCGCTTCGGCGGAGAGGTCGAACGTCACCGGAAACCAGTGGCGATCCGCCACCACCGACCGGGGATCGATCGTCTGCCGAACGAGGCTTCGCCGCTCGCCGCCGGGCGGCGCCTCGACGAAAGCTTCGAAGGTGATCGGGCCGGTCGGCGGCCCGTACCAGCGATCGGGGTTCATCCCGAACGCGGTGTCGACGAACGGGCGATCCTCCGGAACGGTCAGCTCGATGCGCGCCGCCGACTCGTCCGTCGTTCCGACCGCATGCGTCAGCACCTCGTCGAACGGCCAGCGCGTCCACGCGGCGTCCCGGGCGACTGCAACCGATTGGAGCGACGTCGTGTGCCGACTCCCGGCGGGCCGGCGTTTCAGCGAGACGACGATAGGACCGTTCCACTCGCGCGAGAACACCTGGTCGATCTCCCAGCCCTCGACGAGCGCGTCGAACAGGTGCGCGGCGTTCGCCTGGAACGGCTGCAGGTGGCCCCACTGCGAGAGGCTGAAGACGAGGTATCGGACGTCCTGGGCGTCGAGGGCCTCGACGATGCGGCGATCCCGCTCCGCGGTCTGATGGGGCCAGATCACGTGATAGCCGGCGACGGTCGAGCGTCCCGCGAGGAAGCCGATCATCGGCTGCATCGGATAGACGGGCATCGGCACGGCCGGCGGGACGGAGCGGTTCGACCACGCGATCACGTCGTCGAGGAGAGGGCCGTTCGAGCGGTCCGCGTAGACGCGCCCGCGGGGATCGCCGATCCAGTGATCGACGCGGTCGCGGAGGTCCGACATCAGCGCAATCGTGACGACGAGCGCCGCCAGAGCCGCCGCGCCGAGCACCGCGCGGAGCCCGAACGCGGGAAGGCGACCGACGGCGACGCTCGCGTCCCGCGCGAGCACGGCGCCGAGGAGGAGCGCCGTCGGCGGATAGACCATCATCAGGTGCACCCAGTCGCGCGGCGGGTTGAACGAGAGCAGGAATCCGATCGCGAACGCGAGCGTCAGGATGCGCGGCGCCGCTTGCGGATCGGGCGAGCCGTTGCGCGCGGCCGCGACGAGCCGCCGGATCCACAGGACGAGCGCGAGAAGCGTCAGCAGGAGCGGTGCCCAGAACGCGAGCTTCAGCGTCACGTCCCAGATCCATGTGCTGCGATAGGCCCAGCTCTGGCCGAGATCGCTCGCCCAGCAGCCCGGGCACTCGTTCCACCAGAGCGTCGCGAGGATGGACGGGAAGTAGTTTCCGATCCCGGCACGCAGCGCTTCGTCCCGTCCCCACGGCGGCCAGAGCGCGGGGAGCCGCGGGTACGACGCCTTCCCCATCACCTCGAAGGGGAAGACGATCGTCTGCTGGATCATCGCGTCGAGAGCCCCGTTCGCGATGAGATGGAGAAACGCGGGCACGACGACCGCCGCCGCGCCGAGCCCGAAGAAGAAAGCGGGAGCGACCGAGCGGAGCCAGCCGCGCCGCTCCTGGAGCCACGCGATCACCAGCAGCGCCGCGGCGAGCGCGAGCGAGACGGAGCCGCCGTAGTCCTGCTTGGAGAGCGTCGCGAGACCCGCGACCGCACCCGCCGCGAGGAGCGGGAGCGTCGTTCCCGCGCGCACCGCGACGAAGACGAGCGCCGTGGCGACCGTCGCGAGCGTCGCCGCGACGAGCGAGTAGCTGTAGAACTGCCAGTGCGGGAACGCCCACAAGCGGTAGCAGAAGAGCAGGACGACGAGAGCGAGGGACCACGTGCGCGGCAGCAGCGCGCGGGCGATGCGGTAGAACGCGACGGCGTAGAGCGCGAATGCCCCGAGGACGAGGAGGCGCGAGCTCTCGACCGAGGTCCCGGTCAGCCGGAACCACCACGCAAGGAGGTAGAACGCCGCGGGGAAGGGCGCGTCGATCGTGACGTCTCGATACGGGACGAGGCCGCGGTTGATGTAGTCCGCGATCGAGAGCACGTAGCCCTCGTCCAGGAGCGCGAGCCAGCGGTCGTGGATCGGCCACTGGAACACGATCGCGGCGACCGCGACACCCAGCGCAATCCAAACGTCCGTCCGCGTGAACGGGCTGTTCTTCTCGGACACGCTCCGGGCTCGGTCAGTGCAGGGGAGACCAGCTCACCGTGCGCAGGAGGCGGCTTCGCCACTGATCGCGCAGCGCGAGAGCGTCGTGCATCCACGTCCCAGGACGGAGGTACGCTTCCGGGACCTCGCGGCAGAGGAGACGCTCGAGAGCGGCCGTCTGTACGACCTTCTGCCACAGGACGATCTCCCGGCGGCGGCCGGTTCCGAACGCCGTGCGGTAGCTCGCGTCGACGGTGAGGATGCGGGGACCGACCTCCGTCGCGTGCTTCATCTCCTCCGCGTAGTGCGAGCCCGAGCGCTCGATGTACTCGCCGAGCTTGCCCTCGTACGGCCAGACCGTGTCCTCCATGAAGAGGGAGAGGTCGTGGGTGCGCGCGTCGGTCGGCACCGCTGCCAAGTCGATCGATTGCAGCGGCGACCACGGGAGCGGGATGAGGATCTTCGCCTCGACCTCGTGCCGGAGCTCGTCGACGGAAGCCGCCCACTCGGTGAGGTCGCCCGATTCGATGCGTCGCGCGAGCTTCTCCCAGGCGGCTCCGTCGCGCACCGCGGTGATCGTGACGATGCGATACGACGGGCCGGTGCCGTGCGCGTGACGTAGGAAGTAGAGGAGCCGCGCTTCGTCGCCGCGGGCGAGCGTCGACATCCAGACCTCCCGGTACGCCGCGTCGAAGTCGCTCTCGCGCGCGCCCCGGACCTCGTGCGTCTCGTGCAGGAAGAGCATCCCGCAGGCGTATCATAGATGGCGAGAGGCGCCGCCCCTCTCGGATCGATCAGCCGCTCGGCAGCTCCAGGGTCACGACGAGGCCCGGCTTCGCGCCGCCGAGCGAGACCTCGCCCTCGTGCAGACGCGCGACGGCACGGACGAGGCTCAATCCGAGGCCGCTCCCGGGCGATCCGCGGCTTTCGTCGAGCCGGCTGAAGCGGTCGAAGGCCTTGTCGCGGAAGGCTTCGGGGATCCCCGGTCCGTCGTCCGCGACGGAGACGCGGGCCCGTCCGTCCGCCGCCGCGACGCGAACGGTCACGCGTCCGCCACGGGGCACGTACTTGACGGCATTGTCGAGAAGGTTCGCGATCGCCTGTCCGAGGAGGCTCGGGTCGCCCGCGATCGTCACGGGCTCGCTCGACGCCTCGAGCTCGAGCGCGACGCCGGCTTCCTCGGCGACCGGCTCGTAGATCTCGACCGCGTCCCCCGCGATGCGCGCGAGGTCGACCGGCGCGAAGCGCGCCCTGGGCTCGCCCGACTCGGCGTGCGCGATCGTCAGGAGCGAGTTGAACACCTTCAGGATCGCGTCCGCGTCCTGGATCGTCTTCTCGAGCGTCTCCCGGTACGTCGCCTCGTCGTGCGAGCCGAGGAGCGCCACCTCGATCCGGCTCCGGAGGCGCGAGATCGGTCCGCGAAGGTCGTGTGCGATGTCGTCCGTCACCTCGCGCATCGCGACCATCAGGTTGGAGATCCGGTCGAGCATGCGATTCAGGTTGCCGGCGAGCTCGTCGAACTCGTCGCCCTTACCGCGGACCGGCATGCGGAGGCCGAGCTCGCCGCGCAGGATCGCCTCGCTGTTGCGGTTGATCTCGTCGAGACGTCGCGCGACGCGGCGGCTGATCACGTAGCCGCCGCCGATCGCGAGACCGAAGGTCGTGAGCAGGGCCGCGAGGAAGGCCCGGCCGATCAACGTGCGGAAGCGCTCTCGCTCCTCCATGCTCCGGCCGACGAGCAGCTTCTGTCCGGCGGGCAGCGTGAGCTCGCGGGCGCGGGCGCGCGCGGCGGGAGCATCGGGGAGCGGGAACTCGAGCAGCTTCTCGCTTCCCTCGGAAAGCACTCCGTTCGGCCACTCGCGGATGTTCCCCGCGACGTACTTCCGCGTCTCGGTCGCGAGCATGTAGACCGTATCGCGTCCGTGCGACTCCGACGTCGTGCGCGTGACGACCGCGGCCATCTCGCGCACCGAGAGCCCGACGAGCCGGCCCTGGAGGTCCCGGGCGTCGTTCGCGATCTCCTCGTCGAGCGCGTCCTGGTGCGCGCTGAGCGTCGACCCGTAGAGGAACGCGAGCGCGCCGCTCAACACCAGGACGAAGAGCGTCCCGTGCAGCAGCGTGTAGCGGAAGATCAGGCTACGGCGACGCATTCTCGGCCAAGCGGTAGCCCGCGCCGCGCACGGTATGAAGCAGAGGCCGGTCGAACCCGGCGTCGATCTTCTGGCGAAGCCGGCTGATGTGTACGTCGACGACGTTCGTCTGCGGATCGAAGTGGTAGTCCCACACGCTCTCGAGCAGCATCGTGCGCGTGACGACGTGTCCGGCGTGGCGCAGCAGCACCTCGAGGATCTTGAACTCGCGCGGCTTCAGCTCGATCCCGCGCCCCCCGCGCGTCACCGTGCGCGAGAGGAGATCCATCTCGAGATCCCCGATGCGCAGCTGCACCTGCGGCGCCGCTCCCGGCTGCGTGCGGCGCATGAGCGCTTCGAGCCGCGCGAGCAGCTCGGCGAACGCGAACGGCTTGACGAGATAGTCGTCGCCTCCGGCGCGAAGCCCGCTGACGCGATCGTCGACGCTTCCCTTCGCGCTCAGGATCAGGACGGGCATCGCCTTGCCGTTCTTGCGGAGCGCCTCGATCACCGAGAGGCCGTCGACGCCGGGAAGCATGCGGTCGACGACGAGCGCGTCGTACGATTCGCTCGTCGCGAGGAGGAGACCGCGTGGGCCGTCCTCGGCGTGATCGACGACGTAGCCGCTCTCCCCGAGGCCCTTGATCAGGTAGCGGGCCGCTTCGCGATCGTCTTCGATCAGGAGGATCCGCAACGTCCTGCCTACCGGGACGCGAGGATGCGGCCGCGTCTCTCCGGACCGAACAAGCGGACCCACTCGCCGAACGTCTGATCGCTGAGGTGGCGTGCGCGCACGATGCGAGCGCGCGTCTCGCGCCGGATCTCCTCGGGATCGACGAGCCCGGAAAGCGCCTCGATCTCGGCGCGGTGCATCGGCACGTTGAGCCAGCGGTCGATCAGCGGCTCGTCGACCTCGAGGTGGAACTGGAAGCCGTACGCGTTCTCTCCGTAGCGGAAGGCCTGGTTCGGACAGAGGTCGGAGGAGGCGAGGTGTACCGCGCCCGCCGGGATCTCGAACGTGTCGCCGTGCCACTGGAAGATGCGCTCGGTGCGGCCGAAGCCCGCGAGGAGCGGATCGCTGCGCCCGGGCTCCGACACCGAGAGGTCGTACCAGCCGATCTCCTTCTGGATCGCGGGTCCGACCGGCGCGCCGAGAGCACGCGCGAGGAGCTGTGCACCGAGGCAGATGCCGAGGATCGGCATGCCGCGATCGAGCGCTTCGCGGAGCAGGGCGACCTCCGTCTTCAGGTGCGGATGGTTCTCGGCGTCGTCGACGTTCATCGGACCGCCGAGCGCGACGACGCCGTGGTAGCCGTCGAGGCTCGGCTGCGCGTCGGGATGGCGTCCGAAGTTGACGTATCGAATGCGGAAGCCCGCGATCTTGAGGAGCGGGTTGAGCGTCCCCAGGATCTCGTGAGCGACGTGCTGGAAGACCAGGATCCTGCGCATGGCGGTTCGCAGGATTGTATCGGGAGAACGCCTCGGTTTCATGAACGGCAACGCGCGTCTCGCGACGAGCGTGCAAACGCCGCGGCGGATGCGAGGCCTCCTCGATCGAGGACCACGACGAGCTCACGCCCTTCCCGGACGTCCGTTTCCCCGACTCCCACCTCGCGGGAGCGCCCTGCACTTTCCACCGTCCAGGCCGCCGTCTGCCCGAGATCGGGCCGCTCCGAGGAGTACGGCAGGACGGCTCGAGCTTCTCCTCCCGCGTCGGCGACGGCGGTCTTCTCAAGGACGCGCGGACGGCCCGCGCCGCTCGTGTACGCGTAGCGGAGCGTCACCGGGGCACCGGGCTCCGTCCGCACGAGAAGCCGCGCACCCCGGACGACCTCGTACGCCTTCGGGTGTCCCGGCGCGTCGTCTTCGGGCGAGTCGAGGACGAGACGGAAATGGTCGAGCGCGGGAACCGTCTCCGAGGCTCCGTCCGCGGTGGCGATCCGCACCTCCGTGCCGCCGAGCTTGGTCAAGCGCAGATAGAGAGTCCGAATCAGCGGCGGGAGGAGCTGGTACGTCGTCCCCTCCGGGCCGGAGGTCTTCCCGTAGTAGTCGCGCGGGTTCTCGCCGCGTCCGACGATGGCGGCGCCGATCGTCCCGAGGTCGTTGTCGACGACGACCCAGCGGGAACCGCGGCGGTCGAGGATCTCGAGCGCGCGCGCCTCGTCGCTCGCGAGGTAGAAGTCGGTCGAGTCCTCGAACGCCGAGCCCCCGACGTACGAGCCGAACGGCGTGGCGGTGACCGGAACGGATGCGACGTAGAGGAGCTTGTGGCCGAGCGGCCACGGGTTCATGACGGGCGCGCCGTCCGGACCGGCCGCGAGCTCGCCGAAGCGTCTCAGGGCCCGGTCGAGGCGCGCCTCCTCCGATGCCTCCTGCTCCGCCCGATCCGCCGCGGAGAAGCGATCCGGAACGGACAGAGAGGCGATCGGTGCTCGCAGCAGCGTGGTCAACCGCTCGGGCGCCGCGAGAAGGCCCGAGTAGTACGGCGCCACGGCGAAGAAGACGACGACTGCGACCACGGCGATCGAGGCGCTCCGCGCGGCGCTCGCCGAGATCGCACGCGTCGCGAGCTTCCGCTCGATCCCCTTTGTGAGGGCGACGAGAAAGTTCGCGACGAGGACGGCCATCGCGGGGGCGAACGTCTCCCCGAAACGCCGCTGCCGGAGCGCCAGCCCGAAGAGAGCGGTCGCCCAGACGAGGACGAAGGTGCGACCGGCGTCGCGAAAGCCGTTGCGCGCGAGCTGCACCGCGAGAAGCCCGAGGAGGACGGGGACGACGAAGAAGAACCGTGTCATCCAGACTCCCGGTTCGCCGAGATCGAGCCGCCCGTCCGAGGTGAGCACGATCGAGACCGACTCCTGCACCGCGCTCATGAACGGGTCCGAAGCGAGGACCCAGCGCAGCGCTCCGGCGACCCGATTCCACTCGAGGAGAAGCGCCGCGAGAGCCGCCGCCGCGATCGCCAGGACCGGGATCGCGAGCCGGCGCAGGGAGCCGCCGTGGGCGCTCGCGCGTGCGACGGTCGCGGCGAAGAGGGCGAACGCCGCGAGGAGGACGACGTGAAGGTACGACAGCGTCACGACGCTCACCGCCGGCAACCCGGAAGCGACGGCGTCGACGACGACGGGGAGGATCAGGAGAGCCGCACCGAGGTGGAGAACCGAAGCGAGCCGCGCGATGCGTGGTCGTCCCTCGGGGGGCGCAGTCAGGAACGCGGCGACGAGAGAGACGTCGAGGATCGCCGCGAGCAGCAGGAAGCCGTTCCAAGCGAGCAGGCCCGCCGCGAGCGCGAGCGTCGCGAGTGCGGCGAAGAGTGCCGAGCGCGCCGGAGCCTCGGCGCCGAGAGCTTCGCTTCGCCCGACGCCGAGCGCTCGCAGCACGAGGGCGCACGTCGTCACCCAGAGGAGCGTCACCGCGACGTGGTGGTCGACGAAGCCGAAGCGCGAGTACCAGATGTGCGCGGGAACGAGCGCCGTCAGCGTCGCAGCGAGGAACGCGGCCGTCCTCGACGTCGTCTGCCGCGCGAGCCAGAAGACGGGCAAGCACGTGAGCGCACCGAGAAGGGGCGGAACGAACGCCGCGAGTGTTTCGACCGCGAGGCGATCGGAGGCGCCGAGTCCGAAGAGCTTCGCGAGCGCCGCGATCGCGAAGTCGAAGAGCGGCGCGAAGACGACCGGCGCGCCGCGCGGCGGATCGATCCCCCGATCGAACCATGGCACGCTCGGGAACGCGGCGAGGATCTGGAAGACCCGCCGCATGTGGTAGTACGGGTCGTTCTCGGCGAAGACGACCGCGTCGCCGACGAGCACCGACGCCGCGTTCGTGGTCCGCAGCAGGAACGCGAGCGTGCACAGTGCGGCGAGCGTCAGGATCGCGGGCGCGCGGCGCCGCATGCGACCTTCAAGCAGATTTTACGGGCCAAACCCACGCGGCGCGGGGGTCTGGAGGCCGGCTCCTCGGCCTCCGGAACGGTCGCGGGAGGGCCGCCGCCGACCTTTCGATCGACCTCGGGGCGTCGCAGAGAACGACCCCTTCCCTCTTGATTTGCCGTCGCCCGCCGCGCTACGCTCCTCCTGCGAGCGGCGTTCCGCCCGCGGCCCGAGCCCGCACTCCCGCGGTGGGCCGCCATCCCTGGCTGCCGAACATTGTGTTCGCGGCCGTTCAGGGCGATCAGGCAGCGGCCGCTCTGCACAGGGAGAGGGCATGACGGCTGGACCTGTAGGCCAGGCCATCGAGGAACCCGCAGCCGCGACCGGTCAAGGTCGGCGGCGCCGCCGGGGACGTGGTTCGAAGCGCAGCACGCGCGGGAGCGCCGGTGTCGGCGACGCTTCGCCGGCGGCCGCTCCGGACGGCGAGCCGGCGGACGACATCGACCGCGCCGCACGACGTCTCGGCATCCGGAAGCTCTACCCGGAGCAGCAGAGCGGCGTGCAGGCCGCTCTGGACGAAGAAGACGTCCTCATGGTGCTGCCGACCGGCTTCGGAAAGTCGGCGATCTACCAGGTGCCGTCGATGATCCTGCCGAAGCCGGTGGTGCTCGTCTCGCCGCTTCTGGCGCTGCTCCGCGACCAGCATGAGAAGCTGATCAAGCACGAGATCCCGTGCGTCCGGCTCGACGGCACCGTCCGCGGGAAGGCGCGCACCGAAGCGCTCGCGCGGATCAAGAAGGGCGGCTCGCTCCTCGTCATGACGACGCCCGAGACGCTCGGCTCGGAGCCCTTCGCCGAGGTGATCTCGAAGTCCGGCATCTCGCTCGCCGCGATCGACGAAGCACATTGCATCTCCGAGTGGGGCTACGATTTCCGTCCCGCGTACCAGCGATTGGGAGAGCGCCTGCGGGCCTTCGGCGCGCCGCCCTTGATGGCGCTGACGGCGACCGCGACCGAGAAGGTCCGCGCCGACATCGTGCGCTTCCTCGGCATGCGGAAGCCGAAGGTCGTCGCGAGCTCGCCGCACCGCTCGAACCTCGCCTTCGAGGTCCTGCACTGCGCGAACACCGCCCGTCTCCGCGCGCTGGCTCGTCTCGCACAGCGTCTGCGTCGGCCCGGGATCATCTACTGCACGACGACGCGCGAGGTGGACACGGTCTACGCGATGCTGATGAAGCTCGGCATCCCGTCGCACCGCTACCACGGCAAGATGACCTCCACCGAGCGGAACGCGCAGCAGGAGCTGTTCATGCGGCCCGGTCGCCGCACCGTGATGGTCGCGACGAGCGCGTTCGGTCTCGGCATCGACAAGCCGGACATCCGCTACGTCGTCCATCAGCAGTCGCCGGCCTCGCTCGAGCAGTACGTGCAGGAGGCGGGACGAAGCGGCCGCGACGGGCAGAAGTCGAACTGCATCCTCCTCCACGACCCGGAGGATCGCACCACGCACGAAGCGCTCCTCTCGCGAAGCCGCCTGCGGCCGGACCAGCTCTACCGGCTCGGCCGGGCGCTCTCGGCGTGGGCCGGGGAGAACCGTACGCCCGACCTGGCGGCGCTGGCGCTCTCCGCCGAGCTCGGCGACCGCGCGACGAACGCGCTTCTCGTGCCGATCGAGGAAGCCGGCATCATCGAGTTCGACGACCAGAACGTCGTGGTGAAAATTCCCGCCGCCGAGGTCGAGGAGCGCGTCTCGAGCCTCGCAGGGCAGTTCGAGAACCTGCGCACGCAGGACTCGCGGCGTCTCGATTCGATCGCGGACTACGCGGCGAACACGCAGTGCCGCGCGATGTATCTGCGCAGCTACTTCGGCGAGGACGACGGCGAGGTGTGCGGTCTGTGCGACATCTGCCGTGGCCGTCCCGAGAGGCCCGCGACGTTCTTCCAGGCGATCGCGGCTCCGCCGAGACGCGGCAAGAAGCGCCGCCGTGGTCGCGGCCGTCCGGACAAGTTCGGCGGCCCTCGGCCCGCGCAGGCGTCCTCGGGCGCTCCGGGTCCGAACGGCCCCAATGGACAGAACCAGCCCAGGCAGGGGAAGCGCGCACGGCGCGGACGCCGTCGGCGCCGCCGCGGTCCGGGTGGGACGTCGGAGGCGGGGGCCTCGGCTCCGAACGGAGCGGCATCGCCGCCGTCGAGCGACGAGTAGACTTGAGCCGAGCCGCCCGGACCTGCGTTCCTTCACCTGAGTCGGGAACGTGATCCGAGACTCGCACCCGCGCGCCCAGGGCCGGCGAAAGCCGCCGTCCTCGCACGCTCACCTTCTCTGGGCGACGGTCCTCTCCGCTCTGGAAGAGGACGCGGACGCGCCCGCTCTTCTCGGCGGCGAGCGCACGCGGACCTACGCCGACCTGGCACGCGCGAGCGCGCGTGGCGCGAGAGAGATCGACGCGCGGGTCGCGCCGGGAAGTCGGCTCCTCGTCGCGGCGTACGATCAGCAGACGGCGGCGCTCGCGTTTCTCGCCGCACTCGGCTCGCGCTCGATCCCGCTTCTCGTCGACCCGCTTTCGGCAGCCGGCCTCGAGCGGATCGCGCGCCGCTTTCGCGTCGCGGGCGCGCTCGGCGAGAGACGTCTTCTCGGATCGCTCGGCATCCCGCTCGTCGACGAGAACCGGATCCGCTCGTGGATCGAGACGAAGGGCGGCGAAGGCTCGCTCGAGCGCTTCGAGCTTCCTGCGGTACGAGCCGACGAGCCGGCCTTCTGGACGTTCACGTCGGGGACGACGGGCGAGCCGCGCGCCGTCGTGCACGGCCATCGCGGCCCGGTCGCGGCGTTCGAGGCGTTCGGGCGGGGCATCGTGCGTCTCGGCCGCGGCGATCGCACGATCGCGACGGCGGGTCTCCCGTTCGTCTACGCGCTCGGCAACGCCTTCCTGTTCCCGCTCCTCGCGCGCGGCGCGGCGATCCTTCCGTCCGACCTGCTCCTGCCGAGTGTTCTCGGTGCGCTGCAGCAGCACGCGGCGACCGTGCTCGTGAGCGGCCCGTGGTCGCTCGAGGCGATGGTGCGGCTCGCGGATCGCGACCGCTGGCGCGACGGACTGCGCGCGCTGCGGATCGTCCTGTCCGCGGGTGAAGCGCTGCCGCCGGCGGTGTTCCTCCGCTGGCGGGACACGTTCGGCCAGCCGATCGTCGACAACCTCGGCTGCACGGAGATGTTCAACTCGTTTCTCGCCGCTCCGGCCGAGGAAGCGCGTCCGGGCTCGCTCGGACGCGTCGTACCGGGCTTCGACGTCCGCGTCGGCGTCGTCGCGCCGCGACCGCACGCGCGGGGCGCGCTCGCCGTGCGCGGCGAGAGCCGCGCGGTCGCGATGTCCGTCGACGGCGAGAGCGAACGGATCGAGCCGGTCGACGGCGAGTGGTGCGAGACCGGCGACGAAGTCGCGGTCGAGGCCGACGGCCGCTTCCGCTTCCTCGGCCGCGTCGACGACCGCTTCCGCTTCCTCGGCCGCGTCGACGACCGCTTCAAGGTGCGCGGCCAGTTCGTTCACCCGCTCGAGATCGAGCGCTCGCTGCTCGAGGTCGAGGGCGTGCGCGAGTGCCTCGTCTTTCCGGAGGAGTCTCCGGACGGCCTCTCGGGGATCGCGGCGCACGTCGTGCTCGACGAGGGGCTGGATCCCGTGTCGGCTTCGCGCCGCCTCGCGGCGCACGTGCGAACGCGCCTCGACCGCCATCTGCGCGCGCTGCGCCTCGAGATCGTTGCAGCCCTGCCGCGTTCGGCGCGCGGCAAGCTCACGCGGCCGCGAAGTGCCGCCGCGCGCGGGTAGTCCGTAGTCGAACGAGGGGGCACGCGCCCCCTCGCTCCACACGGCAACGCCGTCCGGAGCCTCACTCCCCGCCCTCGCTGCGCTTGGCCGCGCGCTACGCGCGGAGGGTTCGAGTTTCGGTCAGCTCGCCGCGGGAGCGCGGAAGTTCACGATCTCGCCCGAGCGCGGGCGGTGCTCCGCGAGGATCTCCTCGAACGGACGCTGATCGATCACCTCGAACTGGCTCGTCTCGAGCGGGAAGCGGGCCCCGGTCTCCGTATAGGGAGCGACCGAAGCCGAGCCCGCCGAGAGCACCGTCACGATCGGCACGAGCTCGTGCTGGATCGCCGGCGGCTCGCGCGTCGTCAGCACGATCTTTCCCTCCGGGACCGCGATCGACAGCAGCGACACGAGCCGGACGAACTCCGCGTCCGTCGCTCCGCTGCTTGCCGCCGGCGATCTGACGGAGCCGCGGCACGGAGAGGTAGACCTCCATCCCTGCCGCGAGCAGATGGCGCGAGTGCAGCACGAGCGCGATCAGCTCGAAGCCGAGATCGGGGTTGAGGCCGACCAGGATGCCCGGGTTCGCGACGCGGATTCCCGCCGCGTGCGCGCGGTCGAAGTTCGCGAGGCGCCGGTCGTAGTGCGCACGCGGGTTCTCGTCGGCGCGTCCCATGAAGCGCGCGTAGTGCGGACGCGAGTACGTCTCCTGGAACGTGCACCTCGTGAGCTTCGGGACGACGGAGCCGTCCTCGTGCCGCGGGATGCCGTCGAGGAGAATCTCCATCTCGTCGTCGTCGAGCGAGCCGACGTTGATCAGCACGTGTCCGAAGCCGAGCGATTCCGTGCTCCGGAGCGCACGGTTGACGCGCGCGATCGCCCACGAGCGGCGCTCGCGGCGATACTCCCCCGTGAGGAGCGCCACGGCGTTCATGCCGCGCCGCTGCAGCGTGCGGAGCTGCTCGTCGACCTCGTCCTCGCTCGCCGTCTCGCGCTGGAGAGCCGCGTTGTCGCGCCGCATCCCGCACATGCGGCACTCGGCGTCGCAGGTGTTGGTCAAGTAGAGCGGCGAGAACGTCTCGAGCGGGGCCGGACGCCGCCGGCGACGCTCGAGCGCGACCGCGTAGAGACTCGCCCCGTCGACGTCCGCGAGCCAGAGCGCCGCGACGTCCTCGAGAGAGACGCTCGTGGCGTCTCGAGCGCGATCGAGCAGCGCGCTGCCCTCCGTGGAAGCTGCGCGCTCCCGCCCGGACCGCAGCACGTCTTCGACGGTCGCCGGATCGAGTCGGAACTCCGCTGTGCCGTCCCGCTCCACCGCTCGGCCGATCTAACCTGGCAAGGGCCGAAGAATCAATTCGCGGCGCTCTCCACGACGACGGGCACGAGAACCCCGCCGCGCGCCGCGCCGGGGACGAGAATCCTACCGGGTGCGATCGCGGCGGCTGCTTCCGGCGATCCTGGATCGAGCGCGGGCAGATTGCCGCGGGCGATCGCGAGGCTCGCGAGAGCGACGGCGAGCGCACCGCGTCCTCCCCATTCTCCGACGAGACGGTCGAGCCGGACGTAGGTGACCGGCTCCGCCTGACGGGCACGCAGTGCTTCGAGAAGCGCTCCGTCGATCGCATCGCGCGGCGCCGCACCGGAAGCGCCGCCGATCAGGCCCGCGACCTGCAGGGGCGCGCCGCTTCCGTTCCCGGTCAGTGCGAGGAGACGCTCCGCGGCGGCGGTGGGCTCGGGGAAGCCGTACGGCGCTGCGGGGAGGGCACCGCTTCGCGCGCACGCGACCGCCGCGTAGGGCGCGCGTCCGCGCGCTCGCGCGTGCGAAGCGGTCTCGAGGACGAGCGCCGCAGCACCTTCGCCGGGAACCATCGTGCCTCGCGTCGAGCGGCGCGGGCTGCCGGGGGGCACGCTCTCGGGATCGAGGAGCCGACGCTCGCGTAGCGCGTCGAGATAGACCTCTCCGAACTCGTCGGCGCCGCCGACGACGACGAGGTCCGCTAGCCCGCCTCGCAAGAGGTCCATCGCGTTCGCGACGGCCGCTTCGCCCGACGCCTCGTGCTCGGAGACCGTCAGGTTCGGCCCGCGGAGGCCGAGCTCGATCGCGGCGTAGCCGGCCGCGGCGTTCAAGACCAGATTCGGGAAGAGAAGCGGCTGTCCGGCGCACGGACCGGCACGGATCACGCGCTCGAGATAGCGTGACGTTTCGCGCTGATTGCCGAAGCGCGAGCCGATCACGATCGCACAGCGCGAGCGCGCTTCGTCGTCGAGATCGGAGGTGGCCGCGTCCGAGAACGCCTGTGCCGTCGCGGCGACGACCATACGCGAGAACCAGTCCATGCGCCGGAGATGCGGCGACTTCACGTGATCGCGCGGCTGGAAGCCGCGCACGAGGCCGGCCCGGCCCGACGGCGGCAGCGGGTTCGGATCGACGCCGCGCGCCGTCCGCGGGTCGTCCTCCCCGAGTAGCCGGACGCCGCTCCGGTGCTCGGTGAAGGCGCTCCAGACCTCCTCGATGCCGGTGCCGAGCGGCGTGACGAAGCCGAGCCCCGTGACGACGATCGGCTCGCTCATGCCGCCCTGACGATCAGCGTGCAGTTGTTGCCGCCGAAGCCGTAGGAGTTCGAAGCCGCCGTCGCGAGCGTGCCGGTCCGCGCCCGACCGAGCACGTGATCGAGCATGCACTCGGAGTCGGGGTCGACGAGACCGAAGGTCGGCGGTGCTGCTCCCTCCGCGACCGCGAGCAGCGTGACGATGCACTCGACGGCGCCCGCCGCGCCGAGCAGATGCCCGATCAGTCCCTTTGTCGAGGAGACCGGCACGCGTCCTGCCGCTTCGCCGAGGACGGTGCGAATCGCCGTCGCCTCGCAGACGTCGTTCTGCGGCGTTCCGGTCCCGTGTGCGTTGACGTAGTCGAGCTCGTGCGGCTCGACGCCGGCGTCCGCGAGAGCGGTCGAGAGCGCCTGGATCGCGCCGCGGCTCTGCGCGTGCGGCGCGGTCGGGTGCGCGGCGTCGCACGAGATGCCGGCGCCCGCGATCTCGCCGAGGATCGCGGCACCCCGCGCGGTCGCGTGCTCCTCCGACTCGAGCACGAGAACGCCCGCGCCCTCGCCGAGCGAGATCCCCTGGCGTCCGCGATCGAACGGCTGACAGGGGCTCGGACTCAGCGCCTGCAGCGCGTGGAAGCCGGTGAAGGTCATGCGGCAGAGCGCGTCGGTTCCGCCGGCGAGGACGACGTCGGCCGCTCCGGAGCGAATCCAGAGAAGTCCCATCGCGATCGCGATCGCGCTGCTCGAGCAAGCGGTCGACGGCGAGAGCCGCGGTCCGAGCGCGCCGACGCATGCGGCGACGAGCTCCGTCGGCGCGCCGACGGACGTCGACAGGAGCTGCCGGCGGAAGCGCCCCGCGGGTCGCCCCTCGAGCCGCGTGGCGTAGAAGGACTCGGTCTCGAGCATTCCGCCCGTCGAGCTGCCGAGCGCGGTCGCGATGCGCTCGCGCGACGTTTGCGCGAGATCGAGGCCGCTCCGTGTGAGCGCCTCCTCGACGGCGCAGAGGGCGAGAAGGTCCGAGCGCGAGCCGCGCCTCCGTGCGGCTGTCGTCGCGAGCGCCGAGCTCGGGATCCGCTCGACCTCGCCGCCGATGTGAACGCGCAGCCCTTCGGTCGAGAACAGCGAGACCTCGCGCAAACACGTCGACTCGCCGTGCAGGGCACGCCGCAGGTGATCGGCGGTCGGGCCGGCGCTGGTGATCGCTCCGAGGCCGGTGACGACGACGCGCTTCTTCTGCTCGACCGTTCGCATCGCTCAGAGCATCGTCAAGCCACCGTCGACGACGAGAGTCGTTCCGGTGACGTAGCGTGCGCGCTCCGAAGCGAGGAACACGATCGCGTCCGCGATCTCCTCCGGAGCGGCGAATCGTCCCGCGGGAATGCGTGCGCGCTCCGCAGCGCGCGCGTCTTCGCCGAGCCCCGCGGTCAGCTCCGTGTCCACCCAGCCCGGACAGAGCGCGTTGACGGTGATTCCGTAGCGCGCCGACTCGGCGGCGAGAGTCTTCGTCAGCGCGACGAGCGCGGCCTTCGCGGCGGCGTAGTTCGCCGCGCCGGGCTTCCCGAGGAACGCGGCCGGCGACACGACGTTGACGATTCGTCCCCATCGGCTACCGATCATCGAGCGCAGTCCGGCCCGGGCGCAATGGAAAGCGCCGTCGAGGTTCACGTCGAGGACCTCACGCCAGGCGTCCGGTGAGAGCATCATCACGAGGGAGTCGCGCGCGACGGCCGCATTGCTCACCAGGATGTCGATTCCACCCATTTCCTGCTTGATCGCTCGGAACATGGCGTCGACGGCGGCGGGATCGCGGACGTCGGCGAAGCACGCCATCGCGCCCGGCAGCTCCGCGGCCGCTGCTTCGAGAGGCTCGCGCGAGTGCCCCGAGTTCAGAGCCACGCGCACTCCCTCGGCGGACAGGCGTCGTGCCGTCGCCAGGCCGATTCCACGGCTCGCCCCGGTGACGAGGGCACGTTTGCCGGATAGCTCGAGATCCATTCCGCCCCGACCCATCCTCGCGAAACCCGTCGTTTGGAGCAACAGGTACGGGCTCGGGAGTCGGCGTGGCAGGTGAGGGTTTCCACGCGGGCTTCGAGGATCTTCGCCGGCGAGACGGCGGGGCGCTCGCCGTGCTCGACATCGACGGCGGTGCGCTTCTCACGCGCGACGACCTCGCTCGCCGGATCGACCACGCTGCCGCCGTCGTGCGCGACGTCGCGCCGGCCGGAGGCGTCGTCCCCGCATGGTTCGGGAACTCCGCCGAGCTTCTCGCGATCGTCTTCGCGAGCTGGCGCGAGGGCCGCATTCCGATGCCGATCGATCGCGAGCGCTCCGAAGCGGAGGTCGCGGCGATCAGCCGCTCGCTCGGCGCGCGCGGCGTCGTCTGCGACACGTCCTGGACGGTGCGGCCGAGCGAAGGGAACTCCGCGACGGCGATTCCACGCGACACCGCGGTCCTGAAGCTCACCTCGGGCTCGACCGGCGAGCCGCGCGCGGTCGCCGTCTCCGAGAGCGCGCTTTCGCACGGCGTCGCGCAGATCGTCTCGACGATGGGGCTTCGCGCCGAGGACCGGAACCTCGTCACGCTTCCTCTCGCGCATTCATACGCGTTCGACAACGTGATCGGCGTGCTCGCGACGCTCGGAGCGCCGGCGGTGCTGCTCGGCGATCTGATTCCGCGCCGTCTGCGCGCCGTGCTCGCCGACAGCGGGATCACCGTCTGGCCCGCGGTTCCGTTGCTGCTCGACGTGCTGAGCCGCTCGTCGGCGCGCGGTGCCGCGGCGCTCGGCGCCCTGCGTCTCGTCGTCTCGGCCGGCGCACCGCTTCCCGCCACCGTTCGCGAGGCGTTCGCGAAGCGCTTCGGCCTCCGGCCGCGGACGTTCTACGGCGCGACCGAATGCGGCGGCATCACCTTCGATCGCGTGGGCGAAGCGGATCTTCCCGACGGTTGCGTCGGCACGCCGCTCGACGGCGTTCGCGTCGATCTCGTCGACGAGAACGAAGGCGTCGGCCGCGTGCGCGTACGGAGCGCTTCGGTCGCCACGGGGACCTTTCCGGTCGCGAGCCCGGAGATCTCGGAGGCGAGCCTCCTCACGGCCGACCTCGGCCGGCTCGACGCGGCGGGCCGACTCCACCTCGTCGGGCGCGCAGTCGACTTCGTCAAGATCCACGGGCACCGCGTGCATCCGGGCGAGATCGAGGCGGTGATCCGTCGCGTGCCCGGCGTGCGCGACGTCGTGGTCGTCGCGCAGGCGCGCTCGGACGTCGTGGAGGGTCTCCGCGCCGTCGTCGCGGCCGCTCCCGGCGTGGATCGCGAGGAGATCTTGCGGGGGTGCGAGGCAAGCCTTCCTTCCTACAAGATCCCGCGCTCGATCGAGCTCCGCGACGAGCTGCCGCGGACGTCGCGTGGCAAGCTCGATCGGTCACGTTTGTAGTTGACGAGGGCGCGGGCGAGCCACCGGGACTCGACATGCGGTTGGCGCTATGCTCGGGGCATGTCTCACGAAGTCGTCCTCATTCCCGGAGACGGAATCGGACCGGAGGTTTCCGCGGCGGTTTGCGAGATCCTCGAAAAGGCCGGCGCGCCTCTCCGTTGGATCGAGCGTCAGGCGGGCGTTGCGGCGCTCGCGCAGGGAGGCGACACCTTGCCGGTGGAGACGCTCGACGCGATCCGGTGCACCGGCGTCGCCCTGAAAGGCCCGTGCACCACGCCGGTCGGCGGCGGCTTCACGTCCGTCAACGTCGCGCTGCGGAAGACTCTCGACCTCTACGCCGCGGTCCGTCCGGTGCGAAACCTCGCGGGAGTGGCGAGCCGTTTCCAGGGGATCGACCTCGTCGTCGTGCGAGAGAACACCGAGGGCCTCTACAGCGGCGTCGAGAACGAGATCACGCCCGGCGTCGTCACGAGTCTGAAGGTCGCGACCGACGCCGCGTGCCGGCGGATCGCGCTCTACGCGTTCCGCTACGCCAAGGCGCGCGACCGTCGCCGCGTGACGGTGTTCCACAAGGCGAACATCATGAAGCTGACAGATGGCCTGTTCCTCCGGGTGGCGGGCGAGGTCCACGAGGAGTTCCCGGAGATCGAGCTCGAGACGATGATCATCGACGCCGGCTGCATGCGGCTCGTCCAGGATCCGTCCCGGTTCGACGTCCTCCTCATGGAGAACCTCTACGGCGACGTCGTGAGCGACCTCTGCGCCGGCCTCGTGGGCGGTCTCGGCGTCGTTCCGGGCGCGAACCTCGGCGACGAGCGCGCGGTGTTCGAGGCGGTGCACGGCTCGGCACCGGACATTGCGGGAAAGGGGCTCGCGAACCCGCTGGCCCTCTTGATGTCCGCGGTGATGATGCTGAACCACCTCGCCGAGACGCGCGGCGACGAAGCCTGCCGTCAGGCGGCCGCGCGCATCCGCTCCGGCTACGACGCGGCACTCGGCGAAGGCCGCCGAACGCGCGACATCGGCGGCGACCTCGACACGGCCGGCTTCGCGCGCGCGGTGATCGGGCACCTCTCCTGATGGGCCGATGCCGGTTGTAACCCCCAGGGGACGTGGCTAAAGACTGCTCGCTCGATGGACCGGATCCAGATCGCCAAGCGCGCCAAAGAGCTCCTCGTCGAGGGTCTGCGGCTCGAGATCTCGCCCGACGAGATCGTCGACTCGGAGCCGATCTTCGGCGAAGGTCTCGGGCTCGACTCGATCGACGCGCTCGAGTTCGTCGTGCTGATCGAGGAGCAGTTCGGGGTCGCGATCCCGGACGAGAACGCAGCCCGGAAGGCCTTCGCTTCGATTGACGCCTTGGCCGATTTCATCCAGTCCGAGCGGCAGGCGGCAGCGGGGTAGGGTTCGAGTGGACGCCGGCCGGAGTCGGCCCCGGCTTCGACGCTTCGCTGCGGCGGCGATCGCCTCCCTCGGCTGCGCGGCGGCCCTCGTCCCGGACGGACGAGCCGTGGTCGCCGCCGAGACGTCGCCGAGCGCTCCGGCGAAGACGAGCTCTGCGGCGACCGAGCTCACCGCGCTGCTCGCGCGCCGCGGCTCGAAGCCGTTCGTGGCTCGCTTTCGCCAGACGAAGCACGTCGCCCTTCTGCGCGAGCCGCTCGTCTCGACGGGGCGGATGTCGTTCGAGCCGCCCGAGCGCGTTCGCTGGGAGGTCGAGGCGCCCGAGCCGTTCGTCGTCGAGGCGGACGGCGCGAAGCTCCGCGCGGGACCGCCGGGAAAGCTCGCGGACGTTTCGGAGATGGCGTCGTTCGGGACGCCGGGCGCTCTCACCGGTCTCTTCACGGGCGTCCCGGAGGATCTCGCCGGCTCGTTCGACGTCACCTCGTCCGGCGCGGGTCGCTTCCGGCTCGTCCCGCGCGATCCGGCGCTTCTCCGCATCCTCGTCGCGATCGATCTCGACCTGGACCCGGAGACTGGTGTCCCGCGCCGCGTCGTGCTGAACGAGGCCGGTGGCGATCGGGCCGAGATCGAGATCAGCCGCGAAGGCGCGACCGCTCCTGCGCCGGGCTGAGCCGCGCACGGCCGCGCGCCGCGCCGTACGGACGGTCCTCGTGCTCGCGGCGTGCGCGGCGCTGATCGCCTGTGCGGCGCGCGCGCCGCAGCCGCCCGCGCCCTCGCGAAGCTCGTGCGCGGCCTTCGAGAGTGCCCCGCCGGCAGAGCGGATCTGTCGCGAGGACGGCGGGATCGAGACGCTTCAGGCGCGCTTTCGCGCCGACGTCACGATCGGAGACGAGAGCCGCAGCAGCGAAGGCGTGCTCCTCGTGCGGCGACCGGGAGCGCTTCGCGTGAAGCTCTTCGGGATCGGCGGCATGACCGTCCACGACGCGCTCTGGGTCGCGGAGGGAAGCAGCGTGCGCGGCGTCGTCCGCCGGCCGTTCGACGGCGAACCTCTCGTTCTCGAGCTTCGCCCCGGAGAGCGGCCGACGGAGCCGGAAGCGGGGCTCTCGTTCGCGCTCTGGGCTCTCTGGCGCGAGCGCTGCGCACGCACGCCGCGCGCGGGCGCGGACGGCTGGCTCGATCTCGATCCGGCTTCGGCGCACGCGGCCGTGCGCCAGGTGCGGGTCGGCGCCACCGGCGTCGAGGCGGAGCGCGTCGTGTGGCAGGAGGGCGCGCCCGCTTCCGAGGTGATCCGCGTGCACTACGCGGTGCGCGACTGCTCGCTCGCGCTCCCGTTGCCGACGTCGATCGAGATGGTGGCTTCGCCGCAGGGATGGCGCGCGAGCGTCCGCATCCTCGAGCAGAAGCTGAACCTCGAGCTCGACGAGAACCTGTTCGTCACCAGCGAGGGGGCGCCGCCCCCTCACCCAGGCCGCGGCAAAGCCGCGACCTCTCCACTCCTCCGCTCGCTCTCCGCTCGGCCGCGCGCTTCGCGCGCGGAGAGTTCCCCGCCGAGCCTTCGCAGGAGAAAGCTCGCTCGGCGCGCTCGTGGTCGGGCGAAATGAGCGGCGTCGATCCGCGGGCGGCTCGCTTCATCGCGTGGCTCTCGCCGCGCACCGGCACGATCCTGATCGTCTCGCTCGTGATCTCCGTCGTCACGAGCCTCTCCCTGCTCCGTCTCGAGTTCGACGTCGGGCTCGTCTCGATGCTCCCGCAGGGGAACGCGCGCTTCTCCGACTATCAGCGCTACGTCGAGCGCTTCGGAACGCAGGACGTCGTCGTCGCTCTCGTGCGCGCCCCCGATCGCGCCTCGGCGCGACGCTTCGGCGCAGCGCTCGCCGGGGCGCTCGAGGGACGCCCGGAGATCGTCGCGGTGCGAAGCGGCGTCGACCGCATCGCGTTCCTCCGCGCGCTCGCCGACGGAGCGCTGCCGCGGATGCTCCCCGTCGAGGTGCAAGGCGAAGTCGCGGCCCGGCTCCGGCCGGAGGCGGTCGACGCGACGGTCACCGGCATCCGTCGCGCGCTCGCGGCGCCGGGGGCGGTCGGGCTCTCGCCGTTTCTTTCGATCGACCCCCTCGGGCTCTCGGGAATCCTCGGAGGAGCGCTCGCGGGCGCGCGGCCCGATCGGACGCTCGATCCCGGCAGCGACGTGCTCGCCTCGCCGGACGGTACGCGCCTTCTCCTCCTCATCCGTCCCGCCGAAGCGGGCTTCGATCTCGCCGCCGGCGAGAGGCTCGCCGCCGTCCTCGCGGAGGCCGAAGCGGAAGCGCGCGCCGCCGTCGGCGGGGACGGGATCAGCGTCGGCTACACGGGCGCCTTCGCGCACGCGCGCGAGGATTCGGGCTTGCTGCAGCAGGACACGATCCTCCTCACGGCGCTCGGGCTCGTCGGCGTGCTCTCGGTCTTCTACGTCGGCTACCGGAACCTGCGCATCCTGCCGTTCGTCACCTATCACCTGCTGCTGACCACGGCGGTCACGCTCGCGCTCGGCCTCGTCGTCTCCGGCAGCTTGAACCTTCTCGCGCTCGCGTTCGCGACGATCTTCTACGGGCTCGGCATCGACACGGCGATCCACTGGTACACGCGCTACCTCGAGGAGCGCGAGCACACGGACGACCTCGAGCTGGCACTCGGGCGGACGATGACGGGGCTCTTCTGGCCGATGGTCCTCAGCACCGCGACGACGGCGACCGCGTTCGTCGCGATCGGCTTCTCGGCTCTTGCGGGAGTCGCACAGCTCGGCTTCCTCACCGCGCTCGGTCTCGTGCTGAACATCCCCGCGACATTCGTCGTCGTGTCGGCGTTGCAGCTCTGGTTCGACCGGCGCGGTCTTCTCGTGCGGCCGCAGGATCGCGGCGTGACGCCGGCACGGTGGCTCGCGCGGCTTGCGGTCGTGGTCGCACGCCATCGTCGGACGAGCCTCGCGATGGCGGCGGTCGTCCTCGTCGTCGCGCTCGCCGGAGCGTGGCGCACCTCGCTCGACACGGACCTGTTCCACCTCCGGCCGAGCGCTTCGCAGGCGCGCGTGGTCGAGGAGGAGATCCAGCGGGAGTTCGGCTTCACCGATCCGCATGGCTCGGTCCTCGTCGAGACCCCGGCGCCCGTCGGTGAAGAGCAGGTCGAAGCGGTCCTGCGGACGGTCGAGGACGTGACGCGGCGGCTCGAGGCCGAGCGTGTCTCGGGCACCGCCCTGTCGGTGACGAGCCCCGCGGTGCTCCTGCCTTCGCGTGCGACACAGGAGGAGCGGCTCGCGGCCTGGGCGGCGCTGCCGCGCGAGGCCGCGGCGGAGCATCTCGAGAACGCGCTCGCGCAGGCCGGGTTCCGCCTCGAAGCCTTCGTGACCGCGACGGCCTCGCTCCGCCGCCTGCCCGCGCCGGTCGATGCGACGCAGGCGGCGCTGCCCGGGCTCGAGATCCTGCTCGATCGGCATCTCCGCCGCGACACCCAGGGCCTCTCGATCCTCGTCTCGTTCTCGCCGCGAGACGCCGAGGCGCTGGAGGAGGTCGCGGACCGGCTCGCTGCGGTGCCACGTCCCGACGGAGTTTCGGTCGTCGTGACGGGACGCCCGCTGATGGAGCGCGCGCTCGCGCACGTCGCACGGCGCGAGATGATCGGGTTTCTCGCGGCGGTCCTGATCGGCACGCTCCTCCTGATCGGAGCGCGGGAGCGCCGCGTTCGACCGACGATCGGCCTCGTCGCGATTCCGGCCGCTTCGACGGTGCTCGTCCTCGGCCTCTCGGGCGCCGTCGGGATTCCGCTCAACCCGGTGACGGTCGCGATCCTGCCGCTGACGATCGGTCTCGGGATGGAGGGTTGCCTGTTCCTCGTCGAGCGCTATCGCGAGACCGGCGACGTGGCGGAGGCGGTCGCGACCGGCGGTCGAGTGATGACGATCACGAGCGCGACGACGATCACGGGCTTCGGCGTGCTCGCTCTGTCGCGGTACCCGGCCCTTTCCAGCCTCGGCCTCATGGCGGCGATGAGCTTGACGATCTGCTTCTTCGTGACGGTCCTTCTTCTGCCGGCGCTCGTGTCACCGTCGTGGCTTCGGCGCGAACCACGCCCAGACACCGGGCGGGGCGAGGCGACGTGAGGTGGCCGTCCCGCGCGGCGCGCAGCCGTCTCTGGCGGGCGCTGCTCGCCCTCCTCGGCCTGGCGGTGCTCGTCGGGCTCGTGCGGCGGGCCGGCGTCGAGCAGGTCCGGGACACTCTCACGAGCGTCCGTCCCGAATGGCTCGTCGTCTGGCTCGTCGTCGAGGCGGCGATCTTCATCGGGCTGACTCTGCGCTGGCGAAGCCTGCTTCGCGGCCTGGGTGCGGACGTGCGGTTGCCGCGGCTCGTCGGTGTGCGTATCGCCGGCCTCGCGATGGGGACGCTCACCCCGGGGGCGAAGCTCGGCGGTGAGCCGCTCCGTGCGTACCTGATCGCGCGTGACGGTGTGCCGGGCGGTCCGGCGATCGCGAGCGTCGCGGTCGACCGTGCGCTCGAGCTCGTCGCGAACCTCGTCTTCGCCGTCGCGTACTGCGCTCTGTTCGCGCTCCGCGATCGCACGAGCGCCCTGCGGGTCCTCGTCGTCGTCGCGGCGAGCGGCGTCGCGTTCCTCGCGGCGACGCTCTACCTCGTCCACCGCCTCCGGCGCGGCGATTCGATCGTCCCGGCACGCCTTCGCGCCGTGCTCGAGCGCCTCGGTGCAAAGGCGGAGACGACCGAGAGCATGGACGCTGCGCTGCGTGAGCTCCTCTTCGCGCGCCGGCGCCTCCTCGTCGGGGCGATGGCGGCTTCTCTCGTGCTGAACGCGATGATCCTCGCCGAGTACGGCGTGCTCTTCATCGCGTTCGGCGTGTGGCCGACTCTGCCGGACCTCGCCGGCGCGCTCCTCGGCGTCGGCCTCGCGCACGCGCTCCCGATTCCCGCTTCGCTCGGCGCTCTCGAGGGCGCACAGGCGGCGGTCTTCGGGCTCGCGGACGACGACGCGCGGCTCGCCGTGATCGCGGGAACGGTCGCGCGGGTGCGCGACATCGGCTGGACGCTGCCCGGAATCGTCTACCTCGCCGCGAGCGCGCTCTTCGGGCGCCGCGGCGCGGGAGACGAAACCGAAATCAGGTCTTGACGATCCGGATCTCCTCGTACTCGAGGCGCTCTTCGTTCCAGATGAATCCGGCCGAGCCCGTGATGTTCTGGCCGTCGACGCCGAGGACGATGTAGACCGCTTCGGGATAGAGTGGCTCGTCCCACGGATCCTTCGCGCGCGCTTCGTCTTCCTTCGAGAAGTAGGCGCGCCCATTCGGATGCGAGTGGTAGATCGAGCGGAGCTCGAACTCCGACGACTCGAACTCGCGCGTCGCCGCGAGGAGCTCCTTCTCGTCCATGTGGTACCCGTCACGGCCGTCGCGCGGGTACGTTTCGGGATCCTTCTTGTGACGCTCGGTCGCGACGTTGGTGATGCGCCGCACGATCTCTCGATCGTTCTCGACGTCATAGAGGACGAAGCCGCAGCACTCCTCCGGAAACGCCTCGATGGCGTGTCGCTTCAGCTCGTCGTAGTTCTCCTTGGCCAGCCGATACATGAAGCGTAGAACGCCTTGGACGAGGCGGGAAGTCAAGCAGGTTCGCTGCGCGAGCCCTTCCGCTCCGCTTCGTGGATCTCGGCGACGAGCCGCCGGTTGATCGGCGTCGGCACGCCGTGCCGCTCGCCGGCGCGCACGATGGCGCCACCGATCGCGTCGACCTCCGTCGGGCGTCCGCCCTCGAGGTCCTGCCGCATCGAAGAGCGGTGGGCGGCGGTCGGGGGCAGCAGGGTCGAGTGGAAATGGACGCGGAACTCGGCTTCGGTTTTCCAGACGAGGGCGATGCCGGAGGCGCGAGCGACCGCGAAGGCCTCGTCCATCGCGCCGTCGAGGAGCGGCCGCAATGCTTCGGAAGCGGCGACCTCTCCATAGGTGAGCCCGTGCAGAGCGCCGAGCGGATTCAATCCGCAGTTGTACAGAGCCTTCTCCCAGAGGATCGGCTCGGTCGCCCCGGCGGCCTCGCTCGGGATTCCGGCGTCCGCGAAGACCTCGGCCAGGCGCTGCGCGTCGGCCTCGCTCGCCGGGTCGTCCCGGAGTGGGCCGACGGCGACCGGCTTCGCGCAGACGGTGACGTGTGCGCGTCCGGGAGCGGTGACGATCGCGCCGAAGATCACGCGAGCGGCGAGTACGCGCGCCGGGAGCGACGCGGCCAGCGTCTCGACGTTGCCGAGGCCGTTCTGGAGGGAGACGACGAGCCGCGGCCTGTCGGCCCATGCGGCGAGAGTGCGCGCGATCGACTCCGTCGCGTGCGACTTGACGCCGACGAGCACGGCGTCGGTCGGCTCCGCCGCGCGTGCGAGGTCGGTGGCGACGCGCGGCCGGGTGACCTGGTCGCCGAAGAGGCCGGTGACGGCGAGGCCGCTCTCGCGGATCGCCGCCATGTGCGGCTCGCGGCCGACCAGGAGCACGTCGTGGCCCCGTCCCGCGAGGAGCCCGCCGAAGACCGAGCCCACCGCACCGGCACCGGCGACGACGAAGCGCACGCGAGCTCAGTCCCCGCGGATCTCGCCCTGGCTCGCCTGGACGAAGGCCGTGCGCAGCTCGTCGTAGGTCGTCGTGACGGGGTACTGAGGGAACTCGGCGATGACGTTCGCGGGCGGACGGAACAGGATGCCGCCGTTCGCTTCGCCGAGCATGCTCGTGTCGTTGTAGGAGTCGCCCGCGGCGACGACGTGGAAGTTCAGGTCCCGGAGCGCGCGGACCGCGCGCCGCTTGCCGTCGTCGATCCGCAATCGGTAGCCGACGATGCGATCCTGGCCGTCGACCTCGAGCGTGTGGCAGAACAGGCAGGGGTGGCCGAGCTGGCGCATCAGGGGAGCGGCGAACTGGTAGAACGTGTCGGAGAGGATGACGACCTGCGCGCGGTCGCGCAGCCAGCCGAGGAACCCTGCCGCTCCGGGCATCGGCCCCATTCCCT
The DNA here is from genome assembly GCA_016874795.1 of Deltaproteobacteria bacterium. Lineage (GTDB taxonomy): Bacteria > Desulfobacterota > Binatia > UBA12015 > UBA12015 > VGTG01. The sequence continues at coordinate 80,197 of VGTG01000001.1, read as the reverse complement.
CGATGACGCTCTGGATCTGGCCGAGGGTGATGCCCTTCTCGTCGAGGATGCCGAGGCGGTAGCGCATGAGCTTGTCGTAGTCGGGCTCGTCGCGCGTCGTCCGGCGGAGCGCTTCGATGCCGGTGCGCTCGGCGACGTTGATCCAGATCTCCGGAACGAGGACGCCTTCGAGATCGAGGCAGGCGATCATGCGCGGACGCTAGCGGAGGCCTGCCGGGGCGACAACCGGCGAGCGCTCCGCCGAGCGGCGGCCGCGACGTTCGCTCTTCTCGCGCTCGGCTTCGCCGCTTGCGCGACGGCGCCGCTGCGCGTCGGCACGAGCGGCGACTACGCACCGTTCTCGACGCGCGACCGCGACGGAGCTCCGGTCGGCTTCGACATCGACGTCGCCCGCGCCTACGCAGGCGATCGCGGCCGCAAAGTGGAGATCGTGCCGTTTCGCTGGCCGGACCTCGAGGCGAAGCTCCTCGCGAAGGAGTTCGACGTCGCGATGGGCGGCGTGACGGTACGCGGCGACCGTCTCGCCCAGGCGCCGATGACCGCCGCGGTCGCGCGCGCCGAGGCGATCGTCGTGGTTCCCGCGTCGACGAAGCTCTCGAGCCTGGACGACGTCGATCGCGCGGGGCGGACGGTCGTCGTGAATCGCGGCGGGCACCTCGAGAAGGTCGCGCGTGCGCACATCCAACGCGCGACCCTGCGCACGGTCGACGACAACGAGAGCCTGCGTCGCCTTCTCGCCTCCGGCGAGATCGACGCCGTCGTCACCGACTCGGTGGAGGTACGGACGTTCCCGGAGACGCCGCGTGTCGTCGCGATCCTCACGAGGGATCGAAAGGCCTACTGGGTCGCTCCCGGCGACGAGGACCTCGCGGGCGACCTCGACGCGTGGCTCGCGGAGCGCGAGAGCGACGGCACGCTCGCGGCCTCGCGCGCGCGCTGGCTCGGCTCGCCGGAGAACGGGACGCTTCCCGCGGGCGAGGCGCGCGTCGTCGATCTCCTCGCGCGCCGGCTCCTCCTCATGCCGTACGTGGCCGAGGCGAAGCGGCGCGCGAGCCTGCCGGTCGAGGATCGCGAGCGGGAGATCGAGATCGAATGCTCGGCGCGGAAGACGGCGCGCCGCGTCGGGCTCGCGCCGGAGCCCTATGCAGCGCTCGTCCACGCGAACATCGGGGCGGCGAAGGCGGTGCAGCGAGCGGTTCTCGCCGATCCGAGCGCGGCGTCGGCGCCTTCGTTCGACCTGGGAACCGACCTGCGGCCCGCGATCGACCGCATCGACCGGGCGCTCCGCGTCGAGCTCGTGCGCACGGCTCCGCTGCGCTCGCCGAGCGCCGACCTGCTTCGCGCGCTCCAAGAGCAAGCGAGCGTCCCCGGCCTCGACGCGCGCACGCTCGCGATCGTCGTCGTGGCGCTGCAGCGCATTCCGGCCGCGAAGTGAGCGGAGAGCTATTCGCCGCGGTCGCGACGTGAGAGATAGAGCGCGCCGCCGAGGAGCCCTCCCGCGGCACCGATCGCCCACCAGAGAAGTCCGAGCGCGACCGCGTCGTCCGTGGCGATGCCGACGTGCGGAAGGAGGTACGCGTATGTCGCCTCGCGCAACCCGAACCCACCGACCGTGATCGGCGCGGCGGCCGCGAGCGCGACGAGCGGGTGATAGATCGCGATGAAGCCGAGCGGCACCGCGAGCCCGAGCGCGTCCGCGAGGAGCTTCTGCGCGAGGATCTGGAGGCCTTGCACGGCGAGCGAGAGCACGACCGCGCGAGCGAGGAGCGGTGCGTCGCGGAAGAACGGCGCGAGCTCCTCGCGGATCAAGCGTCGCCAGCGTCCCTCCGGCAGGAGCGAAGCGAAGCGTGGGGCGAGAAGCCAGCCGACCACGAGCGTCACGCCGACGACGAGAAGCATCGTGACGAGCCCGGCCGGGAGCTCGCCGCTCGGACCGAGGAGGAGTGCGAGCACGCCGACCGCGACGAGCGCGACGAGGCCCACCCAGCGGTCGAACACGACCGACGAGAGCGCCGCCGCGCGCCCCGGCGGCGATCGTCCGAGGTAGAGAGAGCGCGTGCCGTCCGCGCCGATCGTGCTCGGGACGGCGAGCCCGAAGAACATCCCGATGAAGTAGAAGCGCAGGTAGTCGGCGAGCGGCACGGAGAACCCGACCGCGCGCGCGAGCGCGCGCCAGCGAATCGCGCTCACGACCTGGCCGGCGCCGTACAGCAGGAACGCGCCCGCGAGCCAGCGCGGATCCGCGTCCGCGCAGATCGCGAGGACGTCGAGAAGGCCGACGCGGTAGAAGAGGATCGCGAGGACCGCGACGCTCAGCGCGAGGCGTGCGGTGCGGCCTATCGGCCCTGCCCCCAGCGCTCCACGGGCGGCACGCTAGCCGGACGGCTCCGGTCCGGCAAGGACGACTCGCGCGCACACGGGCGTGGAACCGTCCGCGCGGGGCTAGCCAATGCCCCGGCCCGCTTGCGAGAATGCGCCCATGGCGCGACCGCGCATCTTCGTCGACGGGCACGTCGGAACGACGGGCCTGCGCATCCGCGAGTGGCTCGCGCCGCGCCGTGACCTCGAGCTGCTCGAGCCCGACGAGGCGCAGCGGAAGGACGCCGGCGTGCGGCGCGATCTCGCGAACCGCGCCGACGTCGTCGTGCTCTGCCTCCCGGACGACGCTGCGCGCGAAGCGGCCGGCTGGATCGAGAACGAGGAAACGCGCGTCGTCGATGCGAGCACCGCTCATCGCGTCGAGCCGGGCTGGGTGTACGGGCTGCCGGAGATCTCCGCCGCGCAGCGTGAAGCGGTGTCGTCGGCGAAGCGCTTGTCGAACCCGGGTTGCTACCCGACGTCCGTGATCCTCGGTCTCCGTCCGCTCGTCGAGGAAGGTCTCCTTCCGTCGAGCGCGCCGGTGACGGTGCACGCGCTGTCCGGCTACACGGGGGGCGGGCGAGGGTTGATCGAACGCTGGGAGGATCCGGCGCTCGGGCTCGCGCACCTTCCGCACGAGGCGCCGTACGCGCTCGAGCGCAGCCACAAGCACGTCCCGGAGATGGTGCAGTACACGGGGCTCGCGAGCTCGCCGCAGTTCGTGCCGGCCGTCGGGCCGTTTCGCTGCGGCATGCGCGTCGAGATGCCGCTGCACGCGAGCGTCCTCGCGAACGGCGCTTCGGGAAAGCGCATCCACGAGCTCCTTCGCGAGAGGTACGACGGAACGCGGTTCGTTCGCGTCGCGCCGCTCCGCGAGCCGCTCGCGACCGACGAGCGGAGCTTCGATCCGCAAGCCTGCAACGACACGAACCGCGTCGAGCTGCACGTGCTGCCGCATCCCGATGGGCACGTGCTGCTGATCGGCCTCCTCGACAACCTCGGGAAGGGCGCCTCCGGCGCGGCGATCCAGAGCATGAACCTGATGCTCGGGCTCGACGAGAGCGAAGGCCTGCGGGCCTGAGCCCGCTCGAACGCCCTGGCAAACTCCTCGATCCATCAACGAAGCGGCCGTGATAGAAGCGGCGCGAGACTTCGGTCGTGGAGCCGCTCGACCTCGCGGAGCGTGCGCGCTCGGGCGCGCGCGCGGGATTCCTCTGGGTTGCCGCCGTATACGCCGGCGTCGCGGCGTTGTACGCGCTGGCGCCGCCGATCGAGCCGGCCTGGGTCTACTCCGGGATCTCCCTCGTCGCGGCGCTCAGCTTCGCGCTCTCGTGGCGGATCGTCGGGCGCGCACCCGTGCGCGCCGTGCACCCGATCATCCTCGCCGTGACGTTGATCGCGGTCGCGTATGCGCTCGCGTTCGTCGCGCTCACGCGGAACCCCGAGCAGACGACGACGCTTCTCATCACGCTACTCGCCGCGGGATGCGTCCTCATCCAGCCCTGGTTGATGGCGATCGTCTCGATCGTCGGCACGACGGGCTGGCTCGCGCTGGTGCCGCGACTGGCGGAGCCTCCCGAGCCGCACTGGCTCGTCGATCTCGTCTCGACGGCCGTGATCGCGACGATCGTCACCGTCGTCCGGCGGCGCACGTTCCAGCGGCTCGAGCAGCTGAATCGGGAGAACGGTCTCTTGCTCGACGCGGCGGGCGAAGGCATCTACGGCGTCGACCACGCAGGCTGCGTCACCTTCGCGAATCCCGCGACGGAGCGGATCCTCGGACGGCCGGCGAGCGAGCTGATCCGCCGATCCGAGCACGCGACCCTTCACTGGGAGCCGGACGGAGCTCGGAGCTATCCGCAGGCGAGCTGTCCCTTCTGTCACCGCGAGAGGGACGGGACCGCGGCGCCGCTTCCGGCGCGCCGTCCGAACGGCGAGGTCGCGTGGGTCGAGCTGACGCGGAAGGAGGTGAAGCACGCGCACCACCTGCACACGGTCGTCACGCTTCGCGACGTGACGGAGCAGACGTCGATCCAGAGAGCGCTCCGCGACAGCGAGGAGCGGAACCGCTTGATCGTCGACACGGCGCTCGACGCCGTCGTCTCGGTCGACGGCCGTGCGCGCATCGTCGGATGGAACGCGCAAGCGGAACGGATCTTCGGCTGGAGCCGAGAAGAGATCCTCGGAGCCCCTCTCCTCGAGACGATCGTCCCGCCCGATCTTCACGAGCGCTTCGTGGCGGAGTCGGAGAAGTTCCAGGCGACGGGCCGCGGCCACGGGGTCGGCGCGCGCATCGAGTCGCGTGCGCTCCGGCGGAACGGACAGGAGTTCCCCGTCGAGTTCTCGGTGTCGCCGATCCGGCGCTGCCTCGGCGTCACCTTCACCGCGTTCGTTCGAGACATCACGGAGCGCGTCGAAGGCGAGCGCATCCTCCGCGAAGCGAAGGAGGCCGCGGAGGCCGCGGCGCACGCGAAGAGCGATTTCCTCGCGACCATCAGCCACGAGATCCGTACGCCGCTGAACGGCATCTTCGGGATGACCGAGCTCGCGCTCGACACGCGCGACGACCACGAGCGCCAGGACTTCCTCGTCCGCGCACGCGCGGCGGCCTACGGGCTGATGACCGTTCTGAACGACGTCCTCGACTTCTCGAAGATCGAGGCGGGGCGGCTGCCGCTCGAGTCGATCGAGTTCGATCCGGAGACGCTCCTCGAGGGCGTCCTCGACACGCTCGCCGCCGAGGCGCAGCGGAAGGGGCTCGAGCTGATCGGCTGCGTCGACGAGTCGGTTCCGCCGACTCTCGTCGGCGACCCCGGACGCTTGCGGCAGATCCTCGTCAACCTCGGCGGAAACGCGATCAAGTTCACGGAGCGGGGCGAGGTGCTGATCCGCCTGGCCCTCGAGGCGGGCTCGAGCGGCTCCGCCACGCGGCTCGTCGGCACTGTCCGCGACACCGGCATCGGGATTCCGCGGGAGCAGCGCGCGCGCATCTTCGAGGCGTTCACGCAGGTCGACAGCTCGACGACGCGCCAGTACGGCGGCACGGGCCTCGGTTTGACGATCGTGCAGCGGCTCGTCGAGCGCATGGGCGGTCGAGTCGAGGTCGACAGCACGCCCGGTCGCGGCAGCACGTTCCGCTTCGGCGTCGATCTGCGGCGTGGAGAAGCGGACGCCGCGGAGCCGGGACCGCGCCTCGGCGCTCTCCGCGTCCTCGTCGTCGACGACAACGAGGCGAGCGCACGGCACCTCGCGCACACGCTGCGCGGCTTCGGCGCGCACGTGGACGCGGTGCGGGACGGAACCTCGGCGTGCACGCGTCTCAACCAGGCCGTGCGCGAAGGCTCGCCGTACGCGCTCGTCGTACTCGATCTCGCGATGCCCGATCCGGACGGCGCGACGACCGCGCGCTGGATCCGCGGCTCGAGCCGCGGGGCGGACGTGCCGCTCGTCTTGATGAATCCGCTGCTCGGCGGACCGGTTCCAGACCTCGCGCGGCTCGGCGTCCACACGATGGTGACGAAGCCGATCAAGCGCCGGCTTCTGCGCGCGGCCGTGCTCTCGGCGCTGCGGCGCGCGCCCTATCGCGACACGGGCATGGGAACGCTCCTCGCTCTGCCTTCGCGCGCCCGTACCGGCGGGCGACGTTCCTGACTGCGTCTCGCGCGGCTACATCGCCTCGAATGCGACGTACGCGAGTCGCGGCCCGCGCTGGATCTGCAGCACCGCCGGATGGCCGCTCCGCAGCGCGGAGACCTTCGCGCGGAGGTCGTCGAGAGTCTCGATCTCCGTCCCGTTCAGCCCGATGATGATGTCGCCCGGGACCAGCGGCACGTCGAAGATCGGGCCGTCCGCCGCGCGTCCCGCGACGACGACGCCGTGCGGGATCCGCAAGGGCGGCAGGTGCTTCTGGACCTCGTCGCTGACCTCGATCCCGAGGATGCCGAGGCCGCGCACGAGGTTCCGATCGGGACGAACCATCTCCGCGATCCGCTCCGGCTCGCCGGCGCCTTGCCGCTCGCGCACGGCGACGAACTCGGTGCTCTTTTCCTCTCCGCGCAGCACCTCGAGCTCGACGACGTCGCCCGGCGTGCGTTGATACACGTTCACTTCGAGCTGGCGCCCATTCTCCATCGGCTTGCCGTTCATCGCGAGGATGATGTCGCCGTTCTTCAGGCCCGCCGCTTCGCCGGGTCCGCCGGGCTCGACGTCGCCGAGGACGACGCCTTGATCACGCGGCATAGCGAGCGCGGCCGCGAGGAGCGGCGTGATCGTTTGCGCGACGACGCCGATGTTGCCGCGCTGGACCTTCCCCGTTCTTCGGAGCTGCTCGTACACCGCGCGCACGATGTTGATCGGCGCGGCAAAGCCGAGACCTTCGCTGCCGCCCGAATGAGACAGGAGGAAGGTGTTGATGCCGACGAGCGAGCCGTCCGTGTCGACGAGGGCGCCGCCGCTGTGGCCCGGATTGATGGGCGCATCGGTCTGGATGTAGACCATCGGATCTTCCGGACCGCGCTGGCGTCCGAGGGCGCTCACGACGCCGAGGGAGACGGAGCTGCCGAGCCCCATCGGGTTCCCGACGGCGAGCACGATTTCGCCGGTGCGCAGCTCGTCCGAGTCGCCGAAGCGAACGGCCGGAAGGTCGCTCTCGTCGATCTTCAGCACCGCGAGGTCGGTCTCGCGATCGATCCCGACGATCTCCGCTTCGATCTGATGCCCACGCGGCCGCACGATCGACTTCTTCTCGGGCGAGCGCGGTGGCAAGGGCGGAAGAACGACGTAGACGCGCTCCGCACCGTCGATCACGTGCGCGTTCGTCACGACGTATCCGTTGGGATCGACGATGACGCCGGAGCCCGCCGATCGCTGCGTCGTCAGGAGACTGCTCGTCGCCGCGGTCTGCGCCGTCGGGGCGCCGGGTCCGTATCCCGTCGCCATCACCTGGACGACGCCGGGTTGTACCTCGGCGACGAGCTTTTCGGTCGCGCCGCTGAGCGCGGTCAGCTCGGTGCGCGCCTGAGCAGACGCTACCCCGCAGAGGAGGACGGCGATCGACGCCGCGACCGAGTGTCGCGTCCGAGCGGGCGAGTTCACGGGTCCGTTCATGATCTGCGTGGGTAGTCGAAGAAAGCCCGCGGATACAGGCCGAAAAAAGGGACTTGCCCGGGGCCGACGCGGGCCTGCAGGATCGGGCGTTCGACTTGCTTGAGAACCAGCCCACCGATACCGATATACCCGGCGAACCCAAGGATTCGTTAACCCACGCGCGAGGAGCGCGTCGCGCTTCGACAGTCGGCGATGTATTTTGTCTTGAGCACGGGGCGGGCCGGCAGCCGGACCATTGCCACCGCTCTCAATCAGATTCCCGGCACCGTGTGCCTGCACCATCCGAAGCCGGAGCTGGTGGCGGAGGCGACTGCGTTCTTCTGCGGCACGGAGCCACGCGCGGAGATCGAGAAGGTCTTGCGCGAGACACGCAAGTCGACGCTCGACGGCAAGGTCTACGGAGAGGTCAACCTACAGCACACGCTCCTCTTTCCGATCCTGCGCGACGTCTTCCCCGAAGCGAAGTACATTTGGCTGATCCGCGACGGTCGCGATTCCGTCGCTTCGATGTACTACCGCGGCTGGTACGACGAGGTGTACCCGCGTCAAGGACCGGAGTGGCGGAAAGGCCGCTTGCACGGCGATCGCACGGGCGACTACACGCACGAGCAGTGGGCGGCGATGAGCCGCTTCGAGAAGTGCTGCTGGTGCTGGCTCAAGTACAACCAGGTCATCGAGGATCAGCTCTCTCGGCTCGAGCCGTCGATGTGGGCGAAGGTTCGTCTCGATCGTCTCACGTCCTCGCTCCCACGGCTGCAGAAGTTTCTCGAGCTCCCGGAGCTCGGGAAGGTCCAGGTCGAGCAGCTCAACACCGCGCGCCAGCCGGTCAGCTACTGGGAGCGATGGACGCCGCGTCAGCGCGCCTCGTTCGAGAAGATCTGCGGCGCCGCGATGGATCGCTGGTTCCCCGAGTGGAAGTCGCCTTCCGGCATCTGGCGCAACCTCGCGGCCGAGCCGGTGCATCATCCAGGCCGCGTCGAGACCCTCTGGAGAAACAGCCGTGCGACGGCGGAGCGCGTGAGCGGCCAGCTCAAGCGCGTCGGCGCGCGGATGCGCGGTTGAGAGCCGTCGTCGCGATTCGACGACGGAGCGGAGAGTAGAGGCAGCATGGCAAGGAAGCTCGGCGTCGGTGTCGTTGGAGCGGGTGCGATCTTCCCGTCGCATCTGACGGCCTACAAGTACCTTTCGAAGAACTTCCGCGTGCTCGGAATCGCGGACACCGACGAGTTCCGGCTTCGCGCGGCGGGTGGGAAGCACTTCCTCCCCGTCGCGACCACCGACTATCGCCGGCTGCTCGACCGTCCCGACATCGATCTGATCGACATCTGCACGCCGCCGGGAGTGCACTCGCGCGTCGTGCGCGACGCGCTCTCGGCGGGCAAGCTCGTCGTCTGCGAGAAGCCGCTCGCACCGACGCTCGAGCAGATGGACGAGCTGATCGCATTCGCGCGCCAGTATCCGGGAAAGCTCTCGACCGTCTTCCAGCGGCGCTACGCGCCCGTCGTCGAGAAGCTGATGAGTGCGAAGGACGACGAGTCCCTCGGACAGCTCGTCGGCGGCACGTTCAATCGTACCGCGCGCGGCGCGTTCGTCCAGGCGGCGAAGAGCTGGGGAAGCTGGGCGATGGCGGGCGGCGGAACGGTGATGACCCAGTTCGTCCACGAGCTCGACCTGATGTGCCTCGTGTACGGACCGCCGGCGAGCGTCTCCGCGACGATGGACACGGTCCGTCTCGGCATCGAGTCGGAGGACGTGTTCGCCGCTTCGGTCAAGTTCCGGAACGGCGCGATCGTCTCGTGCAGCTCGTCGACCGGCGTCGGCCGCTCGGGCGTCTCGTTCGACGTCGTCGGAACGAAGAAGGTGTTCCGCTACGTCTCCGAGGACGAGGACGCGAAGAAGAAGAGCGGGCTCGCGCGCTATCAGGAGCTCGCCGGCAAGGCGATGGCTCGCGGGTCCGAGAAGGTGAAGGCGCGACTCGGGCGGCCGGTCCCGAAGAAGGGCGACGGCGGGACGCATCGCCGCTACTTCGAGGCGATCCTGAAGGCGCTCGAGCTGGATCAGCCGCTGCCGATCGGGCCGGAGGAGTCTCGTCCCGCGGTCGAGCTCGCGACGGGCATCTACACCTCGGCGCTTCTCGGAACGCCGGTGGAGTTTCCGCTCGACGACCGGGCGACGTACTATCGCGGGATCAGCGCCGACGACTATCGGAATCGCGACCGTGGCGGCAGCCAGGCCCCCGGTCTCTCGGCGGTCGGCGGACAGGCAAGGTAGAGAAGAAAGCCAGACGGAGCAGGGCGAAGCAGCATGAGCGAGACGAGCGAGAACGAGACCGGCCGGGCGAAGGCGAGCGCGGCGAACGGCGCCGACGAGAGCGCGGGCGGCAAGGCGAGTCGCAACGGTCGCCTCGCGATCTTCGGCGGCAAGAAGGCCGTGCAGAAGAAGGCGAAGGAGAAGTGGCGCAAGGTCACGCTCCGCGAGATCGGCACGGTCCTCTACAGCGGGCTTCGCGACGTCAACACCGTCTCCGACGGCGGCGGTCCGCTCCGGCAGTTCGAGAAGAAATTCGCCGAGATGTGCGGCACCAAGTACGCGATCGTCATGAACAGCGGCACCGCGACGCTGCACAGCGCGTACTTCGCGACCGGCTGCGGTCCCGGCGACGAGGTGATCGTCCCCGCGTACACGTTCTTCGCTTCGTCGACTCCGATCCTGCAGGTCGGTGCGACGCCGGTCTTCTGCGACGTCGACGAGAAGACGCTGATCGCCGATCCCGCGCACGTCGAGCGCCTCATCACGCCGCGGACGCGCGCGATCTGCGTCGTGCACGTGTGGGGCAATCCCGGAAAGATGGACGCGTTCCTCGACATCGCACGCCGCCATCGTGTCGCGCTGATCGAGGACGCTTCGCACGCGCCGGGCGCGAGCTACGCGGGTCGTCCCGTCGGCTCGTGGGGAGACATCGGCTGCTTCAGCCTGCAGGGTGCGAAGGCGGTCTCGGGAGGCGAGTGCGGCGTCGCCGTCACCGACGATCCCGACCTCTACGACCGCATGCTCGCTCTCGGTCACAACGGGCGTACCGGTCGCGGCCAGGTGAACGGCACGTTCGAAGGCCTCGACAACGTGAGCTTCGGTCTGAAGTACCGTCCGCATGTCTACGGTGTGATCCTCGCGCTCGGCGGGCTCGACCGGTTGGGCGAGCTGAACGAGCTGCGCCGCCGCAACTACCGGATCCTCGAGGAGGAGCTGCGCGGTTGTCCCGGCATCCAGCCCGTCGGGACGTACGAGGAAGCGGAGCGCGGCGGCTTTCTGAACTTCATCTTGAACTTCGATCCGAAGCAGTGCGGCGACTGGTCGCGCGAGGCCTTCGTGCAAGCGGCGAAGGCCGAGGGCGTGCCTCTCTCCGTCGATCGCTACACGCAGTTCGGCAACCGCTGGGCGCTCCTTCCGGACTCGCCGATGTTCACGACGATGGAGACGAAGGGGCTCGGCGGCCCGATGGGCATCGCGCTCGACAACTACCGGAAGAATCCGGCGCCGGAGCTTCCGAACACGAGGAAGCTCGTCACGCGGCTCGTGTCGCTGCCCGCGTTCGCCAAGGTTCCGCCCGAGTACGTACGCGACTGCGCGCGGGCGCTGCGCAAGGTGGCGGAGGCCGCGCCGGGCGTGCGGGATTTCCGCGACATCTGAGCCTCTGTCTCGGCAATCCTACGCGGCTCGCGTCGGAATCTACGTCGCGAGCGGCGCAGTTTTTCTGAATCGACGGTCGCGGTCGGCCGGCGATACTGGCGGCGTCTCGGAATGCGAGTGAGAGACCTCGCCCCTCCGCCGCTCAGCGCGCTCGCCGGTTTTGCGCAGCGCGCGGGCCGGAGCTCCGATGGCCGCGCTGCTCGACGGGCTCGCGTTGCCACACGAAGGGTTTCTCGACGGACTTCGCGACGGGCTGTCCACGCTCGGAGCCGCGTAGCGGAACGCGGACGCGCATGCGCGGCAGCGACTTCGCCGTGCGCGGCCGTGCGGACTCGCGCGCGAACAGGACGTCGATCAGCAGGCAGAGCGGCAGCGAGAGCGCGATCCACAGCGCAACGCCGAGCCAGCCTTCGACGAACGCGAGAGTGGCCCACCCTGTACCGATGAGCACGGCGGGGAAAAACAGCCAGATCCCGAGCCGGCGCAGCAGCCTTCTCCGATCGAGTCGCACCCCTGGGCCTGCCTACCGGGGGGACCATTGCCCAGCCTCGCGGTCGGCACAAGATGGAACTGCCATCGAACTTCGAACGCCTGTTCGGGGCGACGGCTCCCGGCTCGATGGGCGAGAGGACGCTCGCTCGCCGGCGGTTCAGGTCTGGGAGGCGCGCAGGATCACTCGCGCGCCGGCGAGCGCCTCGACGGCGTCCGCCGCGTAGCCGAGCTCGCGCAGCACGGCCTCCGTGTCCTGACCGAGGAGAGGAGCGGGTCGAGCCTCTCCGGGCGTGAGCGAGAGCTCGACCAGCGGCGCGAGCCGCCGGTGCTGGCCGTAGGTGGGGTGCTCGACGGTGGACAGGAACTCGGCGCCGATCGGGTCGGCGAGGACGGCGCGCGAGATGGGTCCCGGAGCCGCCTCGACGCAGGCGACGTCGCGCTTCCCGAGATCCCGCTCCCATTCGGCGGCGGTACGCTGGGCGAAGGCCTCGGACAAGACCGCGGCGAGGGCGTCGGCGTTCCTCTCCCGCTCTGCGGAGCTGTGGAAGCGCGCCTCCGAGGCGAGATCCAGCTCCGCCGCGAGCGCGGCCCACTCGGCGTCCCGCGTGACGGCGAGAAAGATCCAGCCCTCGCGCGCCGCGTAGAGGCGGTAGAGCGGCCCGAGCCCGTACAGATCCGCGTCGGGCACGATCCGAGGCGGACGGCCCGGGTAGTCGACGGCGTCGTCGGAGACCGCGTAGGCGCTCGTGCAGAGCATCGACGTCAGCATCTCCTGGCCGATCCCGGTGCGCTCGCGTGCGACCAGACCGAGGAGGAGTGCCGTCGCGACCCCGAGAGCCGAGCAGCCGTCCGCGTTCCCCGGCGCCTGGGCGGCGTAGTTCAGGCGGATCGAGGCCGGCTTGATCTCCGCGAGTGTCAGCTCCGGACCCGAAGGCAGGGCCGGTCCCGCCTGGAAGAGGCCGGCGCCGGTCGCGACGCCGATCGTCGGCGCGAACGCCGGCTTGCGCGCGAAGGGCCCGTCCGTCCCGTACCCGGGCGCGCTCAGGTAGACGAGCCGCGGGTTCAGGCCGGAGAGGGTCCGGTAGTCGACGCCGAGCTTCTCCGCGACGCCGCCACGATAGGCGACGAGGACCAGATCGGCGCGCTTCGCGAGACGGTGCACGATCTCCCGACCTTCCGGCCGATCGAGGTCGAGAGCGACGCTCTCCTTCCCCTGCAGGACCTTGATCGCGCCCGCGTCGGGAACCGGCATCATGTGGCGCATCGGCTCGCCGGCGAGCGGCTCGATCTTGATGACGCGTGCGCCGAGGTCGGCGAGGATCGCGGGCCCGAAGGGAGCGGCGTACCAGAGCCCGAGCTCGAGCACGGTGACGCCCTCGAGTGGACCGCGCGGCAGCTCCGCATCGCGCGTGGACCGAGTCGGCGCTGCCGGAGCGGTCGCGGTCGCGCCGTCGCGCAGCTCGCTCCCGTGCTCGTCGAGCGCCGGGGCGGGAGCGCGGACGCGACCCGGCGTCTTGCCCATGCGCACGAGGGGCCCGAGCTGCCGGGTCGATCCGTGCCGCGGATCGGCGACGGTGATCACGTGCCCGTTGTGCTGCATCTGCGCGTGATCCATCGCCTCGCGCGTCGTCCGAAACACCTCGGCCCAGACGTTCGGGTGTTCGCGGAAGACCTCTTCCCACTCGGCGACCGTGCGCTGCCGTGCCGCTTCGAGCATCCGCTCCCAGAAGCGCTCGCGCTTCTCCTCGTCCTCGAAATCGGGAGCGGTCGCCCACTCCGGGTCGTCCCACATCCAGGCGAGCCCGAGCACCTCCATGAACGCGCGGAAGAGGTGCGGCGACGTCTGCGAGAACTGGAGCCAGCGTCCGTCTTTCGTCAAGCATACGAGGAGACGGAAGGCGAAGCTCTGGGTCGGGACCCCTCGCTCGGAGTAGGGCGGCGCCGGCTTGTAGGCTTCCGGGAAGCGTTCGCACAGAACGCGCAGGAACCACTCCCACGGATCGTGCGCGGCCATGCCCTGGACGAGCGTCGCGTCGACGCGCTGCCCGCGGCCGGTTCGCTCACGCAGGTAGAGAGCCGCGAGCGTTCCGTGGAGCGCCGTCTGCGCGGCGCCGAAGCTCGCGTACGGTACAGCCGGGAACGCGGGGCCGGGCCGCGGTGCCATGCCCGCGACGTGGAACATGCCGCCGAGCTTCGCGAGCACGATGCCGTCGTAGCCCTTCAGGTGCGCGTACGGTCCGCGCCGGCCGAATCCGGTGATCGAGGTGTACACGAGGCCCGGGCAGGCGCGCGCGAGCTCGTCGAAGCCGAGGCCGAAGCGCTCGGCGACGCCCGGACGAAAGGTCTCGAGGAGGACGTCCGAGCGCTCTGCGAGGCGGCGGGCGGTCGCACGGTCCTCGGCGCGCGCGAGGTCGAGCACGACGCTCTTCTTGCCCCGTCCCCAGAGAGCGAAGGCCGGATGCTCCCGGAGCTCGTCGCCGCCCGGCGGCTCGACGCGTACGACCTCGGCGCCGTAGTCCGCGAGGATCAGGGAGACGAGCGAACCGGCGAAACCGCGGCTCAGGTCGAGGACGCGGAGGCCGCCGAGGGCGCTGGGCGGGACCTCGTTCGACGTCGAAACGTTCGACGTCGAACCGCTTTCCGTCGAACGGCCCGCCGACCCGCTCATCGCGCGCGCCGGAAGCAGGGCAGGACGACGTCGGGCCCGGCCTCGTCCCACCAGACCTCGACCGGCAGGTCGATCCGCAGCTCGCCCGGCTCCGCGTCGAGGAGGTTGCTGATCATGCGCGCGCCCGGCGCGTCGTCGAGGGAGACGACGACGACGTTGTAGGGCACCGCCTCCGCGAGGAACGGCAGGGCCGGATGGTGCACGATCGTGAAGCTGTGGATGCGCCCGCGGCCCGAGACGAGCGGCCACTCGCTCTCGGCCGAGCCGCAGTGCGGACAGCCGGGCAGCGGCGGATGGCGGAAGCGGCCGCACGACCCACAGCGCTGGATGCGCAGCTCGCGGCGGAGGCACGCCTCCCAGAAGGGGCGCGTCGTCGCGTTCGGTCCGATCCGGGCGAGCTCTTCGGAAAGTGCCATGTCTCTCACGCTCAACGTCGAAGCAGCAGCGAGCTGGTGGGAAGGTTGCTCGGGCCGGCGGTCACGAGCGCGATCTCCGCGCCGTCGACCTGGCTCGTCGACTCGCCGCGAAGCTGGCGGCACGCCTCGACGACGTGGGTCATGCCGAGCAGGTAGACCTCGGAGAGGTTGCCGCCGTGCGTGTTCACGGGAAGGCGACCGCCTTGCCACGAGATGCCGCCGTTCTCGACGAACGCGCCGCTCTCGCCCGGCTTGCAGAAGCCGTAGTCCTCGAGCTGCAGGAGCACCATCCCGCTGAAGTGGTCGTAGAAGAGGGCGACGTCGACGTCGGAAGGGCCGACGCCCGCCATCTCGTAGAGACGCTTCGCGAGGTGGCGGTGTCCGGCCGAGGTGTAGAGGTCCTCGGGCTGGTTCTGGCTCGTCAGGCCCTGTCCCCAGAGGCTGTCGCCGCCCTGCGCGCCGCCCATGACGTAGATCGGCTTCGCTTTCAGGTCGCGCGCACGCTCCGCCGACGTGACGAGGACGACGGCGCCGCCGTCGTTCTCCTGGCAGCAGTCGAAGAGGCGGAAGGGCTCAGCGATGAAGCGGGAGCTCTGATGGTCCTCGATCGTCATCGGCTCCTGCCGACGAGCCTTCGGGTTCCGCCGCGCGTGCGCTCGCGTCTGCACCGCCACCTCGGCGAGAGCGCGCGTCGTCGTCCCGTAGCGATGCATGTGGCGCTGGAAGAGGAGCGCGAAGAACTGCACCGGCGAGACGAGGCCGTACGGCCGGTGGAAGTCGCTCATCGGGTCGGCCGCGACCTGCGCCGAGCCGTACGCGGCGCCGAAGCGCATGTGCGGCGGCTGCGTGATGACCTTGTAGACCATCACGACCTTCGCGAGCCCCGCGATGACGGCCGCGGCTGCGTTCGCGATCGCGCCGCACGTCCCGCCGCCCCCGCCGCCGAAGACGAGGTTCGAGAAGTTGACGTTCGGAATGCCGAGCGCCGGGGCGAGGAGGCTCGGATCGTTCGCATCGACGGAGTACGACGCGAAGCCGTCGACGTCGCGCCGATCGAGGCCGGACTCCGCGAGCGCCAGGTCGAGCGCCTCGCGAATCTGGTCGACCTGACCGCGCTCGTAGAAGTCGCCGCGGCGGCCGTACGCGGTCGTTCCCGTGCCGACGATGCAGGTCTGGTCCCTCATGCGGCGAACCCGAAGAGCCGCGCGGCGGTGCCGCCGGTCATCTGGGCCCGCTCGTCGTCCGGAACGCCGGCGAGCTGCTCCTCGAGCGAAGCGCGCGAGTTGGGCCACGTCCCCTCGGGATGCGGATAGTCGCTTCCCCAGATCAGCGACTCGACGCCGGTGAAGCGCCGGTTCTCGACACCGACGGGGTCGTTCTGGAAGGTGACGTGCGCCTGGCGCTTGACGTACTCGCTCGGCTTCAACGCGAGCTTCGGGCGCGCCCACATCTGGTGCTTCTCGTGGATCTCGTCCATGCTCGTCACGACCCACGCGAGCCACGCGCTGCCGGTCTCGACGGTGACCACGTGCAGCTTCGGGTAGCGCTCGAGCACGCCGGACATCGTCAAGTAGCAGATCAGGTGCGCGCCGTCGGCTTGTGAGCCGAGGATGTAGTTGATCACGGCACCGCCCGGCCCGCGCTCGATGCGCGGCTCGTGACCGGTGCCGGAGTGGAACGTCAGCGGCAGGCCGATCTCCTCGGCGACGGCCCAGAACGGGTCGTACGCGGGATCGTTGTAGGGTCGGGCCGGCATCTGGATCGGCAGGAAGAGCGAGCGCAGCCCGAGCTTCGCGGTGCGCTTCGCTTCGACGATCGCGGCCGAGACGTCCGCCATCGGGATCACCGCCGCGGCAGCGAAGCGGTCCGGGTGCGGGCCGAAGACCTCCGTGACCCAGTCGTTGTAGGCGCGCGCCATCGCCATCTGGAACGCGGGATCGGGCGAAGCGAAGCACGCCTGCAGCGCGAGCGTCGGGAACACGACCTCGGCGGAGACGCCGTCGCGATCCTGGTCGCGCATGCGAAGCGCCGGGTCCCAGCCGCCGGCCTGCGCGCGCTCGAGCGCCTCGCCCGTGAGGACGTCGCGTCCCTTCGGGAGCTTCCGCGGGCGCATGCCCTCGACGAGGAGCGACGGGATCCCGTCGACCTCCTCCACGCGCGGCGCACGCTCGCGCAGGGTGGCCGGGAGGCGCTCGGCGAACATCTCCGGAGGCTCGTTGACGTGGGAATCGGCCGAGATCAGGCGGGGGGACGGCATCGGCGCACCTTTCGTTCAAAATCGAGCGGAACACTTCCACTCGTCAATTGAAAATGATATTTTCGTTTTACGAGACGGGAAGTATCGCGCTTGGCCACCTCTGTCAATCCTCGAGCTGCGGAGCGAACCGCGGGGTCCGCCGGGCGGCCGCGGCGTCGCGGCGTCGCCCGGGCGGTCGCCGGGCAGGAGGCTCGCCTCGAAGCCTTGCGCGAGCGTCGCGAGATCGAGCACCAGGAGCTTCTCGCCGCGGCACTGCGCGCGTTCGTCGCGCGGGGCTACGCGGACACGCGCGTCGAGGACGTGCTGCGCGAAGCGGGCATCTCGACCCGGGCGTTCTACCGGTTCCATGCTGGGAAGGACGAGCTCTTCCTCGAGCTGTTCGCACGCGCGAACGACGCCGCGATGGCGCGCCTCGGGGACGTCGTCTCGCGCCAGAAGAGCCCGCCGGCACGCCTCGACGCGTACATCGACGCGACGCTCGACCTCGCGTACGAGCCGCGCTACCGGCGCGAGACGAAGCTCTTCTCGAGCGTCCCGGCGGAGCTCCGCGAGCGCTACTCGAGCGAGGTGCGGGCTTGCCAGGAGCAGCTCGTCGGCCTCCTCGTCGAAATCGTGACGGCGGGACGCGCGAGCGGCGACTTCCCGAAGGTGGAGCCGGCGGAAGACGCTTGGGCGCTGCACGGCGTGCTCGCCGGTACGCTGACGCGCGTCCTCTCCGCCGACGAGCCGCCGCCGCGCGACCGTCTCTCGCGGCACCTACGCCGTTTTTGCCGAGCGGCACTCGCGCGCGGCTGACGCGCCTCAGTCGCTCGGGGGCGCGGCCCTCTTCGCAGCGAGCGCGGCCTGCACCTCGGGCAGGATCGACTGCGCGATCAGCCGATAGCCCGCGTCGTTCGGGTGGACCCAGTCGATGTGCAGGCCCTCGTTGCCCGCCGCATCGAAGATCTCCGCCAGGTCGACGATGCGAACGCCCTCCGCTGCCGCGACCTCGCGCGTGATCTGCTGATAGCGGGGATGCGCCTCGACGTTCGCGTCGACGAGCGAGCGCGGGTGCTTCCAGTACGAAGCGACCGCGGCGCGCGTCTCCTCGTCGCCCAGGATCGACGGGTAGACGAGGAGGATCGGCTCGCTGCCGCGCTCGCGAAGAGCGCGCACGGTCTCACCGAGCTGCTCGCGGTACTCCTCCGGCGACACCGCGGGCCGGTACTCCGTCGGCGGGGTCTGCTTCGCGGCGCGCGGCTCCGCGAGATGGTCGAAGAGGAGAGCGCAGACGCGACTCGCGAAGCACGCGTACGCGGCGCGGCGGATCCAGAGGTCCTCGGCGGCGGAGCGATTCGCGGGAAAGTGGTCGTTGAACCCGACCATCACGACCGTCACCGCCGCCGGCTCGTCGACCGACGCGGCGATCAGGCGCGCGGACTGCGCGTTGTATCCGGGCACGCCGAGATTACGCGCGCGGACGGGGGTTCCGGCTTCCGCAGCGAGGTCGGCGAGCACGGCGGGGAAGGTGCTCGCGTCGAGCGAGCCGTAGCCGAACGTCGACGAGTCGCCGATGAAGTCGACGCGCGGCGCCCCGGCATCGCCTTCCGGCTGCGGCGTCGAGCGATGCCCTTCGCCGTCGGTCGTGAACGGCTGTACGAAGTCCCGCGCCTGCCACGCGACGTTCGGCCGGAGCTTCCACGCGAGATCGCGATCGGGCTCGTAGAATGCCGGGAAGCGCGGGAAGAGGAGCGTGCGACTTCGGTTGTCCGGCGCATGGTATCCGGCGATCCGCAGGCCGAGCTCGAGAACGATCCAGGGGAGGAGGAGCGCCACTCCGGCCTTTGCCAGGGTCTTCATGGAGCGTCGCGTCGTCCGACGGTTCGTACCAGAGGCCCGGCGGTTCGTCAGGGCGCGGAGCACGGCTTGCGTTCGCCGCCGCGAAATGGCTTTGCAGGGACATGGCGAAGAATCTCGTGATGCTGGCAACGATGGCGGCGCTGTTCGCGGCGACGACGGCTTGCTTCGGGCTGTTCGACCGCAGCTCGGAGAAGCCTCGAGCGGAGGTCGCCTGTGAGAGCATGACCGGGCAGGCGAAGATCGACTGCGAGCAGCAGCGTGCGAGCGAGGGCCACTGAGCCGGCCCGGGCCACAGGCACCTCCCGCGCATGCCGACCCTCTACGGGATCTTCGCCGCGACCGGCTGCGTCGTGGCGGTGCTCTGGCTGAAGCAGCGCCACGAGCGCCTCGGCCTCACCGAGAACGGCTTCTGGGCCGCCGCGTGGACGATGCTGATCGGCGCGGTGATCGGCGCGAAGGCGCTCTTCGTCTTCCTCGGCTGGGAGCACTACGCACGCGGCGAGCTCCGCTTCTGGGCGGACTTCGGCGTCGGCTTCGTCTTCTTCGGCGGTTTGATCGGAGCGGGAGTCGCGGGCTTCGCGGTGGCGCGTCTTCGCGGCTTGAGCTTCGCGCGCGGCGCCGACTACTTTGCGGTCGCGGTGCCGATGGGCCATGCCATCGGCCGGATCGGGTGCTTCTGCGCGGGTTGCTGCGCGGGCCTGCCGCCGCATCCGGTGCAGCTCTACGAGGCGCTCGGGCTCGCTTCGATCGCCTGGGCGTGCCGGTCGCGGCTCGCGCGCGTGGAAGCGGGCGAGCTTCCACTCGGCTCGGCGTTCCGGCTCTACCTGCTGCTGTACGGATCGCTCCGGCTGCTGCTCGATCCGCTTCGCGCCGACGGGCGGCCCGAGAGGTTTCTCGGGCTCTCGCACCAGCAGGGGATCGCGCTCGCGCTGATCGCTCTGGCGCTCGCGTGGCCCGCTCTCGCACGGCTCCGGAGCGGCGGCGGCGTCCGCCTGGTCGAGACGTGAGCGAAGAAGCGAGCGGTCCGCTCGAAGCTCTCGATCACGTGGTGATCGCGGTGCGCGACCTCGCGAGCGCGGCGGACGACTACGCGGCGTTCCTCGGACGAAAGCCGTCTTGGTACGGAGAGCATCCGGACTTCGGCACCGCGAACGTCCTCTTCCGGCTCGGCAACGCCTACGTGGAGCTGCTCGCTCCCGTGCGCGAGGCGCCCTTCGCCGACGTGCTGCGCGCGCGGCTCGACGCGGGCGGAGAAGGGCTCTGGGCCCTGGCGTTCCGCTGCGCCGACGCGGACGCATGCGCCGCCGAGCTCCGGAGACGCGGTCTCCATCCCTTCGATCCCGCGGCCGGCTCCGGGCGCGAGAGCCGGATCGGCGCGGAGCGGCGCTGGCGGAACCTCTTCCTCCCCGACGACGAGACGCGCGGCATCCCCCTCTTCGCGATCGAGCACCTCTCGCCGCCCGACGCGCTGCCCCTCGCCGAACCGACCGGAGACGGCTCGGCGGCCGTCGCCGAGCTCGACCACGTCGTCGTCCTCACGAAGGACGCGGACAGCACGCGGCAGCTCTACGGGGACCGGCTCGGCATCCGACTCGCCCTCGATCGGACCTTCGAGAAGTTCGGCTCGCGTCTCCTCTTCTTCCGCCTCGGCGGGATCACGATCGAGGCCGGCGCTTCGCTCGGGGCTGCGGTCGAGCCGGAGAGGCCGGACGCGCTCTGGGGCGTCGCGTATCGCGTGCCGGATGTCACACGGTCGCAGGCACGGATCGCCGCGGCCGGCATCGACGTGAGCGAGGTCCGGAAGGGGCGGAAGGAAGGCACGCGCGTCTGCACGGTGCGCGGCGGCACGCACGGCGTCGCGACGCTCTTGATCGGACCGGGAGGACCGGAAGCGGCGCGACTCTGAGGCGGCGCCGCGGCGGCGAGCGGTAGATCAGGGCGACGGAACCGGTGTCGGAGCGGCGCGCGGCGAAGCCGTCGGTGCGGGAGGCGGTGCCGTCGTCGGCCTGGGAGGGACTCTCTGGCCGCGCTGCGAAGTCGGCGTCTCGAAGGCAGCGTTCGACGCACCCGGATCGACCGGGATCACCATCGAGCCCGCATTCGGGTCCGGCTCGGCCGTCGTGCGCGTCACCCACTCCTCGTCGGTGAGGCTCCAACCGCCGCCGAGAGCGAGATAGAGCTGGACGATCACCGTCAGCTGGTCGCGACGCACCTGGGCGAGCTGGTTCTGCGCCGGGAAGAGCTGCTGCTGCGCCTCGAGGACCTCGTAGTAGTTCGCGAGACCCTGGTCGTAGCGCAGCAGCGAGAGCTCCACCGACTCCTGCAGCGCGACGACCTGCTCCTCGCGCGCCTTGCGGATCGCGCGCAGCTTCTCCTGAAAGGTGAGCGTGTTCGAGACGTCCTGCAGCGCGACCAGGATCGCCTGGATGTACTCCGCCCTCGATTGCTCGAAGAAGGCGACCTGCGCCTTGTACGTCTCGTAGTTCTGCCCGCCGGTGAAGATCGGGCCTGCGATGGATCCGGCGATGTTCCAGATGTTGCCCTGGCTCTTGACGAGGTTCTCGAGCTCGTTGCTCTGTCCTCCGTACAGTGCCGTCAGCCCGATTTGCGGGAAGAAGTTCGCGACGGCGACGCCGACCTGCGCGTTCGCGCTGACCAGATCCTGCTCCGCCTGCACGACGTCGGGCCGGCGCTCGAGGAGCTGCGAGGGAATTCCCGCCGGCACCTCGGGTGGCGCGTTCTGGTCGATCAACGGAGCCCCGCGCGCGATCGGCCCGGGTGTGCTTCCGATCAGCACGCGAAGCAGGTTCTCGGCTTCGACGATCCGTCGCTCGAGCTCGGGAATCGTCGCTTCGGTCTCCTTGAGGGCCCCGATCGCCCGATCGACCTCGAGCTTGTTGCCGACGCCGCCCTCGTAGCGGAACTGGAAGAGCTCGACGGTGTCGCGGAAGGAGACGACCGTATCTCGTGCGATCGCGAGCTCGAGGTCGAGCTCGAGCAAACCGAAGTAGGTTTGCGCGACGTCGCTCACGAGCGACAGCATCACGCCGCGGCGGAACTGCTCCGTCGCGAGCATCGTCGCCTGGGCCGCCTCGGTCGCGCGTCGGATCCGCCCCCAGATGTCGATCTCCCACGCCGCGTTGAACGAGCCGAGGAAGTTGTTGAACGTCGGGTTGTTGTCGCCGAACACGAAGCTCTTGCCGCGCGAAGCGCTTCCCGAGTAGCTGATCTGGGGGAAGAGCGGCGCACGCGCGACGCCGACGAGGGACTGGGCCTGCTCGACCGCGGCGACGGCGCTCGCGAGGTCGTAGTTGTTCTCGAGGGCTTGCTGGATGAGGTCCTGGAGGACCGGGTCGCCGAAGACCTGCCACCACGCGAGGTTCGCGAGCGAAGCCGCTTCCTCGGGCTGGAGCTCGTAGCGGTACTCGGGCGGCATCTCGACGTCCGGGCGGACGTAGTTCGGCCCGACCGGGCAGCCGGTCGCGAGGAGGGCGAGCCCGGCGAGCGCGGAAACCGCGACCGTGCCGCGGAAGCGCCCTCGCATCAGTGCGATCCTTCCGGGCTTGCCGCCGGCGAGCCGGCAGGCAGATCCGCCGGCCCGTGCTCCGTGCCGGCGAGCCGCTCGACGACGTAGAACGACAGCGGGATGATGAAGATCGCGATCAGGGACGCGGTCAGCATTCCGCTCATCACAGCGGTTCCCATGATCTGCCGCGAAACGGCCCCCGCGCCCGTCGCCCGCACGAGCGGCACGACGCCGAGAATGAAGGCGAAGGCCGTCATCAGGATCGGGCGGAGCCGGAGCTTGGCCGCGTAGAGCGTCGCGTCGATGAGCGGCTTCCCCTTCTCGTACTCGTCCTTCGCGAATTCGACGATCAGGATGGCGTTCTTCGCAGTGAGGCCGATCAGCATGACGAGGCCGATCTGTGCGTACACGTTGTTGACCATCTCGCGCACGAAGAGGCCGAAGAACGCGCCGAAGACCGCGATCGGGATACCGAGGAGGACGCTGAAGGGCAGGGTCCAGCTCTCGTACTGTGCGGCGAGGATCAGGAACACCATCAAGAGCGAGAAGCCGAAGATGACCATCGGCGAGACGCCCTGGGCTGCGACCTGCTCCTGGTACGACATGCCCATGTAGTCGTACCCCATCTCGGGCGGCATCGTCTCGGCGAAGACTTCCTCGAGCGCCTTCATGCCCCGCGAGGAGCTGTATCCCGGCTTGAGCGACGCATTGATTTGCGCCGAACGGTGCTTGTTGAAGCGGATCGTGAACTCGGGGCCGTAGATGCTGCTCGTCTCGACGATGGCGTCGAGCGGGACCATCCCGCCTTCCTTATTCTTGACGTAGAACTGGCCCATCGCGCGCGTGTTCGTGCGGTATTCGCCTTCGGCCTGGACGTAGACCTGCCAGACGCGGCCGAATCGGTTGAAGTAGTTGATGAAGACGCCACCCATGAACGCCTGCAGCGTCTTGTAGACCGAGCTGAGGTCGACGCCCTGCTTCAGGACCTTCTCGCGGTCGACGTGGGCATAGATCTGCGGCACGTTCGGCACGAAGGTCGTGAAGATCTGCGCGAACTCGGGCCGCTTGTTCGCCGCGGCGATGAATTTCGCGGTGTTCTCCGCGAGGAACTCGACGGTGCCCCCCGAGTGGTCGCCGAGCATGAACGTGACGCCGCCCGAGGTGCCGACGCCGGGGATCGCCGGCGGCGGGAACGCGAACGCGACCGCGTCGGGCATCTCGTGGAGCTGCGCGTTCAGGCGCGCCATGATCACGTCGGCCGTGAGCCCCTCGGGATCGCGCTCGTCCCACGGCTTCAAGGTGACGAAGTAGAACCCGCTGTACGTCGTGTTCGTGCTGCTGAGGAGGCTGAACCCGACGACGGTGTTGAAGGTCTGGACGCCGGGCGTCTTCTCGAGGAGCTTCTCGATCCGCTTGCAGACCTCGTCCGTCCGCTGCAGCGAAGCGGCGTCGGGAAGCTGCACGTTCATGTAGAAGTAGCCCTGGTCCTCGTCGGGTACGAACCCCGTCGGGAGCTTCGAGCCGAGCCAGACGGCCGCAACCGCGAGGCCGGCCAGACCGAGCAGTCCGAGCGCGGGACGCTTGATCAGGTGGTGGCACCAGTTGACGTATCCGTCGGTCGCCTTCCCGAACCACTTGTTGAACCAGCGGAAGAAGGCACCGAGGACACCCCGCATCTCCTTCTTCGGCCGCAGGAGCAGCGCCGCGAGCGCCGGGCTGAGCGTCAGCGCGTTGAACGCGGAGAACACGACGGAGACCGCGATCGTCACCGCGAACTGCTGGTACAGGCGGCCCGTGATGCCCGGGATGAACGCCGTCGGTACGAAGACCGCGACGAGGATCAGCGCGATCGCGATGACGGGCGCCGAGACCTCGCTCATCGCCTTCAGGGTCGCGTCCCGCGGCGATAGGCCTTGCTCCATGTTGTGCTCGACGGCCTCGACGACGACGATCGCGTCGTCGACGACGATGCCGATCGCGAGGACGAGCCCGAAGAGCGACAGCGTGTTGATCGAGAAGCCGAGCAGCGGGAAGAGCATGAACGTGCCGACGAGCGACACGGGAACGGCGAGGAGCGGGATCAGCGTCGTCCGGAATCCCTGCAAGAAGATGAACACGACGATGATGACGAGGAGGAGCGCCTCGAACAGCGTCTTGACGATCTCCTCGATGCCCGCGGTGACCGCCTTCGTGGTGTCGAGCGACACGACGTAGTCGAGGTCCTCGGGAAAGCGCTCCTTCGCTTTCTCCATCAAGGCGCGCGCCTGCTCCATCGTGTCGATCGCGTTCGACCCGGCGAGCTGATAGATCGCGATGATCGCCGCGGGCTTGCCGTTGAGGCGCCCTTTCGACGTGTAGAGCTGGGCGCCGAGCTCGACGCGCGCGACGTCCTTCACCTTGATCATCGAGCCGTCGGCATTCGCCCGGATGACGACGTTCTCGAAGTCCTCGACGGACTGGAGGCGGCCCTGGGCGCGGACGGTGTAGGTGAACTCCTGGCCGGGCGGGACCGGCTCGCCGCCGACCTGTCCTGCGGGGTTCACCGTGTTCTGCTGCTTGATCGCGTCGAGGATCTCGCTGACGGTGATGCCGAGCTTCGCGAGGTTGTCCGGACGCACCCACATGCGCATCGCGTACTGTCCGGCGCCGAAGATCGAGACCTGGCCGATGCCGGGTACGCGCGTCATCGGGTCGTTGATGTTGATCTGGGCGTAGTTCGTGAGGAAGAGCGCGTCGTAGGTGCCCTTCGGCGAGAAGACCGAGAAGAGAGCCAGCGGCGCGGTCGTCGACTGCTTGATGGTGACGCCGTACTGCTGCACGTCCATCGGGAGCTGCGAGGCAGCTTGCCCGTAGCGCATCTGGGTCAGGATCTGGTCGGTGTTGATGTTCGTCCCGACGTCGAAGTCGACACGCAGGGTCATCGTGCCGTTGTTCGCGTTGATCGAGTACATGTAGATCGAGTCGGTGACGCCGCTCATCTGCTGCTCGATGGGCGTCGCGACCGACTGCTCGATCGTGAGAGCGTCCGCGCCGGTGTAGGTCGCGGAGAGCTGCACCTCGGGGGGTGCGATGTCGGGGAACTGCGCGATGGGGAGCTGGACCATCGATACTGCGCCGACGATGGTCATGATGATCGCGATGACCATCGCGACGATCGGCCGCCGGACGAAGAAAGCTGACATCAGTCCAGCCTTTCGGCTTCGCTCAGCCCGCTGTCGGCGCGGCGCTTGCAGCGGGGGCGGGAGCTGGAGCTGGAGCCGCTTCCATTCCCGGCGCTTCGCTCGGAGGCGCGGGCTTGGCGATCACGGTCATGCCGTCCCTGATCTTCTGCAGCCCTTCGACGACGACGGTGTCGCCGGGTTGAAGCCCTTCGCTCACGACCCAGTCGCTTCCCGTGCGAGGTCCCATCTTGACGTCGCGCACCTGCACCTTGTCGCCGTTCAGCACGTAGATCTGGTAGGTGCCCTGCAAGTCGTTGACGGCGCGCTGCGAGACGACGAGCGCGTTCTTGATCGAGTCGGTGGAAGCGCGCACCCGCCCGTAGCCTCCCGGGCGGAGCTCGTTGGCCGGATTCGGGAACACGGCCTGCAGGAGGAGCGTTCCCGTCGTCACGTCGACCTGGCGATCGACCGCGAAGATGTGGCCCTCATGCGGATAGACGCTCTCGTTGGCGAGAAGCAGCTCGAGCTTCGGTGCGTCCGGGCCGGGATGGCGGCCCTCGAGCGACGCCTGGTTGATCCGGCTCGCGAAGCGAAGGTACTCGGGCTCGCTGATCGGGAACTGGACCTTGATCGGATCGACGGTCGAGACCGTCGTCAGCACCGTGGTCGTTCCGACGAGGTCGCCGATCTGCGCCTGGTTGATGCCTGCGATGCCCGTGATCGGGGACTGCACTTTCGTCCACTCGAGATTCAGCCGCGCTTGCTCGACGGCGGCTTCCGCCTGCTGGACCGCGGCGCGGTTCGCCTGGTTCTGCTGGACCGCGTCGTCCAGCTCCTGCTGGCTGACGGCGCCCTTCGCGGCGAGCGGGGTGTAGCGGGCGACGTCGAGCTGGGTCAGCTCGTACTGCGCCTTCGCTTGCCCCAGGTCGCCGACGGCTTCGTCGTACGCGGCTTTGAATTGCCGCGGGTCGATCTGGAAGAGGAGCTGGTTTGCCTGGACGACGCCGCCGTTCGGGTAGTCCTGCGTCAGGAGGTATCCCTGCACCTTCGGGCGGATCTGGGCGTTGACGTAGCCCTCGATCGTTCCCACCCACTCCGAGTGGACCGCGACGTCGCGCTGCACGACCGGCGCGACCAGGACCTCCGGGGGGGGCATCGTCGGGGGCGCGCTCTTGCCGCACGCCGCGACGGCGAAAACGCTCGCCAGAAGAACCTGCTTCACCGCACGCACCGATGACTCCCTCGTGCGTGTGCCGGTGCGTGGGCCAACACCGCGCGCTTCGCGACCAGCGGTCACCGGGCGCCCCTACCATGCGTTCCGACCTTGTAAAAGGGGTACCGTACACGAGCAAAGCGGTGAGAGTTGCGCTAGGACGGCGTCCGCGGCGCTCGATCACGTCGCGCGAGCCCGCGGGCCGCTTGGGGGAGTCGGCCGGGATGCCGATAGACCTCCGCGTGCGCAATTCCTTGGCAGGCGCGGAGGAAAGGGGAGGCTTGCATGCGGGCTGAGAAGTCGGACGTCCTCGTCCTGTTCGGTGCATCGGGGGACCTGGCGCGGAAGATGACGTTCCCGTCGCTCTACCGCCTCGCGCGCCGGAAGCTCCTGAACGTGCCGATCGTCGGCGTCTCGTTCTCCGACTGGAAGACGGCCGACCTGAAGGAGTACGCGCGCCGCGCGATCCGTGACGCGGGGATTCGCGTCGACGCGAAGGTCTTCGCCCGCATGACGCGCGGGATGAAGTTCGTGAAGGGCGACTACTCGAAGCCGGGCACGTTCCGCGACTTGAAGGCCGCCCTCGGAAAGGCGAAGCGGCCGCTCTTCTACCTCGAGATCCCGCCCTCGCTCTTCGAGATGGTGACCTACAACCTGCAGAAGGCGGGCCTGATCGAGGGTGCGCGAGTCGTCATCGAGAAGCCGTTCGGACACGACCTCGCTTCCGCGCAGGCGCTGAACGCCTCGCTCTTGAAGGTGCTGCGCGAGGAGCAGCTCTATCGGATCGATCACTACCTCGGGAAGGAGCCGGTGCAGGACCTCCTCGTCTGGCGGTTCGGCAACACGCTCTTCGAGCCGGTTTGGAACCGCCGCTACGTCTCGAACGTCCAGATCACGATGGCGGAGGCCTTCGGCGTCGAAGACCGTGGCTCGTTCTACGACGCGGTCGGCGCTCTGAAGGACGTCGTGCAGAACCACATGATGCAGGTGGTCGCCCTGCTCGCGATGGAGCCGCCGACCTCGGCGAGCGCGCACTGCCTGCACGAGGAGCAGGTGAAGGTGTTCGCTTCGATGCGTCCGATCGACCCGAAGAACTTCGTGCGCGGCCAGTACGACGGCTACCAGAAGGTCGAGGGCGTCAAGAAGGGATCGCGCACCGCGACGTACTGTGCGCTGCGGATCGACATCGATTCGTGGCGCTGGGAAGGCGTCCCGTTCTTCCTCCGCACGGGAAAGGCCCTCGCCGCGACGGCGACCGAGGCGGTGGTCGAGTTCCGCGGCCCGCCGAAACGGTTCTTCGACGCGCCCGGCGTCGCGATCCCGCAGACGAATCGCCTGCGCTTCCGGCTCGGCAGCAACGCGGGCGTCGGCCTCGACGTGCAGGCGAAGCGCCCGGGCGAGGGGATGCACTCCGAGGCGGTGACCCTGAACGTCGACTTCTCGCAGGCCCTCGGCGACTCGCCACTTCCGTACGAGCGTCTCCTCGGGGACGCGCTGACGGGCGACCCGACGCTCTTCGCGACGGAGCGCGCGGTCGAAGGGACGTGGGCGGCGATCGACGGCATCCTCGGCGACACGGGCCCCGCGCACCGCTACGCGAAGGGCTCGATGGGACCGAAGGAAGCGGATCGTCTCACCGCTGCGTACGGCGGGTGGACGGCGCCGCTCGGCGTGACGGTGAAGTGAGCCGCGAAGCTCAGTCCTTCCAGAGCGCGATACCGCCGAGGACGCCGGCTTCGTTCGAGTGCACCAGCACGTTCGCCGGCAAGCCCTCCGCGTGGAGGAGCTTCGCGTTGCCGCCGCCGAGGTGGAGCAGGCGGTAGTTCCAGATCGGCTCCACGTGCTCGATCATCTTGCCGACGCGTCTTCGCCAGCGCTTCTTCCCGACTTTCTCGAGCGCGCGCTTGCCGACGTAGTCTTCGTAGGTGCGCTTACCGTCGTACGGATGATGCGCGAGCTCGAGGTTCGGCACGAGGTGCCCGTCGACGAAGAGCGCGGAGCCGAGTCCGGTGCCGAGAGTGAGGACCATCTCGACGCCTCGACCTTCGATGTCCGCGTAACCTTGCACGTCCGCGTCGTTGGCGACGCGCACCGGCTTGCCGGTGAGAGTCGAAAGCGCGTTTGCGAGCTTGAATCCGTGCCAGTCGCCGTCGAGGTTCGGCGCGGTCGCAACGACGCCTTCGTGCACGACACCCGGAAATCCGACGGACACGCGGTCGAACGGCGGCTGCGTGCCGATGAGCCCGCGGAGCGCCTCGAGGACCGCTCGTGGCGTCGCCGGCCGCGGCGTCGGAACCCGGTGCCGCTCCTCGATGGCGGCCCCGTTCGGATCGAGCACGATCATCTTGAGACCGGTGCCGCCGACGTCGATCGCGAGCGTGCGAGGAGAGCGGTCCGCCGTCATGCGAGAGTCCGGAGCGTCACGCGACCTGCCGGCTCTCGACGATCTTGCCCGGAACGGGCTCGCCTTCGGCTTCGAGGAGGACGACGCGCTCGCGGGCGAGGCCGGCCGCGAAGCGGAACGTTCCGACCGCGAAGGAGAAGCCGCTGTAGGCGTAGTAGGCGAGCTGCATCGGAACCGCGGCGCACGCGAAGGCCGGACCACGACGCTGCGCGAGGAACGCGTAGAAGCGCCGATTCAGAAGGAGGATCGCGGCGAGCCCGAGGAGCCAGCCACCGAGAACGCCGAGACCGAGCGAGATCGACGAGCCTGCGTCCCACCCGAGCGCCGCGATGCCCGAGAGCGCGACCAGGAGGACGACGAGCGCCACGCTGACACGCTGGCTCGTGCGGAGGTTCAGGTCGTTCGGCATCAGCCGATCGCGCCAGATCAGCTCCGTCCACGGCACGCCGCGATCGAAGATGTCGGAGCGGATCAGGCCCGTGAGCGTCCAGTGCTTCAAGTGCTTGACCGTGAGGTGCGGGTCGAGCCGGACCTTCCGGCGCGCTCCGACGAGCCGGTAGCCGAGCTCGATGTCCTCGATCGCGGGCCGATCGTACGCTTCGTCGAAGCCGCCGAGAGCGAGAAACACGTCGCGATGGATCGCTCCGCAACCGCTCCAAAACGTGCTCGCGGCGCGGCGGCCGCTCTGGTGCACGAAGCAGTGCATCAGGTTCTTGTACTGGGAGACGAAGCCCGGGCTCGAAGGAGCGTCGTCGTACGATCCGATGAGGGCGTCGAGGTCCGGCTCCTTCTCGAAGGCTTCGCGGACGCGCGCGATCGTGTCCGGGGCCGGGCAGACGTCTGCGTCGAGAAAGAGGATGACGTTCCCCCGAGCGGCCTGCACGCCCTTGTTGCGCGCGTGCGCCGGGCCGCGACGGGCTCCGGTCGCGAGCACGCGCGCTCCGTAGCTTCGCGCGACCTCCGCCGAAGCATCGGTCGAGCCGTCGTCGACGACGATGCACTCGAAGGGCGGCTCGGAGCCGTCTCGGAGGTGCTGCAGACAGGCCCGCAACATGGCTGCCGCCTGGTGCACCGGGATCACCACCGAGATCGTCGGGGACACATGCCTCCTCATCCTCCTCATCGACCGGTTGAGGTAAGCGTGAAATCTGGCCAGGTGCAAGAAGCGATCGACGGCGAAGCTCCGAATTACCCGAGGGATGAACCGGATCGCACGAAAAGCCGTTTGACCGTGCCCGGGCTGCGCGATGAAATGCGGCCGTGATCCCGGAGGCGCCGTCCTCGCGAGGCGGAGCGCGGGGCCTCGCGCCCGTGCTCGCCGCCGTGTGTACGATCTTCACGGCGTGCCTCGCGAGCTCGCGGCCGGTCTCGGCACAGTCCACCGTTGCGGTACCCGGCGACACCGGCGATCAGCTGATCTTCTTCTTCGACGGGCGAACCGATCGGGTGCCGTTCGTGACGGTCGCAAACCCGGCGTCCGAGCCGGTCACGATCGAGATCGCCTTCTACCCGACGAGCCTCGACGGTCGACTCGGGCAGTCCGTCCGGATCCTCCCCGGACGGGGCAACCGCGTGATCAATCCGACCGAGGAAGCGGGCGGCGTCGGCAACGGGCAAGCGGGTCTCCTCGTCGTCACCCCCGTCCGGAGCGAAAGCGAGTTGCAACCGGTCGTGCCGCCGCTTCCGCTCACCGGCGGGTACACGGTCGCGAATACGTCCCTCGGCGGTGGGCTCGGCGCTGCCTTCGGCGACAGCCCGATGGGACGCCGTGCGGTCGGTGCGGGAGGGAATCTCGCGGTCCCGGGAACCGTGGTCGACGGAGCTGCGACGCGCTACCAGCGATTCACGCCGGACGTCCTTCTCGTTCCCGCGTACTACGATCCCGAGACGCTCGATCCGCCGGAGAAGGACGGCAACCGCGTGATCCTCGCCGCGTTCGTCGATCGGTACGGCAGCCGCTTCGATCTCGGGCCGAACACCGTGCAGACGCGCGCGACTCTGGCGGCGACCGAGGGGAACGTCGTCTCCTCGCGCGATCTCGTGATCGACGGGGTCCTCCTGAGCGACCTGCAGTCGATCGCCGGCGGCACGGCGCTCGTGTCGAGCGGCAAGGCGTTCTTCGAGACGGGCGCCGCCGTCGGCAGCGTCTTCGGGATCTTCAGCCAATCGCTCGCGGCCTTCGGAGCGGGTGCGCGCATGCCCGCGGTGGATCGGGCACCTCCTCCCGGGCCGACGCCCGCTCCCACGACGACCGGCTCGCCGGGTCCGACTCCGGGCTCGACGCCCGGTGCCGGCGCGTGCGGGAACGGGGTGATCGACGGCTTCGAGGGCTGCGACGGGGCCGACCTCGACGACGCGCTCTGCGAGGACGTCGTGTTCGGAAAGGACACCTGCACGGGATCGCTCGCGTGCACCGACGCCTGCACCTTCGACGCGACCGCCTGCGTCTGCGGATGCGTCGGCGACTTCGACTGCGACGTCGAGATCGATTGCACGGCCTTCGTCCCCGGCTGCACGGTGTTCGGCGCGTGTCAGAACGGCACCTGCGTCACGAACCCGATCGGGACCGCCGCCGTCTGCAACGGGACCGATCCCGAGTTCGGCGACCCGCGCTGCGAGTAGCGGCCCGCCGCTCAGCTGGGCAGGAAGCGTCCCATCAAGCGGCGCATGCCGCGGATCCAGCGGTCGTAGTCGGTCGTCTTTCTCTGGGCGTACTCGAGGACCTGCGGATGCGGCAGGATCAAGAAGCGCTCCTCTTCGAGACCGCGGATCACGGTCTCGGCGACCTGCTCGGGCTCGAGCATGCCGTCGACGCCCGCGACGCCCCCGTTCTCGGTTCCCGCGGTCATCTGCGTGTTGACGGCCTGCGGGCAGAGGACGGAGACCTTGAGCCCGCGGTCGCCGTACGTGATCGAGAGCCACTCCGCGAAGGCGACGGCGGCGTGCTTCGTCACCGCGTACGGAGCCGAGCCGATCTGGGAAAGGAGGCCCGCCGCGGAAGCGGTGTGGAGCATGTAGCCGCCGCCTCGAGCGAGCATCCGTGGGACGACCGCGCGCGCGGCCTGCACGTGCGCGAGAACGTTGATCCGCCAGATGCGATCCCAGGCGTCGTCGGGGACCTCGAACCCGCCTTCGGTGAAGATTCCAGCGTTCGCGCAGAAGAGGTCGATCGGCCCGACGTCGCGCTCCGTACGCTCGACGATCTCGCGGTTGTCCGCCTCGACGGAGACGTCCGCGGCAAGCGCCTTCGCACCGTGCGCCTCGGCCACCGCGCGGACGCCGGCTTCGTCGCGATCGACGGCGACGACGGCCTTCGCTCCCTCCACGGCAAAGCGCGCAACGAGAGCGCGGCCGATGCCGCTCGCCGCTCCCGTCACCACGACGATCCGGCCGGAGACCTTCACGGCGCCCGTGCTAGCACGCCGTCCGACGCGTTGTCATCGAGGCTTCGTGGAGCCTCGTCCGGCTCGACCGCGCTGTCTACTCCGCCAGCAACCCCGCGAGGCGGGCCTGCATGTCCGCGAGGACGCTCGCGTACGCCGGGTTCTGCGCGACGTTCTGCAGCTCGTACGGGTCCGCGACGAGATCGTAGAGCTCTTCGGTGATGCCCGAGTTTGCGTCCAGGTCGATGTACTTCCAGCTCGCCGTGCGCACGGAGGCGTGCGCCGGCGTGATGAACTCCCCCGGGCTCTCGATCAGGAGCTCGTCGCGCCACGGAATCCCACCGCCCGGGAACAGGGGAGCGTAGCTCTCGCCGTCGATGCTCTGCGGAACCGCCGCCCCGGCGAGCTCGGCGATCGTCGGCGCCTGATCGAGACTCAGCACCAGCTCGTCGCGCGTCTCGCCTGCGGGGATGCGTCCGGGGTGGTGCACGACCAGGGGGATGCGAACGGATTCTTCGTACGAATCGAACTTGCCCGACAACCAGTGCTCGCCGAAGTGGATTCCGTGGTCGGAGGTGTAGACGATGACCGTGTTGTCGGCGATTCCGAGGCTCTCCAGCTTCTCGCGGATCTTCGCGACGGCATCGTCGACCGCGAGCAGCGTCTGGAGCGAGCGGAGGCGGTTCTCGTCCATCTGATCGTCGAAGTGCTCGCCGCGGATCGCACGCAGGAACTTCACCCAGGTCGGCTTGTCGGAGAGATCGCTCTCGAGCCAGCTCGGGGGGCGATTCAGCGGCACGTTGTACAAGAGCCCGAGATGACGCTGCGCCGGCTCCCACGGCTCGTGCGGCGCGAACGGCGTGAACATGGCAAAGAACGGACGCGAAGCCTGCGCGCGGATGAAGGTCAGGACGCGCCCTCGCAGCAGGTCGGTCGAGTACCGGCTCGATCCGAAGCACTTGAACGTCCCGTTCTCGTTGAGACCGAAGCCGTAGTAGTTGCCGCCCGCGCCTCCGAGCAGCGCGTGCCAGTCGTGCCATCCCGGCGGGACCGTTTCGCCGAAGTTCTCGACCCCGTTTCTATACTTGCCAAAGAGCCCGTTCGTGTAGCCCGCGGCCGCGAGCCACGTCGCGATCGTCTGGGTGTCGTCGAACGGCGTGAGCCAGTTCCCCAGGACGCCGTGGTGATGCGCGTAGAGGCCGGTGAGGAAGCTCACCCGGCTCGGCGTGCAGAGCGGGCTCGTCGTGAATGCGTTCGTGAAGGTGAGCCCCTCGGATCGCAGAGACGAGACGGTGGGCATCACCGAGATCGAGTCGGCGCGCTGATCGTCCGTCAAGATGAGGACGACGTTCGGACGAAGCGCTTCGGGGGCGAGGTCGTCGACGATCCGCTCGAGCGAAGCGCGGACACAGCGCTCGACCGCCGTGCCGTCGATCGCGCTGTCGGGCGCTCCGAGCAGGCCCGCGCACGATCCGCCGACGGCGGGGAGGACGGCGTCGTTCGGGTTCTGCTCGACGAAGGCGCGCCCGCACGTCCTCCCGACCAGTCGCATCCCTCGCGCGGAAGCCGCGCGGCGCTGTCCCTGCGCGCGTTCCTGCGTACGCTTTCCGACGAACCTCGCCGACGCGAGAGCGAGCGAACGCTGGCACGCGAGGGCTTTGGACGAAAAGCCCGTCGCGGGCTCGACCTGCGGATCGCCGAAGACGATCTCCGCGATCTCCTCGTAGGCGCCCGCGGCGCACGCGGGCGTCGCGGGCGGAGTGCACGTGGCGCCGCTCGCAGCGAGTCGACTCGCGCGGCACGCGAGATCGACCCGGACGTTCACCCCGACCTGCACGAGCTCCGTCGCGTCGCAGCGCGCATCCGCGATGCTCGGTTGGAGCAAGGCGGCTATGGCGAGAGCTCCGAGCGTCGCGGGCAGACGATACACTCAGCGCCTCCGTTGGCGGATCGGTGGATGACTCGGCCAGGGTTGTTGCTTGTGGGCGCAGTAGGCACCGATTCGATCGCTCTGGCAAGGGCGCAATACTCCCTACGGAGTGCGTAGAGTCGCCGCCGTGCACCTTCGGACGATCGAAGAGGCGAGGCCTCTTCGAGAGGGAAGGCGTCGCGTCAGGGTTGGCGCAGCGCGTCGAGGCGGCCCTGCATCTCGGCGAGCTTTGCTGCGTAGCCGGGGTTCTGCGCCACGTTCTGCAGCTCGTAGGGGTCCGCCGCGAGATCGTAGAGCTCCTCGCGGATCCCGCCGTTGCCGGCCAGATCGACGTATTTCCAACGGTCGGTGCGCACGGCCTCGAGCGGCGGGACGAAGATCTCGCCGCTGCTCTCGACGAGGAAGTCCTCCCGCCACGGAGCGCCACCCGTCTCGAGAAGCGGAACGAGGCTCATCCCGTCGGCGTTCGGCGAAGGCGTCGCTCCACCGAGCGCTGCAATCGTCGGGGCGAGATCGAGGTTCAGTGCGAGCTCGTCGCGCGTCTCGCCCGCCGGGATTCGACCCGGGTGCCACAGCACGTACGGGATGCGGATCGCCTCTTCGTACGCGGTGAACTTGTTCGCCGACCAATGCTCGCCGAAGTGGACGCCGTGATCCGAGGTGAAGACGACGACCGTGTTGTCGGCGAGGCCCAGGCTCTCGAGCTTCTCCAGGACCTTCGCGATGGCTTCATCGACGGCGACGAGCGTCTGCAGGGCCTGGCGATGATTCTCGTCCGTCTGCGCGGGCCAGTCGGGACCGCGGATCGTCTTCAGGAAGCGTACCCAGCTCGGCTTGTCGGACAGGTCCTCCTCGAGCCAGCTCGGCGGGTGCATCGGAGTCCAGTCGGCGAACGCGTCCTCGTGCCGGCGCGCAGGCTCGGAAGGGTCGTGCGGAGCGAACGGCGTGAAGATCGCGAAGAAGGGCTTTGCGGCCTGCGCTCGGAGGAACGTCAGGAGGCGGCCTCGCAGGACGTCGGTCGAGTACCTGCTCTCGCCGTAGGTCTTGAACGTGCCGTTCTCGTTCAGCCGGAAGCCGTAGAAGTTGCCGCCGGCGCCGCCGAGGAAGGCGTGCCAGTCGTGCCAGCCCGGCGGAACGGTCTCGCCGAAGACGTCGGTGCCGTTCACGTACTTGCCGAAGAGCCCGTTCGTGTAGCCGGCCGCGGCGAGCCACGTCGCGAGCGTATCCGTGTCGTCGAACTGAACGGGGGCGTTGGCGGTGACGCCGTGGTTTCGCGGATAGCGGCTCGTCAGGAAGCTCACGCGGCTCGGCGTGCAGATCGGGCTCGTCGTGAACGCGTTCGTGAACGAGAGGCCTTCTTCGCGCAACGACGAAACCGTCGGCATCGCGCCGACGCTGTCCGCGCGCTGGTCGTCGGTGAGGATGACGACGACGTTCGGGCGAAGCGGCTCGGGAGCGAGATCGTCGACGATGCGCTCGAGAGAGGCGCGCACGCAGCGCTCGAGGCCTTCGCCATCGAGGCTCGACTGCGGCGGGCCGACGAGATCCGCGCACTCGCTGCCCACCCGGGGCAGCATTTGGCTGCTGGCGTTCTCTTCCACGACCGATCGGCTGCACGCACTACGGATCAAACGCATCGCACGCGCCGAGAGAGCGCGGCGTTGCCCGCGCGCCCTCTCGTCGAGCCGCCGCTCGAGGAAGCGCGCGGCGCCGACGGCGATCGCTCTCTGGCAAGCGAGCGCACGCGAAGAGAAGCCGAGAGCCGCATCGACCTGGGCTTGGCCGAAGACGAGCGTCGCAACCTCGTCGTACACGCCGGAGGCACAGGCGGGCGTCGCCGGAGGGGTGCACACCGTTCCGCTTCCGCCGAGCCGGCTCGCGCGGCACGCGAGATCGACCTGCAAGCTGCCGCCCATCTGCGTGAGCTCGCTTCCGCTCGTGCAGCGCGCGTAAGCATGCCCGCCGGCCAAGAGGACCGCGAACGAGACGAGGATCGCGGTCCAGACAGGACGTGCCGCGCCCTCCGCTTTCGCGTCGGTGAGCATCGTTTCGGTCGCAGGCTTCGCCGGCCCAGAGCCAGGTAGCCACCGGCCGGCCGGTCTGGCAAGAGCAAATCCATGCGCCCTCGCCCGCACGACGCCATGGATTCGCGCAAGTCGACCGCGCGCCACCGTTTCGGAAGATGCTGCTCGCGGGAAAGCGTCCGGGTGCTTTGCGCAGCCGCGGCGTGCGCGGCGCAGCTCGCCCTCGGCGCTCCGGATGCTTCGGCGAAGCCTCCGGCGCCGCGCGCCGGGGCGATCCCGGTCGAGATCGAGCAGATCGTCGAGAGCTCCGGCGACCGTCTGCACTCCGACGACCTCGAGCTCGATCTCGCGGGCGCGCGCGTCCGCTTCACGGGCGAGGTGGAGAAGGTCGGGAGGACCGCCGGCGGCGAGAGCTACGTCGTTCTCTCGGACGGCGGCGACGAGCTGACGCTGCGGCTTCCGGGGCCGCTCGACGCACCCGAGAAGCTCGAGGCTACCGAGGAGTGGGAGATCATCGGACGTCTCGATCGCCCGGTGCAAATCGAAGGCGAGCGTGCGATCGCGGTCGGGCCCGACATCCTCGTGAAGACGCCCGGCCTGGTCGGCGAAGAGCGCCCCGACGACGTGATCGTCCGTGTCGCCGGCGCAGAGTCCTTCTCCGCACCGTCGGTCGAGCCGTGGGAGGAGGAGAAGCCTCTCTACCGCGTCGACATCGAGAAGCAGGGAACCTTGAGCCGCGACTTCGTGCTGCCGGGACCGACGGCGTTCGCGAAGGCGGAGCGCGGCGGGAAGACGCTCTACGACTATCAGCAGGTGATGCGCGCCGCCGACGGACGCACGAGCTCGATCCGCTGCGTCTTCCGGCTCGAGAACGGACATCTCCGCAACACCTCGTACGGCGAGGTCGAGCTCGCCGCGGACGGCTCGCGCACGAAGCAGAGCTGGGTCGACTTCGAGAAGGAGACGTTCCACGACACATGGTCCGCCCGGCGAAAGCCGTTCCCACCGAACGTGTACGAGGCGCGATGCCTGAGCCTCGCGATCTCGGGCTTCCCGATCGGTGAGCAGTCGGTAGTGCGATTCTTCGTGTGGGGCGGGCGTGGGATGCCGCTGCCGGTCTACGCCTACGTCGACGGCGAGGAGACGCTGCAGACGCGCGGACGAGCCGAGAAGGCCCAGCGCATTCGCGTCGGGCTCGACGTGCGCCGGGCGGCGCGCGAGATCGACCTTCCGGAGAACTGGAAGCAGGGCGCGGAGGCCGTCGGCGAAAGCTGGTACTCGGGGGACACGCTCTACTGGATCGCCGCGGATCCTCCGCGCACGCTCCTTCGGTTCGAGGGACCGCTCGGTCCCCCGGGCTCGCCGGAAGCGGTCATCGAGCGCGTCCGCTGAACAGCGTCGCTTCCGGCGACGACTAGAGGACGCGCGCGAGCTCGCGCTGGTAGCGGTCCGCGCGCGGGTCCTCGCGCCCGAGGAGCGTGAAGAGGTCGAGCATCGCCCACCGCGCCGCTCCGTCTGCTTCGGAGGAGGAGCTCATCGTCTCGGTGTAGGCGCTCCGTCTCCGTGTTTCGACGACTACTGCTCGATCGTTCCGATCGACTTGTCGGGGAATCAAGCGTTTGATTCAATCGGTCGAACGACACCGTACCCCCGCCCGCGAGGAGCACACCATGAGCGAACCCCACGTCTCCGTCGAGAACGCGACCCTCCTCTTCGGCGGCTCCGTCATGAGCCCCGTGCCGAATCCGTATCCGGTCTACGCTCGCCTTCGCCGCGAGCGGCCGATCGTCGCGCTGAGCGGCTGGATGGACACGAGCTACCTCGTCTCGCGCTACGACGACGTCGCCGCTGGCCTGAAGAACGGCGAGCTCTTCTCGCCG
The DNA here is from genome assembly GCA_016874795.1 of Deltaproteobacteria bacterium. Lineage (GTDB taxonomy): Bacteria > Desulfobacterota > Binatia > UBA12015 > UBA12015 > VGTG01. Next base: position 41,853 of record VGTG01000001.1, on the reverse strand, counting down.
CGCGGCAACGCCCGCGGCATCGGCCTCGTCATGGGGCGGACGATCCTCGAGATGGAGGGCCAGGAGCACCTGCGCCATCGCCGCATCGTCACACCGTCGTTCTCGCTGCGCGCCCTTCGCGGCGAGGTGGAACGCGAGGTCGAGAGGACGACGCACCACCTGATCGACAAGTTCGAGCGCGACCGCGAAGCGGACCTCGTCGGACAGTTCACGATGACCTTCCCGCTCCGCGTGATGGCGGGGATCATGGGGATCCCGATCTCCGACTTCGAGGAGTTCCATCAGTGGGCGCTCGACCTGATCTCGGTCGCCGACGACCCGGGGAAAGGCTTCGCCGCGGCCGAGGCGATCGTCGGCTACCTTCGCCCCATCCTCGAGGAGAGACGGAATGCGCCGACGACGGACCTCCTGAGCACGCTCGTGCACGCCGAGGTCGAGGGCGAGCGGCTCAGCGAGGAGGAGGTGCTGAGCTTCCTGCGCCTGCTGCTCCCGGCCGGAGCGGAGACGACCTTTCGGCTGACGGGAAGCGTCCTCTACGCGCTCCTCACGCACCGCGAGCAGCTCGAGGAGGTGCTCGCGGATCGGAGCCTCCTCGACGACGCGATCGACGAGACGCTGCGCTGGGAGTCGCCCGTCCAGTTCACCTCGCGCGAGCTGACGCGGGACTTCGAGATCGACGGGCACGTCGCGCCGAAGGGGGAGCTCGCGATCCTCTCCGTCGGCTCCGCGAATCGCGACGAGCGGCGCTTCGAGGACCCGGACCGCTTCGACATCCATCGAGCGAACAAGAGCGACCACGTCGCCTTCGGCTTCGGCGAGCACTTCTGCCTCGGCTCGCATCTCGCGCGCGTCGAGGCGCGGATCGCGGTCTCGGCGATGCTCGACCGGCTGTCGGCGCTGCGCCTCGACCCGGACGTCGACTGTCGGATCGTCGGGCTCGCGTTCCGCTCGCCGGATCGTCTCCCGGTCCGCTTCGGCTGAGACGCTTCAGGGCCGCGGCGCGGCGGTCCTCGAAAAAGTCGCGGATTTCTTTCACGATCCGGTAACGAGGTGGGAACAAAACGGTGATCTGAAACCCGTAACCTGCCGAGGGTCGCGAAGTTGGCGGAGGAGGAGATCGCCGCGGCGAAGCTTCGTTCGCGAAGGCGCTTCATGCCGCGATCGTGCTCGCACGCTCGGGTGCCGCGCACGGTCTTCCCGGCTTCGCCGGACGCGCGGGCGCCGCGGCCGCGTAGCCGTCGCAGCGTCGTCGTAGCCGCGAAGACTCGCTCACTCGGCGTCGTGGAAGATGATGCCGAGCGTGAAGCGCTCGCCCGACCGAAGCGTGCTCACGCCGTGGCGCACGCGCGCCCGGTACGCGCCGCGCGCACCTTCGATCGGCCGCTCGCGGCACGGAAAGACGAGCCCTTCGCCCCGCTCCAGCACGATCGCCTCGCCGCGCGACTGGCTTCGCGGCCGCTGCTCGACGAGCAGCACCTCGCCGCCCTCGAAGTCGCGGCCGGGTCGCGAGAGAAGACACGCGACCTGCAGCGGGAAGTAGACCGGCCCGTAGAGGTCCTGGTGCAGGCAGTTGTAGCCGCCTGCCTCGTAGTGGAGGAGGAGCGGCGTCGGCCGCTTCTGGCGGCTTCGTCGGCAGACGGCGAGGAAGCTCTCGAGACGCGGCGGGAACGAGCGCCCCGTTTCGAGCCGCTCCTCCCACGCGTTCGCGATCGGTGCCAGCGCCGCGTAGAGCCGCTCGCGAAGCTGTTGCACGATCGGCGGAAGCGGATGCGCGAAGTAGCGGTAGTCGCCTTCGCCGAAGCGATGCCGCCGCATGTCGATGAAGCTCCGGAAGCGTTCGCGCTCCGCGTAGAGCGCGATGAGACGCTCGCATGCGCTCGCGTCGAGGAGGCCCGGAAGACGTGCGTGACCGCGCTCGTCGAGCGCCGCCGCCAGTGCCGCGGTGTCGGCCGCGTCTCTTCTCGTCGTGCTTCGCGTGCGTCTCATCGAAGGCGACCTTCCGGTCCCCGGGATTTCCCTATCGGATGGCATCGCGGTATCGAAGCCGAAATGCCGCTTCGGCTGATCTTCACGCTCGCGGTCGCCGCCTGGTTCGGGAGCCTCCTCTGCCTCTCCTTCGTCGTGACGCCGGTCGCACACGGCTCGTTTCCGTCGGCGGACGCGCGGCGCTTCCTCCGTCCGATGTTCCGGCGGACGTATCGCGTCGGCACGGCTCTCGGCTTCGTCGCGCTCGCGGCGTTGCTGCTCGGGCGCGAGGGCCTGGCCGAAGCCGAGCTCGCGCGACTCGCCGTTCCGGTCGCGGTCGCCGTGGTCGCTTCGCTCGTCGGAGGGGAGGTGCTGCTGCCGCGCTACGAGGGGCTCGACGCCGAAGATCCGCGGTTCGACCGGCTGCACCGCGCCTCCGCGATGCTGAACACGATCTCGATCGCGTCGCTGCTCCTCGCGATCGCGGGCGCCGTGCTCCGCTGAGAGTTTGTGAATCGATCCCCGGACCGAGCCGGAAGGTCGAGGCGCCCCGCCTGCAAGGCGCGACGACGAGTCATAGCCGTAGGCTATGCCCAGGAGGAGCAACGCAGCAGGCAGGGATGCATCGGCCTTCCGGCGACGGGAGGGGATTGATTCACAGACTCTGAGAGGCGGAGGGGCGCGTCAGGCCGCGCGCCGGCGCACCGGCATCCAGTCGACGTTCGGCGGCACGAAGCCGAACTTCTCCTCGCTCCGATCGACCGTTCCCGCCTCGCCGTAGTGGAACACCATCGCCGCGCGGCCGCGGTCGCTCTGGTTGTCCGTCGAGCGGTGCATCAGGTGGCTGTGGAAGACGAGGAGGTCGCCCGGCTCCATCCGCACGGGGACGGCGCGCTCCATGTCGTGGTCGACGATCTCGACGTAGCTGAATTGCGCGTTCGGCCGCCGGTCGGGAACGACCTCGTGCACCGGCTCGAGGTGCGATCCGGGCAGCACCCAGAGCGGTCCGTTGTCGAGCCGCGCTTCCGTTACCGCGAGCCAGAGCCCGACCTGCGGCCCGCGATCGAACGGGAAGTACCAGCCGTCCTGGTGCCACGGCTGACCGAGCGCGCCGGGATGCTTGAAGATGAACTGCGAGAGGAAGCAGTCGACCTCCTCGCCGAGGATCGGCGTGACGAGGTCGAGCGTCGCCGGTGCTGCGCAGAACTCGCGGAACACCGGCTCCTGTCGATGGACGCGGAAGAGCTTCGAGAGCTTCTTCTCGGCCGGCGCTTCGAGGCTCGCGAGCGCGGGCTCCGGAAGCACGATCGCGGGGCTCACGTCCTCGCCGCGCTCCGCCGCGCGCGCCAGCGCGACGATGCGCTCCGTCATCGCTTCGAGCGTCGACGCGGGCGCGAAGCTCTCGACGATGAAGAAGCCGTCGCGCTCCCAGCCCTGTCGCTGCGCAGGCGTCAAGTCGACGACGAGTCCTTCAGCTCGATCAGGAGCTCGCGGTACGGCTTGTCGCCGATGTTCACGGCCCACTCGGTGTCGCCGCGCTTCAGATAGGCGACGCGGCCCGGGACCACGTCGGCGGCACGCCCGCCGCGCGTCGAGGCCGGTCCGGGGATGCCGGCGATGCGGTCGCCGTCGAGCAGGATCACCATGTAGTCGAGATCGTGGCGATGCAGGCTCGACGCCTCGCCCGGCTCGAGGCTCAGCTCCCAGATCCGCACGCGGTCGTTGTCGACCAGGACCTTGTTCGCGACCGGGCCGAGCGGCGCCTCTGCGTGCTCCGCCCGGAACCGCCGGGCGAACTCTTCGATCGGCTCGTCGGGACGGATCTTCATCGTCATGGCTCGCGGTCCTTTCGCTTCGGGCCGTACCACCTCGCGACGGGCCTTTGGAAGCCTCTTCGCGACCGCGCAGCGACGGACGGCCTGGCTCGGCTTCGCCGCCCGCGGTAGGCTCGACGGGATCGGCCTCGCCCTTCCCATGACTCCGACGAAGACACGTTTCGACGAGATGCTCGAGCGCCGCCTCCGTCCGGAAGCGCTCGAATGGCTCCGGCGGAGCGACCGTGAGATCGATGCCGGCGCGTCCGCGATGCGTCTCGCGAGCCTCCTCTCGCAGGCGAGCCGCCATGCGCCTCGCGGCCTCCTCGAGCCGACGGCGGAGGAGAAGCAGCAGGCGGCCGACGGGCTGCCGGGCTGGAATCCGGAGCGCTGGACGACCCTCGAAGCGCTGCGCGTGCGTCTCCTCGTCGCGCATCCCGACCCCGCCGGCGACGCGTTCCCCGAAGCTCTCGAGGAGTGCTTCCGCTACGCCGACCAGGGCGAGCTGCAGGCTCTCTACCGCGCGCTCGCCCATCTGCCCGGGGGCGAGCGCTTCGCGTGGCGCGCCGGGGAAGGCTGCCGGACGAACCTCAAGACCGTCTTCGAAGCGACGGCGTGCGACACGCCGTATCCGGCGCATTTCTTCGACGAAGTCGCGTGGCGCCAGCTCGTGATCAAGGCGGTCTTCATCGAGGCGCCGCTCTGGCGCGTGTACGGGCTCGATCGTCGCCTTTCGCCGGAGATGGCGCGAATGGCGCTCGACCTCGCGGACGAGCGGCGCAGCGCAGGTCGGCCGATCCCGCACGAGCTCTGGCTCTGCCTCGGCGTGCACGCCGGCGATCGCGGGCTCGCCGCGCTCGAGCACGAGCTCGGCGTGCCGGATCCGCGCGCGCGTCGCGCCGCCGTTCTCGCACTCGCGCGCGCGGGCGCGACCGATCGCCTCCGCGACCTCGCGGAAAAAGAGACGGACCCCGACGCTCTTCGCTCTCTCGCGGACGCGCGCGCGGGACGGTGCGATCAGACGGCCTTCGCGGCGCTCGCCGCCGAAGGGAGCTGAGATGCGCTTCTTCGATCCGCACATCCACATGACGAGCCGCACCACCGACGACTACGAGGCGATGGCGCGCGCCGGCATCCGCGCCGTCATCGAGCCGGCCTTCTGGCTCGGCCAGCCGCGCACGAGCGCCGGCAGCTTCGTCGACTACTTCTCGAGCCTCGTCGGCTGGGAGCGCTTCCGCGCCGCGCAGTTCGGCATCGCGCACTACTGCGCGATCGGGCTCAACGCGAAGGAGGCGAACAACGAGCCGCTCGCGCGCGAGGTGCTCGAGCTCCTGCCGCGCTTCGCGTTCAAGGAAGGCGTCGTCGCGATCGGCGAGATCGGCTTCGACGAGATCACCGCCGCGGAGGAGCAGGCCTATTGCGCGCAGCTCGAGGTCGCGCGCGAGAACGACATGGTCGTGATGGTGCACTCCCCGCATCGCGACAAGAAGACCGGAATCCGCCGCTCCCTCGCGATCGCCGAGGAGATGCGTATCCCGATGTCGAAGCTGATCATCGATCACAACAACGAGGAGACGATCGACGACGTCCTCGCGAGCGGTGCGTGGGCCGCGTTCAGCATCTATCCGCACACCAAGATGGGAACGGAGCGCATGGTCGAGATCGTGTTGCGCTACGGCGGCGAGCGCCTCCTCGTCGACAGCTCCGCGGACTGGGGCGTCAGCGATCCACTCGCGGTGCCGCGCACGGCGCAGCGCATGCTCGAGCGCGGGGTGGCTCCCGCCGTCGTCGAGCTGACGACCTGGAAGAACGCTCTCGACGCGTACGGCCAGTCCGGCCAGATCGACTTCGAAGCGCTCGCGCGCTCGCCCGTGATCGATCAGCGAAGCCTCTGGAACGACAACTCCGTCCTGCGCGGCCAGGAGCCGCGCGTCGACCAGCCCGTCCCGAACTAGGACGGACGCGCTTCTCTCGTTCATCGATGCGCCTGGCTTCCTGGATCGCCTTCGTCCTCTTCGCCTTCGCGGTCGTCGTGCAGACGAACGATCCGGATCCCGCGATCTGGATCCTCGCGTACGGCATCGCCGCGGCGTCGGCGTTCGCGTCGGGACGGGGACGCTACTTCCCGCGCGCGAGCGCGATCGCGGGCGCGCTCTACCTCTTCTTCGCGTGGCGGGAGACCCCGGGGAACGCGGGTGGTGCGGCCGCGTCGGCGTTCTCCTCGTTCGGGATGGCGTCGCTCGACATCGAGGAGGTGCGCGAGTCGCTCGGGCTCGCGATCTGCGGCCTGTGGATGGCGGTGGTCGCGGCGGTCGGCTGCGCGCGCCGGTCGGCGCGCCCCTTCGCCGCACGGACGGCGCCTCTCGTTCTCTGCGTGGTCCTTCTCTTCGCCGGTGGATGCGCGGCGCAGACGGCGCAGACGGCGCAGACGGCGCGGACCGCCCGGCCGAGTGGCGCATCGGGCCCGGTCGTGGGCGCGGACGCCGTCGCGGTGCCCCTCGCGCCGGCGAAGCAGCTCGTTCCCCGCGTCCGCGTCGCGGACCACCTCGAGAATCCGCGCGGCATGCTCGCGCGCGCCGGCGACGCGCTCCTCGTCTCCGTCGCGGGGACGGGGGATCCCGCGAAGCCCGCGACGGGCGCTCTCCTCCGCCTCGAAGACGAGAACGGCGACGGCCGGTTCGACGGACCGGGCGAGCGCCGCGAGCTCCTGAACGGACGGGAGTCCAAGAACATCGTCGACATCGTCCGCCGCGACGAGGTCTTCGGCATGGCCGGCATGGCCGAGGGCGACGGAACGACGCTCGTCAGCCTCGCGTACTTCGGAGGCCCTTCGACGATCTACCGCGTCGACGGCGGGAAGGTGCGCGAGTGGAGCCGGGTGTACGGCAACATCAACGACGTCGCGTTCGACCCGAAGCGCGGGATCTGGCTCGGTGTCTCGAGCTCGAGCGACGAGGTCGTGCAGCTCCAGCCCGAGCGCGGCTCGCGGCGCATCGTCAAGCTGCCGCCGCTCCCGCGCGGGCAGGACGCCGTCCCCGGATACCTGCGACACGATCCGCGCTCCGGAGACGTTCTCGTCACGCTTTTCTCCGGCTCGACGGAAGGCGAAGAAGGCGGAGAGGGCACGGAGCTCGAGCCGCGCGCCGGCGGCGTCGTCCGCGTCGATCCGGACTCCGGCGAGATGCGTTGGCTCGTCACGGGGCTCACCGCGCCGACCGATCTCGAGATCGGCCCCGACGGCCGCCTCTACGTGCTCGAGTTCTGCAGCGACTTCGCAGATCCGATCCGCGACCGCGCCGCGCTGTGGAGCGAGCCGAGCCACGGCGGCTTCCGCCGCTTCTCCGGCCGATTGCTCTCGATCGATCCCGACACGGGCGAGGTCGTCGTCCTGGCGGAAGGTCTCGACGGGCCGACGAACCTCGCGCTGCGCGGCCGCGAGCTCTTCATCGCGCAGGGCATGGGCACGCCCGGCCGGCCGATCCCGGGGCCGGAAGGAACCGTGCCGCTCACGGGCTTCATCGACAAGCTCGTCCTCCCCGAGACGTCGCGCGCCGGTGCGGGAGACCGCCGTGCGTGAGATCGAGCAGGAGTTCGCGGTCTCGTTCCGCTACCCGGTGATCTTCACGCGCGCCGTCTTCGCGCCGGAGAACGCGACGCTCGCGGACGTCCTCGCGCGCGCCGGCGAGGGACCGCATCGCGCCGTCGTCGTCGTCGACGAGAACGTCCTCCGCGCCTGGCCGGATCTCGCCGCGCGCATCACGGCGTACGCCGGGGCGCACCCGTCGCTCGAGATCGTCGCCGAGCCGCACGTCGTCCCCGGAGGCGAGGCGTCCAAGTCGGATCCGTCGATCGTCGACGAGCTGCACCGTCTGCTCGCGCAGCACGGCGTCTGTCGGCACTCGTTCGTGCTCGCGATCGGCGGCGGGTCCGTCCTCGATGCGGCCGGCTACGCTGCCGCGCTCGTCCACCGCGGCGTGCGGCTCCTCCGCGTTCCGACGACCGTCCTCGCGCAGAACGACGCCGGGATCGGCGTCAAGAACGCGGTCAACTTCCAGCAGCGGAAGAACTTTCTCGGAACGTTCGTGCCGCCGTTTGCCGTCCTGAACGACCTCGACTTCCTCGAGACGCTGAGCGCGCGCGACCGCCGCTCCGGCGTCGCGGAGGCCGTGAAGGTCGCGCTCATCCGCGACGCGAAGCTCTTTTGCTGGCTGCACGAGAACCGAGAGCGCCTCGCGCGGTTCGAGCCCGAAGCGACCGAGGAGATGGTCGTTCGCTGCGCCGAGCTCCACCTCGAGCACATCCGCACGAGCGGCGATCCGTTCGAGCTCGGCTCGGCCCGTCCCCTCGACTTCGGCCACTGGGCGGCGCACAAGCTCGAGGAGCTCTCGGGATACGAGCTGCGCCACGGCGAAGCCGTCGCCGCGGGCATCGCGCTCGACTCTCTCTACGCGAACCGCAAGGGACTCATCGCCGACGAAGCACGGCACGCGATCTTCGAGACGCTGGACGATCTCGGCTTCGACGTAGCACTCCCCGTCTTCGAGCATCTCGACGTCGAGCAGGCGCTCGAGGACTTTCGAGCGCACCTCGGCGGCAACCTCTGCGTGACGCTGATCGATCGCATCGGCCACGGTGTCGACGTTCGTGAAATCGACGTTGGCACGATGCGCTCCTGCGTGGCGGATCTTCGCAATCACGCGTCCCGACCTCATTAGACGCTATCGCTCGGAGGACCCATACGAGGGTGAGCCGATGCGCTACGGACGCCTCGGATACCGCTACGCGATCGTCGTCCGTTCCGCCCAGATCCCGCCTCCGAAGCGTGGCGCTGCCCGGGCGATTGGACCGGCCTCGGCGGACGCATCGCCGACGAGCTGAACGACATCATCGAGGCCAACCAGACGATGGCGCGCGAGCTCGATCGCCATGACCGCGTACGCGCACGCCGAGGAGCGGGCGCGCGTCCTCGCCGAAGGATTCGAAGACGCCTCTGGGGGTCCGGTTCGTTTCCGCATATCTGCACCCAGGCTCGTCCCGAGCCTGGTGAGCCTGGGTGCAGATGCGTTGCAACGAACCGGACCCCCTCGGTAGGCTCGGCGGGTGCGGCGTCTGACGTATTGCACGAACATCCATCCGGGCGAGTCCTGGGCGGACGTGCGCGCGAATCTCGAGTCGCACCTGATCGCCGTCAAGGCCGGCGTTTCGCCGACGGAGGCGTTTCCGATCGGCCTGCGTCTTTCCGCTCAGGCGGTCGACGAGCTGACGGACGAGGAGTCGCGACGCTTCCGCGAGTGGTGCGAGGTGAACGATCTCTACGTCCTCACCGTCAACGGCTTCCCCTACGGTCGCTTTCACGGAACGTCCGTCAAGGAGCGCGTCTACGAGCCCGACTGGCGAAGCAAGGAGCGCGTCGCCTATACGAGGGGGATCGCCGACCGACTCGTCGAGTGGTTGCCCGAGGGCGTTCCCGGCTCGATCTCGACGGCGCCGATCGCGTTCACGAACGGCTTCGCAGAGGACGACTGGCCGCACGTCCGCGCGAACGTCCGCGCGGCGGTCGAGCATCTCGACGATCTCGCGCAGCGACACGGGCGGTCGATCGTCCTCGCCTTCGAGCCCGAGTCGGCGTGCGTCGTCGAGACGACGGAGCAGGCGGTGGAGCTCTTCGACCGCCTGGCCCTTCCGCCGGCGCTCGCGTCGCGCGCCGGGCTCTGCTTCGACTGCTGCCACCAGGCGGTCGAGTTCGAGGATCCGGCGGAGAGCCTCCGCACCATCCAGGCCGCCGGCATCGTCATCGGCAAGGTGCAGGTCTCGTCCGCCTTGCACGCGCACGGAGAGGAGATCGAGAGGTTGCTCCAGTTCGACGAGCCCACGTACCTGCATCAGGTCGTCGCGCGCGACGTGGACGGAGCGCTGCACCGCGCCGCCGACCTGCCGGAGTTCTTCGGCGGGAACGGTCGCGGCCGCGACGCCTCCACGCGCTCTTCGATCGAGGAGTGCCGAGTACACTTCCACGTGCCGATCTTCGCGGAGCACCTCGGTCCGTGCGGGACGACGCGCTTCTTTCTCGAGGACGTCCTGCCGAGGCTCGATCCGGCGATTCCGCTCGAGGTCGAGACCTACTCCTTCGACGTGCTCCCCGAGGATCTGCGCATGAGCTCGGTCGGCGATTCGATCGTGCGCGAGCTTCGCTGGGCCAGGCAGAGGATCGATGCATCGCACGGTCGTCCTTGATGTCGTCGGCCTGACGCGCCGGCTGCTCGGAGCGCACACGCCGCGGCTCGCCGCGTTCGCGAAGGAGGTCGCGACGATCGGACCGGTGCTGCCGGCCGTCACGTGCACCGTCCAGAGCACGTATACGACGGGCCTGCCGCCCTCCGGTCATGGCATCGTCGCCAACGGCTGGTACTTCCGCGACCTGAGCGAGATCTGGCTCTGGCGGCAGAGCAACCGCCTCGTGCAGGGCGACAAGGTTTGGGACGTCGCACGCAAGCGGGATCCGTCGTTCACCTCCTCGAACACCTTCTGGTGGTACGCGATGGCGACCCGCGCGGACGTGTCCCTGACGCCGCGTCCTCTCTACTGCGCGGACGGGCTGAAGCTGCCGGACTGCTACACGTACCCGCTCGAGCTGCGAGACGACCTGACGAAGCAGCTCGGCACGTTCCCGCTGTTCCACTTCTGGGGGCCGAACACCTCGATCGTCTCCTCGGAGTGGATCGCGAACGCGACGATCGCCGTCGAGGAGCGCTTTCGGCCGACGCTGCAGCTCGTGTACCTGCCGCACCTCGACTACTGCCTGCAGCGCGAGGGTCCGGAAGCCGATCTTTCGCGCGATCTAGGCGAGATCGACGCCGTCGCGGGGCGGCTGATCGACCACTTCCGCGAGCGCGGGCTCCGCGTCGTCGTGCTGTCGGAGTACGGCATCGTGCCGGTACGCCGGCCCGTGCACCCGAATCGGCTGCTGCGCGAGGCGGGCCTTCTCCGGGTGAAGGTCGACCTCGGCCGCGAGTACCTCGATCCCGGGACGAGCCGCGCCTTCGCCGTCTCCGATCATCAGATCGCGCACGTCTACGTGGGCGATCCTGCGGACGTCGCCGCGGTGAAGGAGCTCTTCACCGGCGTGCCGGGCATCGGGCAGATCCTCGACGACGCGGGGAAGCGCGCGCACGGCCTCGACCACGAGCGGTCCGGCGAGATCGTGCTTCTCGCCGAGCCCGACAGCTGGTTCACGTACTACTTCTGGCTCGACGACGCGCGCGCGCCCGACTACGCGCGGATGGTCGAGATCCACCGGAAGCCCGGCTTCGATCCGTGCGAGCTCTACGTCGACCCGGCTCTCGCGCTGCCGTACGTCCGCGCCGGCTTGACGCTCGCACGGAAGACGCTCGGCTTTCGCTACACGATGGAGCTGACGCCGCTCGACGCGACGCTCGTGAAAGGCTCGCACGGCCTCGCGACCGCGGATCCGGAGACCCCCGTGTTCGCTTCTTCCGAGCCGCGCTTCGTCGATTCCTCGTCGATCCGCGCGGTGGACGTGCGCGATCGCATCCTCGACCACCTCTTCCGCGACTGAGACGAAGACGGAGACGGAGCCATGGCCGTCGACACGAAGACGCTGCTCGCGATCTCGCGCGTCAGCAACCTCCCGACGGTGTGGATGAACGTCTTGGCGGCGGCGCTTCTCACCGGCGCGAGCGGCTCGCCCGGCGCGGCTCTCGCGCCGGGCGTCGTGCTGCTGCTGATGGTCGCGCTCTCCGCTTCGTATTGCGGCGGTATGGTGCTGAACGACTTCTGCGACCGCGAGTGGGACGCCCGCGAGCAGCCGTTCCGTCCGATCCCCGCGGGGCGGATCACGGCGGCAGCGGCGATACGTCTCGCTGTCGTGCTCCTCGGTGCGGGTGTGTCGCTGCTGCTCTTCACGCCGCATCCGAGCGCGGTGATCGCGGGCCTCGTGCTGCTGGCGGTGATCTGGGCCTACGACCGCTGGCACAAGGCCGCGGCATGGACGGTTCTCCTGATGGCCGCGACGCGGACGCTCGTCTACGTCGTCACCGCCGTCGCGATCGCGGGCACCGTCCCGGGCCTCGTGTGGCTGGCCGGGATCGCGCAGCTCGTCTGGACGCTTCTCGTCACGGTCGTTGCACGACACGAGAATCAGCGCGGTCGTCGCTATTCTTGGCCGGTGATTCCCTGGATGATCGCGGGAATGGCGCTCCTCGACGGCGCGATCCTGGCGCTTCTCGTCTCTACGGTCTGGCTCCCGGTCGGAGCTGCGGCGATGCTCCTCACTCGCTTCGGACAGCGCTACGTTCGCGGAGACTGACGCATGGCGCACGCCCTTCGATACACGGAGGTTCCGGAGCGCTTGCGACACGCGGATCGCATGTCGCCGCGCGTCCTTGTCGCGACCACGCGGCGTGCGCTGTCGCTCCTCGCGGCAGGACGTCCCTCGCCCAACGAGGACGGCGACGTCGAGATGCTCGGCGAGGTGCGCGCGATCCATCGCTTCGTCGAGGCGCCGGGAGACGGCGACCGCATCCGCTGGCACTTCGTCGAGGCGGGCCATGGCGAGCCGATCGTCTTCCTGCACGGCCTGCCGGACTCGTGGTTTTGCTGGCACCGGCAGATCGAGGACCTGTCGCGGGATCACCGCGTCGTCGCGATCGATCTGAAGGGCTACGGGCAAAGCCAGAAGACGCCGGGCGACTACCGTCACGAGGGCGTCGCGGAGCAGCTCGTCGCTTTGTTCGACGTCCTCGGCCTCGACCGCGTGAACCTCGTCACGCACGACCGCGGCTCCGTGCTCGGCGACTGGGTTGGTGCGAGCCATCCCGCGCGCATCCGTCGCTACGTGCGCGGGCAGCAGCATCTCTACCACTTCCATCCGGCGCTCGCGCCGCAGGAAGCGATCTTCCTCGACCCGATCCGCGGGCAGATCCTCCGCTTGCCGGCGCTGCTCGTCGCGGCGGCGTACACGGAGCTCTGCCGTCATCTGGTCGCGACGAGCGATCTCATGCGCACCGTGCGCGAGTTCAGCCATCCCGGCGTCGGGGCTGCGGTCGCGCGCTACTACCAGTCGTCTTCGTTCCGGAAGGAGTGGATCGATCGCCGCACGCGCCTGATCTCGAGCTGGCGATTTCCGGTCCTCGTGCTGCAGGGGGAGCACGACCCGCGTCAGCCGCGCGAGTTCTACGAGGGAATCGAGGGCACGATGCCCGACGGCACGGTTGCCTTCCTCGATGCGGGGCACTTCTTCGTCCTCGAGCGCCCCGCCGACACGACGCGCGCGATCCGCGACTTCCTCGCGCGCTGACGAGAGCTCAGAAAATCCCGAGAGCGAGGCCTGCGGCGAGGGTTTGCCCGAGCTCCTCGCACTGCGCGAGGACCTCGTCCGTCACAGCGCCTTTCGCCACGATCGGCTCCGCGACCTTGCGCAGCGGATAGCCCTTCGCGATGCGCTCGATGTTCATCAGCGCGCCGCCGCCGTCGTTGCCCGCCTTGATGAAGACGGCGTACGGGAGCTGGTTCACCTTTCCCTGCGCCGGGTAGAACGTGCGGTCGAAGAAGTCCTTCAGCGCGCCCGACATGTAGCCGAAGTTCTCGGGCGTCCCGAAGATCACGGCTCCCGCCCAGAGGAGGTCGTCGAGCCCCGCTTCGAGCGCGCGCAGCATGCGGACCTCGACGCCTTCCTCCTGCGAGGCGCCGCGTCGCGCCGCCTCCGCCATCGTCTCCGTTCCACCGCCCTGCGAATGGAAGACGATCAGGAGGTGCTTCGCTTCGCTCACGTCGCGCCCGCGCGCGGGCGGACGGACACCGGCATCCGCCGCGGCCCGTGGATGAAGTTCGAGTGGAGGCGCTCGATCGGTCCGGTGCGCACGAGATCCGGCATGCGTCGAAGCACTTCACCGAGCATCGTCCGCCCCTCGAGCCGCGCGAGGTTCGCGCCGAGGCAATAGTGGGTTCCGCCGCCGCCGAAGGCGACGTGCTCGTTCGGCGTGCGGCCGACGTCGAAACGATCCGGCTCGGGGAAGATCTCCTCGTCCCGGTTCGCGGACGTGTAGAAGACGACGACCTTGTCGCCCGCGCGGATCTGGCGCTCGCCGAGGGTCGCGTCGCGCGTCGCCGTGCGGCGGAAGTGGATCACGGGCGTCACCCAGCGGAGCATCTCCTCGACCGCCGAATCGAGGAGGCCGAGGTCCCTCTGCAAGCGCGCGCGCTCCTCGGGATGCTCGAAGAGCGCCTCCATCCCGCCGCCGACGAGATTTCGCGTCGTGTCGCCGCCGGCGTTGATCAGCAGCATGAAGAACATGTCGAGCTCGAACTCGGAGAGCTTTTCGCCGTCGACCTCCGCGGCGAGGAGCGCGCTCACGATGTCGTCGCCCGGCTTCGCGCGGCGCTCGGCCTGCACGCGGCGCGAGTAGTTCATCATCTCGCCGATCGCGAGCGCGCCGTCCATGCGCCCGGCTTCGCTCCGGTCGGTGGTGTGCATGCGCTCCGTCAGGCGGTAGAGCTCGCGTCCGTCGTCGAGCGGGATGCCCATCAGCTCTGCGATGACGTAGGACGGCAGCTCGCCGGCGACGTCCTCGACGAAGTCGAACGCCTCCTTCGCGAGCGCCTCGTCGACGATCGCCCGAGAGAGCGCTCCGATCCTCCCGCGAAGCTCGGCGACGCGGCGCGGCGTGAAGCCCTTGTTCACGATCGCGCGCAGCTTGCTGTGCCGCGGCGGGTCCATGTTGAGCATCATCTGCCGGAGGCCGATGAGCTGGGCCTCGTCCGCGTCCCAGGCCATCGTGCCGCCGCGCTCCGACGAGAACGTCTCGGAGTCGCGCGAGACGCGGACGACGTCATGGTAGCGCGTCACGGCCCAGAAGCCGGAGCCGCCCTCCTCGGGATGCCAGTGGACCGGGTCCTCGCGGCGGAGCCGCGCGAACGCCGCGTGCGGCGGGCCGTCGCGATGGCTCTCGAGGCCGAGGAGGTCGATCCCTTCCAGCGATACGCTCTCCATGGCGTCCTCTGTAGCGTCGTTCGCCGGCTCAGGCGACGGGCGCCCGAGGTAAAGACGTACTGCGGCCCGGTCGATCTCTTGGGAGGGGCGAGTGGTGCATCTTCGAAGCGCCGCTCCGATGCGGGAGGCTCACGACATGGACGAAACGAGAGGATCGTCGGCGCTCCCCCGACCCATCGACGAAGCGGAAGCGCTCGAGCGGGTCGGAGGCGCGCGGTCGCTTCTCGTCGAGCTGGCCGGGATGTGCCTCGCGGACACCCCGAATGCCCTGAGCAGCATCCGCGGTGCCCTCGCGGGCGGAGATGCGCGCAGCCTTCAGCGCGCCGCGCACAAGCTGAAGGGCTCGTTGCTCGTCCTCGCGGCGGACGATGCTTCGGAAGCCGCGAGCCGCCTCGAGGCTCTCGGCGCGAGCGGCTCGCTCGGCAACGCCGCGGCGGCGCTCGCGACGCTCGAGCACGAGATCGATCGCTTGCGGCCGGTCTTGCGGGAGCTCGCCGAGTCCGAGGTCGAGCCGGAAGAGTAGCCCGTTCGTCTTGACCACCCTACCCGGACGCGGCTAGGCGCAGGACATGAAGAAGACCCGCGCCGTCGTGCAGACCGCGCCGCGCAAGCTCGAGCTTCGCGACTTGCCGGTGCCTGAGATCGACGAGGACAGTGCTCTCCTTCGCATCGAGGCGTGCGGGATCTGCGGCAGCGACGCCGAGCAGTACGCGGGCGTCCTTCCGGCGCCGTATCCCGTGATCCTCGGCCACGAGCCGCTCGGGATCATCGAGAAGATCGGCGACCGTGCCGCCAAGCGCTGGGGCGTCGACGCGGGCGATCGCGTCGCCGTCGAGACGCTGATCCCGTGCGGACACTGCCGCGCCTGCCTGCAGGGGCGCTACCAGGTCTGTCGCGGACGTGGCGGGATGTTCGGCTACTCGTACGTGCCCGTGTCGCACGCGCCCGGCCTCTGGGGTGCGTACGCGGACGTGATGTACCTCGATCCGCACTCGATCGTTCATCCGATGCGAAAGGAAATCCCCGCGTCCACCGCGGTGATGTTCAATCCGCTCGGCGCGGGCTTCCGCTGGGCCGTCGAGCTGCCCGGAACGGGCCCGGGCGATACCGTGCTCATCCTCGGCCCCGGCCAGCGCGGTCTCGCGAGCGTCATCGCGGCCCGAGCCGCGGGTGCCGACACGATCCTCGTGACGGGACTCTCGCGTGACGCGAAGAAGCTCGCGCTCGCGAAGGAGCTCGGCGCCGACCACGTGATCGATGTCGAGCAGGAGAACGCGCGCAAGCGCGTGAAGGAGCTGACGCAGGGCCGCGGGGCCGACGTCGTCGTCGAGGTCTCCTCGAACTCGACCGTTCCCGTCGCCGAGGCGCTCCATTACGCCGCGACCGGAGCACGCGTCGTCCTCGCGGGCGTCAAGGGCTTCAAGCCGGTCGCGGACTTCGTGAGCGACCTGATCGTCGTGAAGGAGATCACGATCCTCGGCGCTTTCGCGGTGACGAGCCGCGGCTACGACTCGGCGATCCGCCTGATCGAGTCGGGTCGCGTGCCGCTCGAGCGGATGCACACGCACGACTTCGCGCTCGAGGACGCGGAAGAAGCGATCCGCACGCTCGCCGGCGAGAGCGGCGGCGAGTCGAGCATCCACTCCTGCCTCCTGCCGGCGAGCTGAGCTTGGAATGACGTCGACCGCACCTTCCGGAGCGCCTCCCGCAGCTCCTTCCGGCTCCGCACCGCGGTACGTCTGGGCTCGCCCCGGCGACGTCAGCGCCTTCCTGGGCCTGATGTTCGACAACGTCGCCCAGCTGATCGTCTTCAGCACGATCCTGATCCACGTCTTCGACTACCCGGCCGAGATCGTGCTGACGCGCATGCTGCCGGGGACGGCGTTCGGCGTGCTCGTCGGCGATCTCATCTACTCGTGGCTCGCGTTTCGTCTCGCGCGCCGCACCGGGCGCGACGACGTGACGGCGATGCCGCTCGGCATCGACACGGTTTCGCTCTTCGGCCTCACCTTCGGCGCGCTCGGTCCCGTCTACCGGCAGACGGGCGACGCGGTGCTCGCCTGGCAGGTCGGCATGGCGCTGATGGTGATGATGGGCGTGTTCAAGATCGCCGTCACCTGGCTCGCAGCGCGCTTGCGCGACGTCGTCCCCGCCGCGGCGATGCTCGGCACGATCGGCGCGATCGGCGTCGGCCTGATCGCGTTCATGCCGATGCTGAAGCTCTTCGCGAACCCGCTCGTCGGGCTCGTGGCACTTTTCCTGATCCTCCTCGCGCTGCTCGCGCGCACGCGCCTCCCGGGGAACTTCCTGCCGGTGCTCGCGATCGTTGCGCTCTGCACGGCCGCGTTCTACGGGCTCCAGAGCCTCGGCTACGGGCCGCCGCCCGATCCGGTCGGGGGCTCCGTCGCTCTCGGCGTGACCTGGCCGATCCCGACGCTCGGCTTTCTTGCCGGATTCGAGTTGGCGCTCGACTACCTGCCGCTCGCTCTGCCGCTCGCGTTCGCGACGATCATCGGCGGCATCGACAACACCGAGTCGGCGAACGCCGCGGGCGATCCGTACGACACGCGCTCGATCCTCCTGACCGAAGGCTTCAGCACGCTCGTCGCGGGGCTCGTCGGGGGCGTGATTCAGACGACGCCGTACATCGGGCATCCCGCGTACAAGCAGATGGGCGGACGTGCGGCGTACACGATCGCGACGGCGCTGTTCGTCGGGCTCGGCGGGATCTTCGGGTACCTCTCGTGGCTCGTGCACGCCCTGCCCGAGGTCGTCGTCGTGCCGATCCTCGTCTACATCGGCCTCGAGATCGGCGGACAGGCCTTCCTCGCGGTGCCGCGCCGTCATGCCGCGGCGGTCGCGATCTGCTTCCTGCCGATCCTCGCCGACGTGCTCCTGATCCTCGGCGGCGAGATCCTCGACGGCGCCGGAGCGACGCCGGCGAGCCTTCCCGGTGCGACCGCGACGACGTTCAAGGCGATCCAGGTGCTCGCGGCGGGCTTCGTCTTCACCGCGATGCTGTATGGCTCCGTCCTCGCGTTCCTGATCGACGGACGATTCGGAGCCGCGGCCGCGACGCTCGTGATCGCTGCCGTCGCTTCGCTGTTCGGCGTGATCCACTCGCCGCTGCCGGGCGGCGCGACCTTTCTGCCCTGGCGCCTCGAGGATCCGATGCCGTACGCCGTGGCGCTCGGCTATGCCGCGACCGCGCTCCTCGTGTGGGGCGCGGCACTGCTTCCGCGCTCGGAAGCCGCGCACGACGACTCGCCTTGATCGTTCCGTCGAAGTTCGGCAGCTTCGAGGAGTCCGTGCGCCAGCTGGGAGGAACGATGAGAACCGGTGTGCAAACGATCGCGATCGCCGCTGCCGTGACGGCCTTCTTCGGGCTCGCCGTCTCGACGGCCGGCGCCGCGGAGATGGATGCGCGGCGCTGCGCGGTCATCAAGCTCCGCGCTCTCGTCAAGGAAGTGAAGGACAAGGCGCAGTGCTGGGAGCGCTCGCTGAAGGCCGAGGCGCCCGTCGAGTCGGATTGTCTCAGCAAGGCCGAAGCGCGGCGCGACCGCATGTTCGAGCGCGCCGAGGAAGGCGCCGCCTGCGCGACGCAGAAGGACGGTTCCGCATACAGCGGACGCATCGATGCCTTCATCGGCGAGGTGTCGCGCGCTCTCCTTCCTGGAGCGGCAGCCACCGCGAGCCCGCAGAGCAGTGCTTCGCCGAGTGCTTCCCCGACGGCCGCCGCGTCGCCCGCGGCGACGAAGCCGCAAGGCGAAGCCGCTCCCGCTGCCGAGGCGAGCCCGGCCGCGAAGAAGTAGCGCGTTCGGGAGGCGGAGAGCGGTCAGGCGGCGCCGGCGCGCTTCGCCCGCGCTCTTCCCGTTGCCTTCGCCTTGCCGGTCGCTTTCGGCATCGCTTTCGGCTTCGGCGATTCCTCGCGGATCCGCTTCGCCGTCGCCGCCCAAGAGCAGATCCGGCACTGCCGGAGGTCGTGCCGCAGCGCCGGGCAGCACTGCCTCCCGAAGTAGATGATCTGCAGGTGCAGCCGGATCCACGACTCCGGCGGGAACACGCTCTTCAGATCGCGCTCGGTCTGCTCGACGCTGCGCCCGTTCGAGAGCCCCCAGCGCGCCGCCAGACGATGGATGTGCGTGTCGACCGGGAACGCCGGCTTCCCGAACGCCTGGCACATCACCACGCTCGCCGTCTTGTGACCGACGCCGGGCAGCGACTCGAGCGCCTCCATGTCCGCCGGAACCTTGCCGTCGAAGCGCTCGACGAGGATCTGCGAGAGCGCGGCGATGTTCTTCGCCTTCGCGGGAGCGAGGCCGCAGGTGCGAATGAAGCGGTGGATCTTCGCGACCCCGAGCTTCGCCATCGCCTGCGGCGTGCGCGCCGCGTCGAAGAGGGCCGGCGTCACCTTGTTCACGCGGTCGTCGGTCGTCTGCGCGGAGAGAACGACCGCGATCAACAGCGTGAACGGGTCGACGTGATCGAGCGGGATGGGCGGCTCGGGATGGATCTCGTCGAGGATCTCGCGGATCCGCTCGGCCTTCTCTCGCTTCGTCATGCGGCGTGCGCTCCGGACGGCTCGCCTCGATCGCCCGGCGCGGGACGGCAGCCCATGTGGACAGGTACTGGTCCCGGAGGGTGCAGTGCAAAACGCTCAGGCCATCGCGGCGGCTTCGATCGGCGGGAGCGTGACGGTGAAGACCGATCCCTGCCCCGGCTCGCTGTCGAGCGTCACGCGGCCGCCGAGCTGCTCCGTGAAGTGGCGGACGATGTAGAGCCCGAGGCCCGTGCCGCGCGAGCGCTGCGGCGAGTTCGCCTGCAGGAACGGCTCGAAGATCCGGTTCCGGTCCTCCTCGGAGATGCCGATGCCGGTGTCGGCGACGCGCAGGCGGAGGCCCGTGGCGTCGCAGTCGGCGGAGACGGCGACGGACCCCTTCTCGGTGAACTTGAGCGCGTTCGAGACGAGGTTCCGGACGATCGTCGTGAGCTTGCCGCGATCCGTGAGCACGCTCTGGTCCGGGACCGAGGAGCTCCACTGGAGCGCGACCTTGCCGGAGAGAGCGAGCGGCGAGCACGTGAGCCGGAGCTCCTCCCAGATCGCCGCGAAGGAGAGCTGCTCGAGGTGGACGTTGTCGCGGCCTTCCTGGAAGCGCTTCAGAGCGAGCGTGTTCTCGACGACGTTCAGGAGCGAGCGCGAAGCGCGGTCGATGCCCTGGACCGCCTCTTGGCGCGATGGCGCGTCCAGCTCCTCGTCGAGAGCCATCTCCGCGTAGCCCATGATCGCGTTCAGAGGCGTCCGGAGCTCGTGGCTGACGACCGCGAGGAAGTCGCTCTTCGTCCGATTCTCGTTCTCGAGCTCGCGGGAGCGCTGGATCTCGTGTCGCGTCCGATCGACGAGGTAGCCCGAGAACGCCGCGACCGTGAACAGGAAGGGCAGGCGGATGAGGGACGGCGAGGCCCAGAGGCTCCAAACGCCGCCCGTCGCGGAGACCCCGGAGAGGTAGCCGGCGCACACCACGACGGCGCCGAGGGCGACGAGCTTCAGGCTCCCGCCCGTCGCCGCGAGCAGGATCACGAAGAAGTAGAGGTAGAAGAACTCCGCGTTGAAGTGCCGGCTCCAGACGAGGCACGTCGTGATCCAGATCGTGTCTGCGACAGTGACGATCGCGGTGAAGAGCGAGTTTCCGACGAGGCGTTGCCCGCGCACGCTGATGAAGACGTTCGACGCGAGTGCCGCCGCGAGCACGAGCAGGATGCCCGACGAGGGTACCGCGAACCGCCCTTCGACGAGCAGCAGGTACGCCGTGCTGATGATCAGCGTATAGCGAAGCAGGACGAAGGCGCGGTTGTAGGGAAGGACTCCCTCTTCCTCGCCGTCGAGATCGTCCGCCAGCTCGGTCGTACGCGCCCGTGCTTCGGTCGTGCTCCCCATCACCCTCACCTCCGCTCCCCGAATCTGCACAAGGAGTCGGCGGTTCTCGGCAGGAACTTTTGTTCCGGAGTGTGCCGGAAGCGACCCGCTCGCGAAGGAGACGCCTCGGCGGAAACCGAAGCGAGCCCCTGATATAGTTCGCGCGCATGTGTGGCATCGCCGGCATGTACCGCTCCGGAGCGAGTGCGGTCGCACTTGCGAGCGGAGGCTCGAGCGAGGCGGATCGCGCGACCGTCGAGGCGATGCTCGCACGGCTCGAGCGTCGCGGGCCGGACGCTTTCGGTCTCGTGCAGGACGGCCCCGTCACGCTCGGACACCGCCGCCTCTCGATCATCGACCTGAGCGAAGCCGGTCGCCAGCCGATGACGAGCCGGAGCGGCCGACATGTGATCAGCTACAACGGCGAGGTCTACAACTTCGCCGAGCTGCGCGACGAGCTCGGCGTCGACCCGCGGGACCTCCGATCGAGCTCCGACACGGAGATCCTGCTTCTCGCCTGGGAGCGCTGGGGACCCGCCGCGCTCGACCGGCTCTGCGGACAGTGGGCGTTCGCCGTGTACGACCGCGAGGAGCGTCGCCTCTGGCTCGCTCGCGACCGGTTCGGGGAGAAGCCGCTCTACTACCACGAGAGCAGCGGCACGATCGCTTTCGCCTCGACGATCGCGGCGCTCCTCGAAGCGCCGGGCGTGCCGCGCGAGCTCGACCCGGAAACGATCGTCGAGTACTTGACGCTTCGCTACGTCGTGGCGCCGCGCACGGTCGTCCGCGACGTGCGGAAGCTGCCCGGCGGGCACCTGCTCTCGATCGGGCCCGAGGGCCGCACCGTGCGCGCCTGGTACGAGCCGCGTTTCCGCACGGGCTCCACGAACGGCTTCGGACGGTTTCGGCGGTCGGTGAAGCCGGCGGAGCTCGCGGAGGAGTTCGGAGCTCTCCTCGCGCAGGCTTCACGCCGCTGCCTCGTGAGCGACGTGCCGGTAGCACTTCTCCTGAGCGACGGGATCGACAGCAACAGCATCCGCTACGCGCTCGCGGAGTCCGGCCAGCAGGTGTCGACCTTCACGTACGTGATGACCGACGAGAAGGAGGGCCTCGTCCCCGCGGCGCCGCAGAACGGCTTCGCGGGCTCGAGCTGGGACCTCCTCGTCACGCCGCGCGGTCGTCTCGACACGCTCGACGAGGCCTTCGCACGCTTCACGGAGCCGCTCGGCGACGGCGCCTCGCTCGCGACCTGGCTCCTGATCCGCGCGGCGCGCCCGCACGCGACGGTCTTCCTCTGCGGTCACGGATCCGACGAGGTGCTGGGCGGCTACCGTCTCAGCCAGGACCGTTTTCGCCTCGCGATGATGAAGGGCGTCGCGTGGCTGCCCGCGTGGTCGCTGAAGCTCCTCGTCGACAACAAGACGTTCGGGTCCGAGTCGCCGGCGCTCCGGCAGAGGCGTCTTCGCGCCGTGCCGCGGCGACGCATTCCCGAGGCGACGCGCTATCTGATCCACCGTCCGCTCCCGTACGGCGACGTGCGCGAGATCCGCGGCACCGATGAGGCGCCGGGCTATCTCGACACGGTCGACCGTCTCTACGGCGGCTGCTCCGACGACGCGGCGGACCTCGACCGGATCCAGGAGGTGATGATCCGGACGTTCCTCGCCGAGGACATCCTCTCGTTCGCCGATTCGGTCGCGATGGACTCGTCCGCGGAGCTGCGGCTTCCCTTTCTCGATCGTGACCTCGTCGAGTTCGTGTTCGGCCTGCCGCCGGGAATGCGTGTCAGCCGCTGGCCCGGCCGCGCGAACACGAAGCAGATCCTACGGCACTGGGGCGAGAGCCATCTGCCGCGCGACCTCGTCGAGCGGCGCAAGCGAAACTTCAACTACGGAACGGTGCGGGAGCTCCTCGCCGAGGACACCGCGCGCGTCCACGATCGCATGCTCGGCGCTTCGGCGGTGCGGCGCGCGTTGCCGGGCCTCGAGACGTGGCTCGGCCACCCGCGCGAGTACTTCCGCGGTCCATGGGAGGGAACGATGTGGGCGCTCTTGAGCCTCGGCATCTGGGCCGAAGCGACGGGGATCGAATGAGAGCGATCCGATGAGGGGGGTTCGCTGATGTCGTCGATGACGCGCAACGTTCTCGTGAGCCTCGGGATCGCGGCGGCGTTCCTCTTCCTCGCGTTCCGCAGCGTCTCGCTCGAGGAGCTCGGCGCCTCGTTCGCCCGATTCGATCCGTGGTGGCTGATCCCCGCGGTCGCAATCAGCCTGCTGCTGCAGGTGTTCCGTGCCTGGCGCTGGCAGCTCGAGCTTCGTCCGCTCGAGCACGTCCCGCTCGGGCGGATCTGGATCGTCACGGCGGTCGCCTACATGGCGATCAACCTCCTGCCGGCACGCCTCGGCGAGTTCGTGCGGCCGTGGCTGATGTCGCGGCGGTCTTCCGTGTCGTTCTCGAACGTCGTCGGGAACCTCGTCGTCGAGAAGACGATGGATTCGCTCGTGATCGTCTTCTACATCCTGCTCGGCCTCCTCACGACGGAGAACCTGCCGCCGTGGGTGCGCCAGGGCGCGGTCGTTCCTGCGGTCGCCGCGGTCGTGCTCGTCGTCCTCGTCGTGCTGCTGTGGACGAAGGGCGAGCCGTTCGTCGATCGGTGGGTGATCCGCTACTTGCCGGAGCGCTTCGGCGCCGGGCTGCGGCGCTTCCTGCGCGCTCTCCTCGATGGCATGCGCGTCCTGCCGAACACGAAGCTCGTGACGGCGGTTTTCCTCGTCTCGCTCGCGCTCTGGTTCCTGCCGATCCTCTCGAGCTGGGTGATGATCCGCGCCTTCGGGTTCGACGCGCCCTTCAACGCGGCGTTGATCGTCTTCATCTTCATCGGCTTCGGGACCGCGCTGCCGCAGGCGCCCGGAATGATCGGGACGTATCAGTACGCGTGCATCCTCGCGCTCGGGCTCTTCGGCGTCGCACGCTCGGATGCGCTCGCGTACGGCATCGTGCTGAACGCGATCCAGCTCCTGACGCTCGTCGCGCAGGGGCTCGTCGCGCTCCCGCTCGCGGGTGTGAAGCTCGCGGACTTCCGGAGCGCGCGGGCGGAGATGCGCTCCGAGGAGTCGAGCGCGCGCGCGAAGGCACGGTCGGCGTAGGTAGGCGTAGGTAGGCGTAGGCGCAACGAATGAGCTCCTCCGGCCCGTCCGGTCTCGCCGTCGTCTTCGACATGGACGGCGTCCTCGTCGACTCGTACCGCCCGCATCTCGAGAGCTGGCGCGCCGCGGCGCGCGAAGCGGGCATCGAGATCACGGACGAGCAGTTCGCAACGACGTTCGGCCGCACGAGCCGCGAGATCATCGCGCACTTCTGGGGAGCCGAGCTCTCGCCCGAGGAGATGCGGAGGATCGACGATCGGAAGGAAGCGCTCTACCGCGACATCATCCGGAAGGACTTCCCGGCGATGGACGGCGCGGTCGAGCTGATCGACGCGCTCCGAGACGCCGGCTTCCGTCTCGCCGTCGGATCGTCGGGTCCGCCGGAGAACATCGCTTTGAGCACGGCGCTCCTCGGACGCGCTGCGAGCTTCGAAGTCGTGGTGACGGGCCGCGACGTGACGCGCGGCAAGCCCGATCCGCAAGTTTTCCTCGTCGCCGCGGAGCGGCTCGGGATCGCGCCGAAGCGCTGCGCGGTCGTCGAGGACGCTCCTGCGGGCGTCGCGGCTGCGAACGCTGCGGGAATGGCGAGCATCGCGCTTCTCGGAACCGCGTCGCGCGAGAAGCTTGCAGAGGCACTGCTCATTGTTCATTCGCTCCGCGAGCTTTCGCCGGCGTCGATCCGAAGCCTCCTCCGCGAGCCAAGCCGAGGTTAGAGTTAGATCGTCATCGGATTCGTCTCGACCGGTCGAGAGAAGTCGTACTAAACCCGATCTTCCACCGTCGAAACCAGGGAGGAGCCCGATGAGACCCGCACTCGCGATCCTCGCACTCCTTACGAGCGCAAACGTCGCCGGCGCCCTCGACTACACCTGTCCTTCGGATCCGGGCTTCTGCTACTTCGATGTGGCCGGTGATGGATGCTTCGACGCCGGTACGGACACCGGCCCGATCGACGCGGACCTGGAGGCGGGCACGTATCCTCCCGTCGGACCGCCGTCGCCGGGCTCGATCGTCTGTCCGCCGAACGCGGATACGTTGAACGTGCCCGCACCGATCGATTGGGAGACCGCGAATGGAGGCTCGATCCTCCTTCACAAGACCCGCGTGATCACGACCGATCCGATCACGATGAGCTCGGGCGCGGCTCTCTTCGTCGGAGGGAAGGTGACGGGCTTCGCCGCGACTCTGCAGGCAGAAGGGGACCTCACGATCGCGGGGAGCGTGATTCTCCCGAAGCTGGGGACGTCCGAGATTCGGCTCACCACCGTTTCCGGCGAGCTCGTGCTGGGCCCTCGCTCCAAGGTCCAGGGCTTCGACATCGAGATCGAGGCGCAGAACGGCGGACCCATCACCGTGCTGGACAAGGCGACTGTCGACGACGCGCCCGCCGGCAGCGAGGTGAGCCTTCGTACCGAGTTCACGACGACGGGACCCGTGACGATGACGAACCCGCGGATCCGGTCCGGCCCGGGCTTTCGCTTCAACGTCGGCAGCCTCGAGGTGCTCGGAGCGATGGACCTGCAGACGCGCGGCGCGGCGGGAGGTCCGAGCGAAATCAACTCGAGCGGTGCCATCGAGATCGACGCCGTCAAGTGGAAGCTGGGGGGAGACGCCGAAACGGTCGTGAGCGCACCGTCGATCGAGATCGGACGGCCGGATTCGAGCGGGCGCGTGCGGACCTCCAAGATCACCCTGGTCGGCATGCTCGAGATCGAGAGTACGGGAGAGCTGGATCTGGAGCGGGTCAAGCTCGTCGCAAGTGGATTCGCCAACGTCTCGCTTGCGCTCGAGGCGGGGACGGATCTCGCGATCCGTGAAGGCGTCTTCGCTTCGAAGCGCGTGCTCGCTCCGCTGACGATCAGCTCCGGACCCGGCGGGACGTGCGACTTGACCGACACCGACATCGTCGGCTTCGATCTCATGACGAGCTGCGGTACGATCGTCGGTCCCTGACCCTCCGGCGCCCGCCTGGCGCGACGCGCTCTATGCCCGGTGGCGGCCGGGCACGTCGCATGCGTGATGTCTCGATGTTGCCCAATGCCCCTGTCCTGCGTCCGGCGAGGGCGGACGAGCAGCCGGCGCTGCAGGAGATCCGTCGCCTGGCGTTCGCGCCGATCTTCGCCTCGTTCCGCTCCCTCCTCGGCGACGAGCTCTACGCGCTCGTGCAGGCGCGTGAGGACGCGGCGCAAGGGGACTTGCTCGCGTCGCTCCTCGCGCCCGATTCAGCATGGGAAGTCCACGTCGTCGAGGTGTCGGACGTCGTCGTCGGCTTCGTGTCGATCCACCTGAATCCGGAAACGCGGAACGGGGAGGTCGGCCTCAATGCGGTGCACCCGGAGCACGCGGGGCGCGGCATCGGCACGGCGATGTACGAGTTCGCGCTCGCGCGCATGCGGGAGGCGGGCATGCAGGCAGCGACCGTCTCGACCGGCGGAGATTCGAGCCACGCGCCGGCTCGTCGCGCGTACGAGAAGGCGGGCTTCACGGCGCAGGTCCCGAGCGTCTGGCTCTGCCGTACGCTCTGAGCCGCGAGCTACGGGGCGGCGGTGCGGAGAAGCGCTTCCTGCACGGTCGACGCGACGAGCGCGCCGTCGGCCGTGTGGAGGGTTCCTCGCGCGAGACCGCGTGCGCCGATGTTCGCGACCGGCTCGGCCGAGTACAGCAGCCACTCGTCGACGCGCGGCGGACGGTGGAACCACACGGCGTGGTCGAGGCTCGCGCCCGAGACGAGGGGAGCGGCGCTTCTCGGTGCACGCGCGCTCGCCATCAGCGCGATGTCGGAGAGGAAGGCCAGCATCGCCGCTTGCAGCGCCGGGTCGTCGCCGATCGGCTCGCGCGTCCGGATCCAGTACGGATGCAGCACCCACGAGCCCTCTTGCGCCGGACGCACGCGGCGGATGTCGAAGAGGCGGCCGAGGTAGCCGAGGCGCGGGTGCGGCGCGCCCTCGGAGGGCGGCGGGATCGCGTCGATGGGCGGCGGCTCGGTTTGCCAGTCGGGCCCGGGCTCCGTGTCGTGAAACGAGGCGAGCAGCTCGAAGATCGCCTCGCCGTTCTGGCGCACCGTCACGTGACGGGTCGTGAACGAGCGACCGTCGCGCGTGCGATCGACCTCGTGATGCAGCGGCACGTCGGGCTTGCCGCCGCGGATGAAGTAGCCGTGCAGCGAGTGCGGCGGTCGCTCGTCCCCGACGGTCCTGGAGGCGGCGAGCAGTGCCTGCGCCGCGACTTGACCGCCGAAGAGCCGCGTCATTCCGCCGCGGTCGGGGATCGTGGCGGTGAAGACGTCGTCCCCGAGGGGCTCGAGCGCGAGAAGGGCTTCGACGGCGGTCTTCATGCGGCTCTCGCTCTTCTCATCCGAGCGACGGTGGGGTGAACGGCTTTCCCGCGAGCCGTGCGAACGCGATCGTCGTCCGGTCTTCGCCGAAGGCCCCGATCGCTTGCGCGCCGAGCGGCAGGCCGCCTGCGTCGAAGCCGATCGGAAACGCCGTCGCGGGAAGATTCGGAACGATCGCGACCGCCGGCCAGGAGAGATGCGAGCGATAGGGAGTCTCCTCGCCGTCGACGTCGATCGTGCTCGTGTCCAGGTTTGCGCTTTCGTCGTGCGGGTACGCCGTGCGGCCGAACGTGGGCGCGACGACGACGTCGAACGACTCGAAGAGGATCGCCCACTGCTTCCGGAACCTCGTCTGGGCATCGAGGAATCCCATCCACTCGTGTGCCGAGGGCGGCTGCGCGCCCGGCTGGCCGCGCGTGACGATCGTGATCAGCATCGGGAAGTAGAGATCGTCTTGCGCGGCGAGGTCGGGCAGGAGCGAGCTCTCGCGCGACACGGCGGCGCCGCCCGAAGCGAGCTCCTCGGCGAGCCGGCCGATCGCCGAACGCATCGCGTTGGACGTCGTAGCACGCGGATGACGGTCGAGGACGAGCACGCGAGCGCCTTTCAGCGTCGTGCAGCGGGGTGCGGGAAGCGCGAGCTTCCACGCCGTCGCTTCGTCGCCGTCGGGGCCTGCCACGATGCCGAGCGCGAGATCGAGATCTTCGGCCGAGCGCGCGAGCGGGCCCGCGACCGCGAGCTGCGGCGGCGCGCCGGCGAAGCCTCCCGGTAAGTGTCCGCGCATCGACACGATGCCCCAGCTCGGCTTGTGACCGTAGATGCCGTTGAACGCCGCGGGGACGCGTACCGAGCCGCCGATGTCGGAGCCCATCTCGAGCGGCACGTAGCCGGCCGAGAGCGCCACCGCGGAGCCGCCCGACGAGCCGCCGGCGGAGCGCTCGTTGTCCCAGGGATTCACCGTGCGCCCGTAGAGCGGATTGAACGATTGCCAGTCGGCGAGGCCGACCGGAACGTTGGTCTTGCCGAGCAGCACCGCTCCCGCCGCCTTCAGGCGTTTCACCGCGACCGCGTCCTCGGTCGCCCGGTGCTCGCGGAAAGGCTCGTACCCCCACGTCGTCGGATGGCCGACGAGGTCGAAGGACTCCTTCACTGTGATCGGAACGCCGAGGAGCGCACCGTCGTCGCCGCACGCACGAGCCGCGTCGGCCGCTTTCGCCGCTTCGCGCGCGCGCTCGAAGTCGCGCACGACGACCGCGTTCAGCACCCCGTCGAGGCGCTCGATGCGAGCGATCGCCGCGTCGGTCAGCTCGAGCGACGACGTCTCGCGCCGCCGCAAGGCGACGACGGTTTCCGTAGCCGTGGCGTATGCGTAGTCTTTGGAGTCCATGGTTTCGCCTCGAGAGCGTACCGAGGCGCCCTGGCGATGGCGAGAGTCCCTCGAGGCGCGGGCGCGGGCGCGGGGGCCGAAGGCCGAGGCAGGTTGCGCGCCGGTCGGGCGTGCAGCACGCGGAGCGCAACGTGAGCAATGGTCGGCCGCTCGGTTTGCCAGTCGGGCCCGGGCTCCGTGTCGTGAAACGAGGCGAGCAGCGGACGGGATCTAACCCAAATCCGCGCGGCGCGCGCCGATCAACAGCAGAGCCGCGACGCCGACCTCGACGAAGACGAAGAACGCCGCGAAGGCCGCGTCGTGCGCGAGCCACGCGATCGTGCGCCCGACCGCGGCGCAGCCGAGGAGCGCCGCCGCGATCCGAAGCCACTCGGAGCGCATCCCGTACCCGCCGAGGAGCATCGCGATCCCCGCGACGAAGAAGAAGGACGCGAAGTCTCCGATCTGCGTGCTCCGTCCGACGCCGTCGAGGAGCGGCATGCCGAGGCCGTTCGCGGCGCTCTCCGGGGAGAGGAGCCAGCCGAGGCCCTGCAGGGCGAAGAAGAAGCCGAACAGCAAGATCGCGCCGCGAAGGAGAGGGTGCATGAGGGGCGAACTTGCCGGATGGGGTCGTGCGGCGCAACGAGTACGTCCGCGCCGGCGACCAGGGCGCCGAGTTCCGCTTCCGCTCTGTCCGGTCTGCGGCTCGACCGTCGACAACTCTCAGCCGACGTCGCCGAAGACGTCCTCGACGCGAGCGTTCAGGTCCGGGAGCACGCGCGATTCGACGACGCCGCTCACGTAGATGACCGACTCGGTGAGCCCTTCGTCCGAGGGCTGATGCACCGTGATCTCGCGCCGCGTGAAGTCGACGATCCAGTACTCGTCGACGCCGTTTCGGACGTAGATCTCGAGCTTCTCCGTCCGATCGCGCCGGGCCGTGGCGGGCGAGAGGATCTCGACGACCAGCGACGGGACGACGCGCGAGATCTCGTATCGTTCCGGGCGCGGGCCGCCCTGCGCGCGTTCGCGGGAGAGGAACGACACGTCCGGTGCGAGGGTCTCGCCGCCGGGAAGCTCGTAGGCGGTGCGCGAGGCGAGCACGGTGCCGAGACCTCGTGCCGAAGCGTGTGCTTCGAGAAGGGCCACGAGCCTCGCTTCCACCGCTTCGTGCCAGGCGGCCGCCGGCGGGCTCAGGACGACGTGGCCGTCGATGAGCTCGTAGTGATTCGAATCGGAGCGAGACCGTCGCTCGAACCAGCGTCGAAACGTTTCCTGCGTGAACGCTTCCTCAGAGACGAAGCTCGTCTCGCGGGCTCCGGAAGACGTGACGTCCAAGGTGCACCTCCTCGTTTTTGGAGGTCTCGATAGTGGGCGCCGCGGGTTCTTCGCCATGGCAGGGGATGCAATTCCGTCCTCCGTTCCGAGCTGCGCGCGGCCGCGGGGGCGGTGCCGACGAGCTGAGGGCTACTTCGGTTTCGGCTCCGACTTCGGCTCCGACTTCGGCTCCGGCTCCGGCTTCGGCTTCGCCGGCTTCGCGTGCGACAGGAGCCAGTCCCCGATCCGGCCTTTGACGACCGCTCTGGAGGGGATGGAGTGGCCCACGCCCTCCATCTCCCAGAGCTCGACGCTTCCGCCCGGACGGCAGCCTTCCGTCCAGCGCGTGACCTTGCTCTCGTTCCCGGGGGCGCCGGGGTGCGCGTCGATCGGCGGCTGCGTCTTCGCTTCACCGCAGCCGTCGACCTCGACCCAGCGTCGCACGGTCTCCTTCGCGCCGGGATACGGGCCCGTGAACGAGCCGCCGTCGAAGTGGATGACGTCGTCCGCGGTCCCGTGGATCTGCAGGACGTGCACCGGCTCGCTCGGACGGCAGCGCTTCGGGTCGGCGTCCATCACGCCGGCGATGCTGACGAAGCCCGCGATGAGATCCGCGTGATCGCACGCCATCCGATGGCTCATGAAGCCGCCGTTCGAGAACCCGATCGTGAAGATGCGCCGGTCGTCGACGTTCCAGCGCGCCTGGACGTCTTCGATCACGCGACGCAGATGGGCCGAATCGTCGACCTTGGTGCCGTCGAAGTCGCAGCACCCCGCGGTCGCGTTCCAGAAGGGTCTCCCGCGGCGGTCGACCATTCCTTCGGGGATGGCCAGGAGGAAGCCTCGTTCCGCGGCGAGAGCGCGCAACCCGAACCCGGCGTCGGAGGAAGCTCCCGTGCCGCCGTAGGGATGCAGCAGGAGCACGAGCGGTGTCGGCTTTGCGGCGTCGTAGCCCTTCGGGACGACGACCTCGACCGGCCGATCGCCGCCCACCGGCCCAGTCGTTGCCGCCGTCGCCGGGAGGACGGCCAGGATCGACGCGGCGGCAAACGCCACTCCGAGGTGCCGTCTGCCGCCGGCCGCGATGCGCTCCAAGGAGCCGATCGAAGCTAAATCCCGAGGCTCTGCGCGAGCTGCTCGCGGTGCTGCATCGGATCGCCGAACAGCACGCTCGAGCTCTTCGCGCGCTTGAAGTACAGGTGCGCCGGGTGCTCCCAGGTGAAGCCCATGCCGCCGTGGATCTGGATGTTGTCCGCGGCCGCGTGGAAGTAGGCCTCCGAGCAGTACGACTTCGCGATGTGCGCCGCGCTCGCGAGATCGCCGTCGCCCTCCGCCGCCGTGAAGCCCGCGTTGTACGCGGCCGACTTCGCGAACTCGACCGAGACCAGCATGTCCGCGCAGCGGTGCTTGATCGCCTGGAACGAGCCGATCGGGCGGCCGAACTGGAGACGCGTACGCGCGTACTCCGTCGACATCTCGAGGCAGCGCTGCGCGCCGCCGACCTGCTCGGCGACCAGTCCGACGACCGCCAGATCCAGAACGCGACGGAGCTGCGAAGTGAGGTCGCCCGAAGCCCCGACGCGCTTCGCCGGCGTCGACGAGAACGAAACGCGCGCGAGCTTCCGCGTCAGATCCAGCGTCGGGAGGAGCGCCCGCTCGAGGCCGGCAGCACCCGCGTCGACGCGGAACAGCGAAAGGCCGTCCGGCCCCCGAGCGACGACCAGGATCACGTCCGCGGTGTGCCCGTCGAGGACGAAGTTCTTGACGCCCGAGAGCTTCCAGCCGTCGCCGTCCTTCGTCGCCTGCATCTGGACGTCGGCGACGTCCCAGCCGCGACCGTCGTCGACGAACGCGAGCGTCGCGATCGTCTCGCCGCTCGCGATCCCCGGCAGGATTTCGCTGCGAGCCTCTTCGGAGCCCGCCTCGACGAGGGCGCCCGCGGCCAGGACCGCGGTCGAGAGATACGGCGCGCACAGGAGGGAGCGGCCCATCTCCTCGAGCACCACCATCATCTCGACCCAGCCGAGGCCGGCGCCGCCGTGCTCGGCCGGGACGATCAATCCCTGCAGGCCCATCTGGCCCGCCATCTGGCTCCAGACGTCGTCGTCGTAGCCGCGCTCGGTCTCCATCGCGCGGCGGACCGCCTGCTCGTCGGAGCGCTGCTCGAGGAAGCGGCGGACGGTGCGGCGGAGCTCTTCGTGCTCTTCGGTGAACGTGAAATGCATGGCTCGTTTCTCCTCAGCTCAAAGCAGCCGGCTCAGACGCCGCGCGGAATGTCCTTCCAGGGAACGTTCTTGTCGACGCGCGGCTCACCCGGCAGGCCGAGCACGCGCTCGCCCAGGATGTTCCGCATCACTTCCGAGGTGCCGCCCTCGATCGAGTTCGCCCGCGAGCGGAGGAATTGATACTTGGCGTGCTCCTCCACGCGGCTCGCGCGCCCGTGCAGCTCGGGACGCTTCAGCTCGTAGCCGGCCTCGTACAGCAGGGAGCTCGAGCCCATCACGTCGAGGCTGCACTCCCAGAGACGCTTGTTGATCTCGGCCATCGCGAGCTTGCCGACGGAGCCCTCGGGGCCCGGGATGCCGGAGCGCAGGCCCGCCTTCGCGCGCATGCCCGTCAAGCGAAGGAGCTCGCACTCGATGTGGAGCTGCGTGATGCGGTCGCGCATCACCGCCTCGCTGGCCTGGGTGAACGCGGCCTTTTCGCGGTTCTTCCAGAGACGCAGGAGCGTCGCGATCGGTCCGCTGCCGCGCGAGCCGCCGCCGCCGCCGAGCGAAGTGCGCTCGTTCATCAGCGTCGTGATCGCGACCTTCCAGCCGTCGCCCTCGTGCCCGAGGATGCGGTCGCCCGGAATGCGGACGTCGGTCATGAAGATCTCGTTGAACTCCGCCTCGCCGGTGATCTGGTAGAGCGGCCGGACCTCGACGCCCGGGCTCTGCATGTCGAGCAGGAAGTACGACATGCCCTCGTGCTTCGGCACGTCCGGGTTCGTGCGCGCGACGAGCATGCCCCACTTCGAGAGGTGCGCGAGCGTCGTCCACACCTTCTGGCCGTTGACGATCCAGTCGTCGCCGTCGCGCACGGCGCGCGTCGACAGGCCCGCGACGTCCGAGCCCGCGCCCGGCTCGCTGAAGAGCTGGCACCAGATCTCCTCGCCGGTGAACAGCGGGCGGAGGAGGCGCTTCTTCATCTCCTCCGTGCCGTGCGTCAGCACGACCGGGCCGCCCATGCCGATCCCGATCGGGTTGATCGCCATGTCCTCGTAGAAGGTCTTCGCGTTCTTGCGGATCTCGTCGTTGACGATCTGCTGGAGGTTCGCGGTGAGCCCGAGCCCGCCGTGTCCCTCGGGGAAGCGGACCCACGCGAGCCCGTGATCGAACTGCGCGCGGCGAAACGTCGTGCGGTCGACCTTGTCCGGATGCACCTCGGCGAGGAGCGCGCGGGTTCGCTCGCGCAGCTCGGCTTCGCTCATCGTCTTCATCGACATGATCTCACCTTTCCTTCTGGCTCGAATCGACGCCGTTCGTCTCTCCGCCGAGTCCCGCCACGGTCAGGCGGACGAG
This sequence comes from Deltaproteobacteria bacterium, assembly GCA_016874795.1. GTDB lineage: Bacteria > Desulfobacterota > Binatia > UBA12015 > UBA12015 > VGTG01. The sequence goes on along the minus strand of VGTG01000001.1, from coordinate 8,426 downwards.
GTCGGCGAGGCGGCGGGCATACTGGGATGCCGAGGGCGCGTGGGACGGCGGTCCTTGCAGTCCGTGCGCGCAGAGAAGCAAAAAATTCGCAGCGGATTCCGGAGTGAACCCGGCCCGCGCGGTCGCGATCTTCCCGGCGTCCTCCGCTTCCCGGAGGACGCGCGCGAGGAGCTTCGCGGCGCGCTTCGTCGCGGCGGCGGTGATGTCGCTGCAGAGCCGGCTCGTCTCGTCGACGATCTCGAACCCGTGCCGCGAGTTGGACACCAGGCGGTAGATCCAGCCGATCTGCGCCTCGAGGGCGCCGACGAGCTGGGCGTCGAGCGTCGCCGCGTCGGCGACCGCGCGCTCCGCATTGGCGATCGCGCGGCTGTAGATGCCGTCGCAGGTCGCGCGGAAGATGTCTTCCTTGTTGCGGAAGTGGTGGTAGAGCGCGGTCCGCGAGATCCCCGCCTCGCGGGCGATCTCCTCGAGCCCGGCGCGCCGGAACCCGTAGTGCGCGAAGATGTTGCGCGCGGCCGCGAGGATCTCCTCGCGCCGCCCGCCGTTCTCGATTGCGGGATCGCCCATGTGGGGAAGCCGTCGACCGTCCGGCGATCGTCGGCCTGGAACGGCCGCTCCGGACGAATCAACGATTCGACGATCTACACGCGAAACGTCGACCGGTCAATGGGTCGTGTGCGACCAGTCGAGACGGAAGTACGTGTGGACGCGGCGCCGGGCGATCCGCCAGGGAGAGGCGGCAGCCGGTCGGCCCTCGGCCGGAGCCCGGACCAGGTCGTCCCGGTAGACGAGGACGACCCAGCGGCCCTCGAGCCGGCCGTCGCGACGGCGCTGCTGGCGGACGCTCACGTAGGTCTCGGCGTGCGCCTCGAACGGCCCACGCTCGCCCGGTCGAGGCAGCTCGACGAGCTGGCAGCCGATCGAATGCCGGGTCCGCTCGTACTCCTGCCATCGAGTCGCGAGGTCGGGGAGAGCGCTCCGGATGTCCGACCCCGCGAGCGAGCCTTCGTACGCCGCGTCCTCGGTGAAGCAGGAAGCGACGCCGCCGAGGTCGCGCGCATCGACGGCCTCCGCGTAGCGCTCCAGCAAAGCGCGGATCGCACGCACGTCTCCCAGCGAGCCACCGCGAGCGCGGGACATCCTTCAGCCCATCGCGTCGCTCGTGTGCACGAGCGTCCGCTTCCACCAGTCCCGCGTCCGCTCGCGCTCCGCGGCGTCGGTGAAGCGGTACTGGTACAGCAGCCACCGCACGTAGCGCGGCGGCCGTCCCGCGAAGGGATCGCTCTCGAGGAGCGCCAGCACTTCCGCCGACCCGCGACGCAGGCTCTCGAGCAGCGACGGCGTCACCGCGTCGAACCCGCGCTGTCCCGTCTCGAGCATGCGCTCGATGTAGAGCCCGTCGAACCACATCTGCCAGTCGAGGCGGGGCATGTGCGGCTGGACGAACGAGGGCGCACGACCGAGCGGCCCCGGCTTCCAGCGGAACACGTAGGGCGCCCACGCTTCTCCGTCGTCGCTACCCTCGATCACGACCTCCGGCCGTGTCGTCGTCATCACGGCGAACAGACCGTATCCGCTCGTCAGGGAGAACGGACCGGTCCATTCCGCGAGCGGCGCGGAAGCCGTTTCCCACGCGCCGCGCCGGCCGAGAGCGCGCGACAGCGAGCTCGGCACGGTCAGGAGGATCAGGAGCACCGCGACGGCGACGCTCGCTCCCACGCGCAGGACGCTCGGCGACTTCGCGACGGCGATCGGCGCCACCGACGCGCGTCGGAAGCGACCCGGCAGGAGCGCGCGAAGCTGCGCATCGTCGAGAAGCGTCACGCAGAGAGCCACCGAAAGGAGGTTGAAGAACCCGTAGTTGCCAGTCGCGCCGATGATCACTTGCAGCGCGACGAATCCGGTGCACGCGATCGCGCGCGCTCGCCGCCCGAACGGGATCAGGAACGGCAGGGCGAGCTCGATCACGAACGTCAGCGCGCACGAGAGCTTCTGCACCGCGGTCGGAAGGTGCGCCGCATACCAGCTCGTCCACGCCGGCAAAGGCTGCGTCCAGTAGTGGTACTCGAGCGCGGTCAGGTCCCACCACGTCGGATCACCGCTCGCGAGCTTCACCCAGCCGGAGAAGAACATCAGCCGGAACACGAGCCAGCGGAAGAGCCACAGCACGATCGTCGACGGCGCCGGCGCGCGCGGATCGTCGAGTCGCAATCGAGCCGGCGCCCAGAAGAGCGCCAGGAAGCCGGTCTCCAGCAGCAGCGCGTCCCATTGATAGCCGAGGAACGGCGAGCCGATCCCGGCGAACGAGAGATAGAGCGCCCACAGCACGACGAGGCACGCGAGCGGCGCGAGCCCGAGCATCAACGCGACGGCGGTGGCCGCTCCCGCCCACGAAGTGAGGACGAGCGCACCGTCGCTCGCGCCGAGCCAGAACACGGTCGGCAGACGCAGGAGATCCACACCGCCGAGGACCTCGCGCGCACGCTCGAACCGCGCGGCCGCGGGACGGAGCCCGTCCGCGCCGATCAGCCCCGTCACCTGCACCGCGAGCGAGACGAACGCGATGAAGTAGACGAGCCCGAGGAGACGCAGGAAGAGCCGCCGGCAGAGAACGGACTCCGCGTTCGAGAACGCGCCCACGACGCCGCCTTCGCCCACCCTCGGGTTCTTCGCAAGCCGAGATCGTGTAAGGACCGTTCGAGGAGGGACACGGAATGCGTCGCCTCCTGGATCGAGAGAGCCCGCCGGGCTCTCCCGATCCCAGGAGTCCCAGGAGTCCGTCCCAGGAGTCCCGAGAATCCCGAGGATCTCGAGAATCCCCAGAATCCCAAGGAGGAACGTCCATGTCCGCGACACCCGTCACCCTCGCCCCGCTCGACGAGCGGCTCTTCGCCGCCTCCGTCGGCGCTCTCGAGCTCTTCGGCGTCTATCTCGGCGACCGCCTCGGCCTCTACGGCCCGCTCCAGCGGGCGGGCGGCCTCACGGTCGACGAGCTCTCGCACGCCTGCGGGATCCACCCGCGCTACGCGCGCGAGTGGCTCGAGCAGCAGGCCGTCGCGGGCGTCCTCGTCGTCGACGACGCTTCGAAGGACGCCGAGGAGCGTCGCTACGCGTTGCCGGCGGCGAACGCCGCCGTCGTCGCGAACGCGACGAGCCCATCCTACCTGGCACCGCTTGCGCGGATGATGGTCGGGATCGGCGGTGTGATCGAGAAGGTCGTCGCCGCGTACAAGACCGGCGCGTGCGTCCCGTACTCCTGCTACGGCCCCGACTTCCGCCACGGCCAGGGCGGCATCAATCGGCCCGCGTTCGAGAGCGCGCTCGTCGAGAGCTGGCTTCCTGCGATGTCGATCGGCGCGACGAAGCTCGCAAACGGCGGACGGATCGCTGACCTCGGCTGCGGCCAGGGCTGGGCCGCCATGTCCGTCGCACGCGCGTTCCCGAAGGCCGAGGTCTGGGGGATCGATGCCGATCCGTCCTCGGTCGAGGATGCGCGCGGCTTCGCGGCGGAAGCGGGCGTCCGCGTGCGCTTCGAGTGCGCCGACGCGGCCGCACTCTCCGATCACGGCCCGTTCGACGTCGTGATGCTGCTCGAGGTGCTGCACGACCTCGCGCGGCCGGCGGAAGCGTTGCGCGGCGCGCGACGTGCGCTCGCGAAGGACGGTGCGGTCCTCGTCGCGGACGAGGCGGTCGAGCCGAAGTTCACCGCTCCCGGAAGCGACATGGAGCGGATGATGTACGGCTGGAGCATCACGCACTGCCTTCCGACGCAGATGGTCGAGCAGCCTTCGGCGGCGATCGGCACGGTGATTCGCGAGTCGCTCGTCCGCGATCTCGCCGCCGAAGCGGGCTTCCTGCGCGTCGACGTGCTCGCGGCGGACGGCGGCTTCTTCCGGCTCTACGAGCTTCGGGCCTGACTGAGAGGAGCGTGCGATGACCCGCGATGATGAGCTTCCCGAGGACGCCGTTGCTCTGCTCGATCGGCTCGGAATCGAGCGCGCGCGACTTCGGATCTACCCGGATACGGGGCACGCCTTGCACTGGGAGCGGCCCGCGCGCTTCGCGCGCGATGTGGAGGAGTTTCGCCTCGCTTCGTGATGACGGCGCGGCCGCGATTTGCTATCCGCCGCGCATGGTTCAGCTCGAAGAGCTCATGGGGGAGTTCAAGCGCCGCGTCGACCGCACCATCTGGTGCTCGATGGCGACGGTCGACTCCGAGCGCCGGGTTCGTTCGCGGATCGTGCACCCGCTCTGGGACGGGAGCGTCGGCTGGCTCCTGACCGAGCGGCACTCGCCGAAGGCGCGCGAACTGGATGGAAATCCGTGGTTGTCCCTCACGTACATCGACTCGGCGGAAGAGCAGGTGCACGTCGACTGCCGAACGGAGTGGGAAGGACGCGCCGAGGAGAAGCGCCGTCTCTGGAACTGGTTCAAGGAAACGCCGTCGCCGCAGGGCTACGACCCGGGGCTCTTCTTCACGAAGGGCGTCGACGACGAGTCCTTCGGCTGCTTGCGCATGATCCCGTGGCGCATCGAGCTCTGGTCGCTCGCCGACTTGATGGCCGGCAAGCCGCCGCGCGTCTGGAAGCCGAAGTCGTAGCCGAAGTCGGCGCTCGGTCTTCGCGTCGAAGCGCACCTCCGGGTCGAATCGGCTTCGACTCGAAGGCGAGAAATCGCACTTCGGCGAGCGACCTGAGATCTCGGACGTCAGCTTAGGAACCTCAGCTCGGCGAAGGTTGGACCGAGAGCGAAGCGGTCGCCGCATGCAGAGCATCCACGCCGGGAAGAACGCGCCCTCGACGTCGAAGATCGGACTGCAGCCCGCGAGGCTCGCGGCGAGAAGCGCGATCGCGGAGACGGCGTCGATGGCGGCGCGTTTCATTGACCGCGGCAGGCCATGCGGTATTCAGGTCGGCGCATGCGGATCGCCGCGCCAGCGTGTGAGGCTGTATGCCTGGCCGCCTCCGCTCCGCCCACCTCCGGCGAAAAGGAAACACGATGGCGCGGGACGAGTAGAGCGATCGCGGCGTGTCTCGTGCTCTCGGCGTGCGGAGTGCCCTGGCGCGCGCCGCCCGATTTGAGCGAAGCCTGGAAGGCGGAGGAGCTCGCGCCATCCTCGAAGCAGAGCGCGTGGGCTCCGCCCGCGGACGGGTCCAGCGACGCTGCGGACGGTGACGCGGCCGAGGGGACCGGCGGCGCCGTCGGTGGCGTCGGCACGTATCGAGACGACCGCGCGCTCCGTCGCGCGCCGGAAACGCTTCCCGGAGCGGGAACGCAGGATCTGCCGGCGCTGATCGACGTCGCGCTGCGCGAGAACCCCGACACGCGCGCCGTGTGGGAGGCCGCGCGCGCCGCCGCCTCGCGCTACGGCCAGTCGCTCGCGCCCTACTATCCGACGATCACGGGTACGGCGATCGTGAGCCCGAACGAGCGCCTCCTCTTCCAGGACAGTCCGGACACGCTCGTGATCCGCCAGGACAGCTACGACCCGGCGGTCACGCTGACGTGGACGCTCCTCGACTTCGGCCGGCGCGCGCAGTCCGCGGAGGTCGCGCGCCAGCAGCTCGTGGCCGCGAACTTCACCTTCAACCGCGCGCTCCAGACGGTGATCTTCCGCGTGCAGACGGCCTACTACCTGCTGGATGCGGCGCAGGCGATGGAGCGAGCCGCGGTGAGGAACGTGGAGCTCGCGCGCACGGTCTTCACGTCGGCGGACGAGCGTCTCGGCGTCGGTCTCGCGACGCGTCCGGACGTGCTCCTCGCGAAGCAGGTCGACGCGCGCGCCGTCTACGAGCTCGAGAACGCGAAGGTCGCGGTGAAGAACCGTCAGGCGGACCTCGCGCTCGCGCTCGGCATCCCGGCAGATCATCCCGTGACGATCGAGTCGCTCGCCGAGCAGCCGATGCCGGAGGACCTGAGCGAGGCGGTCGACGAGCTGATCGACGACGCCTTCCGCGAGCGCCCCGATCTCGCCGCGCAGGTCGCCTCGCTTCGTGCCGCCGAAGCGGGCGTCGAGCGCGCGAAGGCCGACTTCTTCCCGACGATCGGCTTCACGGGATCCTACGGCCAGAACGTCTGGGACTACGCGGTGCAGGGCGGCCCGCGCGTCCACAACAACGAGCCGTCGTACAGCACCGTCTTCGGCTTCCAGTGGGACGCCTTCCGCGGCTTCGAGCGCCTGAACGCGCTGCGCGAGGCGGAGGCCGAGGAGAAGCAGGCGCGCGCGGAGCTCGAGAGTGCGGAGCTCGACACGATCGCGCAGGTCTGGCGCGCCTACTACGACTTCCGCGCCGCGGTGCAGAAGCTCGATTACGCGGAGGCGCTGCTCGCGGCGTCGGAGGACGCGTACGATGCGAACCTCTCGCGGTATCGGCACGGGCTCGGGACGATCGTCGATCTCCTGACCGCGGAGCGCGACCTCGCGAACGCGCGCTACACGCTCGTCGCTTCGCGCGCGGACGTGCTGACGACCGCGTCGCGCGTCGCCTACGCCCGCGGCGTGATCAAGCCATGAAGAGATTCACTGCGCGGCGTCTTCCAGGTCCAGCTCCCAGTAGAGGAAGTTCGTCGTCTGATCGAGGATCTCGGTGCGGTGCTGCACGTAGGGAACGTGTCCGGCGCCGGTCCAGGTGGTGAGGAAGGAGTCGAGGCCGGCGGCGATCGCTTGATTCCGTGTACTGACCGCCGACGAGTACGGGGTGATGTTGTCCGAGGTGCCGTGGAACAGCAGGCTCGGTGCGTCGCCAGGACCGGGTGCACCGTGGGTGCGGAAGCCGGAGAGCGAGACCGAACCGTCGACCGCGGCCGTCGGGTCCTCGCCGGAAGAGAAGCCGACGTTCAGGGCGGTGATGGCGCCGGCCGACGAGCCGCCGATCGCGATGCGGGTCTCGTCGATGCCGTAGAGTGCCTGGTTCGTGCGCAGGAAGCGGACCGCCGTCTGCGCATCTTCGAGGGCCTCCCGGATCGCGGCGATACAGGTGGTGATCGGCACGCTGCCCGTGCAACCGCCGGGCTCGAGGCGATAGCTGATGGAGACGTTGAAGTAGCCCTTGCGCGCAAACGTGGTGGCCTCGTCGACGATCTCCGCCGAGGTCTTGCTGCCGCAGCAGAAGGAGCCGCCGTGCACCCAGACGATCGCCGGGCGCTCGGTCACCGTGTCGCCGGTCGGCTCGTAGATGTCGAGCAGCAGCGTGACGGTCTGACCCGAGAGGTTGACGGCGCTGCCGTACACGACGTTGCTGGTGATGGTCACGTTCGAGAAGACGAGATCGCGATAGCGCAGCGGCGCGGCTCCCGGCGGCGTGATGTTCGGCAGATCGAAGGTCGGCACCGGGGTGGGCGTCGGAACCGGCGTCGGCGTCGGACTCGGAGTGGGCGACGGGACCGGGGTCGGTGTCGCCGTCGGAGCGCACGTCCCCTCGCCGTTCGGTTTCGTCATCTTGAAGAGCGCGCTGCCCTTGTTCACGAGCCGTCCATCGGCGAATCGCACGCTGTACGAATCGCCGTCGGCGACATCGAAGAGCACACAACCGCTCGAGCCGGGATTGGGAGGGACCATTGCCACCGGCCCATGATCGCCATCGACGGTGACGTCGATCTTGAACACCCCGCCCCGGAGGGAGAGCCGCGCCTTCTTCACCGGACCGTTGTCGCCGTCGTTGTCGCGGTACGTGAAACCGATCGAAGCATCGCCGCTCCAGTACGACCGGCCGGTCGCCGGGCTGACGCCGGCGGGGAGCGAGTACGTCTCCTGGCTCGGGTTTGCGCCCAGGGCGGCGATGGTCACCGTCGCGCCGGCGACGACGGGGTTGCCGATCAGGGTGTCGTCACTCGCCGTCTCCCTCGCCTTGACGAGGACCTTGCGCTTCGCCGCCGTGCTCGGGTTCTTCACCACCAGCACGGAGCCGAGCACCGTTTGATCGGCGGCCTGGGCGGTCGCGAGCGGGAAGAACAGCAGGGCGAGCAGCAGCAATCGGCGCATGGATCGGGTCCCTCTTCTCGAAGTCGCGGGAATCTACCATCGCGCCCGGCCGCGCTGGAAGCGACCTTCGATCGTCGACGTCCGCTCAGGGGCTAGCGGGACGACTCGGCCGGGAAGCGGTCGCGGCCGTGCGCGGCGTCGAGCCGTCCTTCGCGATGCGGTCGCGGAACGAAGCGTTCTGGCGAACGAAGCGGCCGCCGGTCGACTTCGTGTCGTACCACTGGTCCTGCCACTGGCCCTCGACGAGGAGTCCCATGCGTCGAGCCTAGCCTGCATTTCTCACCAGATCCCTACTGCGGCGGCCGATAGCACCGAATCTTCGCGAGCTTCTCCCTCTGGGCTCCTCGACGTACTGTTCAAGTACGCCTGCGTCGCCCTCCGGTCCGAGGCTCGCGAATCTTCGGCACTCTCGACCGCCTCGCGACGTGATCTGGTGAGAAATGCA